>NZ_JBSFTT010000031.1:34960-103589 GCF_053591415.1 Streptomyces sp. NPDC003032 | reverse complement strand
TGTGCGAGCGGAGCACAGTAGGGCAACTGGCCCAGCAGCAAATCAACGCCCGCACCAAGATGGCGAGCACGCACATACCCCCGCGGCCCCGCCCCCACAGACGAACCCAAGGCGCAGGCTCCGCCCAAGAGGCCCCGCCGGCTCACACCCCCGGAACCGTCTCCCCCTGCACAGCCTGGATGTCCAGTTCCACCCGCAGCGTCGTACCGATCGCCGAGATCCCCGCCTGCACCACCTGGTTGTAGTTCATCGCGAAGTCCTCCCGCCGCAGCTCAGCCGTGGCCCGGAACGCCGCCCGGGTGCCGCCCCAGGGATCCGCCCCGGTCCCCAGATAGCTCAGCTCCAGATCGACAGGCCGCACGACACCACGCATCCCCAGTTCTCCGCTCACCGTCCACCGGTCGGCCCCCGCAGGCGTCAGCCCGCTCGACCGATAGGTGATCTCCGGGTACTGGTCGACGTCCAGGAAGTCCGGCGACTTCAGGTGGCCGTCCCGCATGCTGTTGCCCGTGTCGATCGAGGCCGACCGGATGACGGCCTCGACCCGTGACTTCTCCACGTCCTCGGCGATCTCCACCCGCCCCCCGAACTCCAGGAAGCGCCCGTGCACGCTGGTGATCCCGAGGTGCTGGGCGACAGCGCCCACGGTGGAGTGCGCCGGGTCGATGGTCCACGGCCCGGGCGGCGGCAGTTCCGTGCCGCCCTGGCGGGCGAGGACCACGTTGCCGACCTCGGCGCGGCCACTGGCCGTGACGAGCGCGGTGGAGGCGACCGGCGCGTAGCCGACGGCGGTGACGATGACGGTGTAGGGCCCCGCCGCGAGCACTGACGCGTCCCGCACGACGCCTTCCCCGTCCGCGGCGGCCCGCAGCACCTGCGTCCCGGTCATGTCGGTCACCGTGACGACGGCGTGAGGCACGGCCCACCCGTCACGCGTACGGATCCGAGCGTTGAGTCCCATTCCCGCTTACTCCTTGCCGGGCCCCTTCACAGAGGCCTCAAAGTCCAAACTTCATCAAACAGCCGCCACAAGCAGCCGCCCCAAGCAGACAGACGACCCCCGGCCCGGCGGTGACCGGCCGTCCCCTGCCGTGAACGCCACCGCCGGCCCGGGGGCCCTTTCCGCTACCGGCCCGTGGCCACGCCTCCGCTCGGGGCGCGGCCACGGGCCGGGGTCGTCACTCGCCCGGGTGGGCGAGCTCGATGTCGTGGCCGTCGACGCCGCTGCCGGTCACCGAAAGGCCGGTCGCCACCGGCGGGTACCCGGTCGCGATGACCGTGTACTCACCGCTGTCCAGGTCGGTGAAGGCGTACGCCCCGTCCGTCCCGGTGGTCGCGGTGGCGACGACGTTGCCGGCGGCGTCCACCAGCGTGACGCGGGCGTCGTTCAGCGCCGAGCCCCCCGCACGGACGGTGCCGAGCACCTGCGCGCCGGAGTTGAGCTCGACCTCGACCCGGGTGACCCCGGCCCCGCCGACCTCGACGGGCAGGGCCATCGGCCGATGTCCGGCGGCGTTCACCGCGATGGTGACGGTGCCGGGGACCAGCTCGGCGAAGGTGAACTCGCCCTGCTCACCCGAGAGCCCGGTGGCGAGCACGTCACCGCGCACGTCGGTCACGATGACCATCGCACCGCTGACGGGCAGCTTGCTGTCCGCGTCCCGCACGAGACCGCTCAGCCCGCTGGTACCGCTGAGCAGAATGTCGTACGAGAGGGCGTCCTCGCCCACGACGACGGTCGAGGCCTGCGGCTGGAACCCGTCGGCGGAGGCGATGAGCACGTACGATCCGGCGCCGGGGGCGTCGACGGCGTAGGCCCCATCGCCCTGGGCGACCGCGCGGCCGAGCTGCCGTCCCGCGAGGGAGATCAGCGTGACGGCGGCCTGCGGAACGGGCGCGCTCTCCGCGCCGCGGACGTAGCCGCGTACCGGAATCCCGTTCGTGACCGGGGGCAGATCCCCGCCAGAGGCCTCGGCGCGCGAGGCAACAGAGGCCGGCACGGCACTGCCCGAGGAATCCGAAGAGCCCGAGGAACCAAGGGCACCAGAGACACCCGAAGCACGAGAGTCACCAGAGGCACCAGAGCCACCCGACGCGCCCTGGGCGAGCGCACCCGACGTCCGCAGCGGAACCTCCTTGATGAAGATCGTGATCAGGAAGGCGATCAGTGCCATCGGCGCGGCGATCAGGAAGACATCGGCGATGCCGTGCCCGTACGCGCTCTCCATCACCGTGCGGAACGGCTCGGGGATCTTGTCCAGGTCCGGGATGCCCCCGCCACCGGTACCCCCGTGGCCGAACTGCGCGGCGGCCTTCGGGCCGAGGTCGGTGATGCCGTCCTTGACGTAGTCGGTGATCCGCGTGGCCATGATCGCGCCGAGCGCCGAGACACCCATCGCACCGCCCAGCGAGCGGAAGAAGGTGACGGTGGAGCTGGCGGAGCCGAGGTCCTCGGGGGCGACCTGGTTCTGCGTGCACAGGACCAGGTTCTGCATCATCATGCCGATGCCGAGACCCATCAGGGCCATGAAGATCGCGATGTGCCAGTACTCGGTGTCGTACCGGATGGTGCCGAGCAGACCGAGGCCCGCCGTCACCAGCGCACCGCCGCTGACCAGCCATGCCTTCCACTTGCCTGTCTTGGTGATGACCTGGCCGGACACCGTGGACGAGATGAACAGACCGCCGATCATCGGGATCGTCATGACCCCGGACATCGTCGGCGACTCGCCCCGCGCCAGCTGGAAGTACTGGCTGAAGAACACCGTGCCCGCGAACATCGCGACACCCACGAAGAGCGAGGCCAGCGAGGCGAGCGTGATGGTGCGGTTGCGGAAGAGCCGCAGCGGGATGATCGGCTCGTTCGCCTTGGACTCGACGAATACGAAGATCAGCGCGAGCAGGATCGAGCCGCCGACCATGGCGGCGGTCTGCCACGACATCCAGTCGTACTTGTCACCGGCGAAGGTGACCCAGACGAGCAGCAGGCAGACGGCGGCGCTGATGAAGAAGGCGCCGGCCCAGTCGACCTTCACGTCGCGCTTGACGACGGGGAGCTTCAGGGTCTTCTGCAGGACGATCAGCGCGATGATCGCGAAGGGCACGCCGACGTAGAAGCACCAGCGCCAGCCGAGCCACGAGGTGTCGGTGATGACGCCGCCGAGCAGCGGTCCGCCGACGGTGGCGACGGCGAAGGTCGCGCCGAGGTAGCCGGAGTAACGACCGCGCTCGCGCGGGGAGATCATCGCGGCCATGACGATCTGCGCCAGGGCGGAGAGACCGCCGACGCCGATGCCCTGGACGACACGGCAGGCGATCAGCATCCCGGCGCTCTGCGAGAGACCGGCGACGATCGATCCGCCGACGTAGATGATCAGGGCTATCTGGACCAGGGCCTTCTTGCTGAAGAGGTCCGAGAGCTTGCCCCACAGGGGGGTGGTCGCCGTCATCGCGAGCAGCGAGGCGGTGACGACCCAGGTGTAGGCGGACTGGCCGCCGCCGAGGTCGCCGATGATTTCGGGCAGGGCGTTGGAGACGATCGTCGACGACAGGATCGCCACGAACATGCCGAGCAGCAGCCCGGACAGCGCTTCCATGATCTGCCGGTGCGTCATCGGAGCGTTCTCGTCGTGATGGGCTCCGTGCTTGGCATGGCTGCCCCGCACACCGGCTGGTGTGGTTGTTGCCATGGACTTCCTCTTCTTACGCGGGTGTACGGGTGGTCTCTGAAGCGGTCCGCACTTCGTGAGTGGTCTGCGCTTCGTGGGGGGAGTGGGGGAGCCGGGCCGAAGCCGCACGGCAGTCCCCGAAGCTGTCGCGCAGGCGCCCGAGCAGCGTGCTGAGCTGGACGACCTCGTCGTCGGTCCAGTCGTGCAAGTAGTGGGTGAGCGTCCGGATGGAGAGCTCGGAGAGCTCGTCGACCTTGGCCTTGCCTTCGGGCGTGAGCCGCAGGATCCGGGAGCGCTTGTCGGCGGGGTCGGGATCGCGGACGATCCACGCCTTCTCCGCGACATGGGCGACATGGCGGCTGGTCACCGACATGTCGACGGCGAGCAGCTCCGCGAGCCTGCTCATCCGCATGGCGCCGTGGCGGTCGAGCAGGATGAGTACGGCGGCGGAACCGGCCGGGCAGTCGTGGGGCAGACCCCGTCCGAGACCACGCTTCACGGCACCGATGGCGCTGAGCTGTCGGGCCAGCTCCTCGTACTGACGCTGCGCGGCCACGGCACCTCCTGGGTATTTGTTGCTTAGGGCAACCATAGGAGCAGTTGGTTGCTGCAGGCAAACTAAAACCGGACCAACGCCCTAAAGAGTCGGCAAAGCTCTGGGGCTGCGCTCGTAAAGCCCCAGGCGGGAGGGGGTTGGGCCGGGGGCGGTGGATTCGCTAGGGTCATGCTCCATGGCACACAACCCCCAGGGTCCCCAGGGCAACTCCGACCCCGCCGGCAGCACGCAGATGTTCCGCGCCTTCGTCGACGAGGCGCCGCGGGGCGGGCAGCGGCAGGCGGCCACCTCTTCTTCCGGCCCGCGGGTCGGCCTCATTCTCGGCGTCGTCCTCGCGGTCGTGATCGTGGCGGGCGTGGCGTGGCTCGCGCTTAAGTAGCGGCAGCGCTTTGGCGGGGGGCGCCGTTGGGCTTGCTGTGGTTCTCTTCTGCGGGGCCGTCGTGGCTGGTCGCGCAGTTCCCCGCGCCCCTATCGGGGCGCCCCTGCCCCGCCGGTCGCAAAGGCGCTGAGGTCTGCGCCCCGTCAGGGGCGCGGGGAACTGCGCGAGCGACCACGAGGCACCGGCAGACATACCTCGACGCCCACGCCCCTCGAAGGGCCCGGTCCCTCGAAAGGCCCCCGCTACTTCCACTCCACCGAGACGTCCTGCGTCTCGACCCGCATGCCCAGCGGCACGCGCCACGCGTCCACGCACACCGGCCAGGTCTTCTCCTTCTTCCCGCCGGGGGCGATCGGCGCGGGCAGCCGTACGGTCGACTCCACCGTGTCCCAGTCGACGCCGAGCGCGCCGATGATGTGCGTACCGAAGGTGACCGTGCCCGAACGCACCGGTGAGCCACCGGTGTTGCGGAAGGTGACCGTCACTCTCTCGCACCAGCGCTTGTCCGCGGGCTCGCGGTCCGGAGCGCCGACGCTGAGCGCGGCGGGCCCGCCCGGTGGCTTGGCGGGGCCAGGCTTCTCCGCGCCCGGGGGCGATGGGGGTGATGGGCGTGACGGGGACGACGGGGGCGGTGGACCGCCCGGGTTCCCCGCCGACGGCCCGGCGCCGGCGCCGCCCGGCCCCGCCAAGCCACCGGGCGGTGAACTCCCTTGAGCGGTGGGCGGCTTCCCCTCCCTGCCGCCCTCTCCGCTGCTCCCGGGGGCGCCCTCGCCCGCTCCGGGCGGCGCTCCCGCCGAGTCGCCGCGAGCGTCCTCGGCGCCGCCTCCGGAGTCCTTCGTACCGCCGCCGGCCCCGTCCAGCGGGATCAGCCTCACGTCGCCGGTCGGGCCCACGGCCGCGCCCGGCGACGAGCCAGCCGCGCCGCCCGCGCCGACCGCACCGGTCGCCACATAGCCGTCACCGCTCTCGCCGCCGCACGCGGCAAGGAGTCCGCCGAGGCACATCACGGCCGCCGACGCACCGAGCACGTTCCGAACACCACGTCGCATGGCGGCAGTGTGGCTGACGGGTCGTCAATTAGGAACCCCGTCAGCAACACCGTCAGCAACACGGGCCACGCGCCGCGCGGTTGGGAGGCGGTCGGAGGTCAGTCGCCGCGCCGGGGTCAGTCCGAGATGAGGCCGTCGCGCAGCTGCGCCAGCGTCCGCGTGAGCAGCCGCGAGACGTGCATCTGCGAGATGCCGACCTCCTCGCCGATCTGCGACTGCGTCATGTTGGCGAAGAAGCGCAGCATGATGATGCGGCGCTCGCGCGGCGGCAGCTTGGCGAGCAGCGGCTTGAGCGACTCGCGGTACTCGACGCCTTCCAGGGCCGAGTCCTCGTACCCGAGCCGGTCCGCGAGGGAGCCCTCGCCGCCGTCGTCCTCGGGGGCCGGGGAGTCGAGCGAGGAGGCGGTGTAGGCATTGCCCACCGCGAGGCCGTCGACGACGTCCTCCTCGGACACCCCGAGCGCCATGGCGAGTTCGGGCACGGTCGGCGAGCGGTCGAGCCGCTGGGCCAGCTCGTCGCTGGTCTTGGTCAGCGCGAGCCGCAGCTCCTGGAGGCGGCGCGGGACGCGCACCGACCAACTGGTGTCGCGGAAGAAGCGCTTGATCTCCCCGACGACCGTCGGCATGGCGAACGTCGGGAATTCCACGCCCCGTTCGCAGTCGAAACGGTCGATCGCCTTGATCAGGCCGATCGTGCCGACCTGGACGATGTCCTCCATCGGTTCGTTGCGGCTGCGGAAGCGGGCCGCCGCGTACCGCACGAGCGGGAGGTTGAGCTCGATGAGCGTGTCGCGTACGTAGACGCGCTCGGGGCTGTCCTGGTCGAGTGCGGCGAGCCGCAGGAACAGGGAGCGGGACAGGGTCCTGGTGTCGATGGCTTCCGGGGCCGTTGAGCTCTGAAGCGCGTCGGGTGCGGAATCGCTCGGGCTCTTGGTGAGCGTGAGCGTGAGCACCTTCGAGCTGCCCTGGTCTGCGGACATGCCACCCCCTTGAGGTCGCGGACGGTCGCGGCGGGCGCTCCCGTCGGAGGAACGCAGCCTCCACCTGAATACCGGAGGTGGGGCTACGGCAAACGCGGTTCCAGCAGAATGTCACATGTCGGCAACACGCTGTAGTTACTTGTCGACAAACAAGGGTGACATCCGTGCAGGAAAGAGGGGGTCTGGGGCTTTTCAGCGAGCAGTACCGTCGGGAACGGCCCCGACGGCACTCCACTCGATACGGTTACGCCTCGATCCGATTTGCGGACCGAAGTCGTGCGAAGCTCCTGGCCAGGAGTCTCGACACATGCATCTGGGAAACGCCCAATTCGGCGCTGATCTGTGATTGCGTCAGATTGCTGTAGTAGCGGAGCAGCAGGATGCGCTGTTCGCGCTCGGGCAGTTGGACGAGGAGATGGCGTACGAGATCGCGGTGCTCCACCCCGTCGAGCGCGGGGTCCTCGTAGCCGAGCCGGTCGAGCAGGCCGGGCAGCCCGTCGCCCTCCTGGGCCGCCTCCAGCGACGTCGCGTGGTAGGAGCGGCCGGCCTCGATGCAGGCGAGCACCTCCTCCTCGGTGATGCGCAGCCGCTCGGCGATCTCCGCGGTCGACGGGGAGCGGCCGAAGGCGGTGGTGAGGTCCTCGGTCGCCCCGGTCACCTGCACCCACAGCTCGTGCAGACGGCGCGGCACGTGGACCGTGCGTACGTTGTCACGGAAGTACCGCTTGATCTCGCCGACGACGGTCGGCATCGCGAAGGTCGGGAACTGCACCCCGCGGTCCGGGTCGAACCGGTCGATGGCGTTGATGAGCCCGATGGTCCCGACCTGGACGACGTCCTCCATAGGTTCGTTGCGGCTGCGGAAGCGGGCGGCGGCGTACCGCACGAGGGGCAGATTGGCCTCGATGAGGGCGCCGCGCACCCGGCCGTGCTCGAGGCTGCCCGGCTCCAGCTCCTTGAGCTGGCCGAAGAGGACCTGCGTGAGGGCCCGGGTGTCGGCACCGCGGGTGCTTCCGGTCCCGGTGCTCCCGGTGCTCGGCGCGGTCTTCGCGGGTGGAGCCTCAGGCGCAGTACTGGCCGGCACGGTCAACGCCACCCCTTCTCAGTCAAGCCCGGTCGAGCTCGGTCAACTCATCCATCAAAAGCGGTCATAGCATCACAAGACATGTGCACTGTGTGCAAGCACCCGATAACTACGTGTTGAGGGGCAAGTTGAGGCCGGGGACGCGGAACGGCCCCGCACCGTAGCGGTGCGGGGCCGTTCGGAGAGCTGCTCGATCGGGCGGCTCAGACGTCGTCAGAACTCGTAGTCGGCGATCACCCACGTGGCGAACTCCCGCCACAGCGCGACGCCCGCCTGGTGGGCGGGGTGCTCGATGTACCGCTTCAGCGCATCGGTGTCCTCGACCGCCGAGTTGATGGCGAAGTCGTACGCGATGGGGCGGTCGGTGATGTTCCAGTCGCACTCCCAGAACGTCAGCTCGGGGATCTGTCCGCCGAGGGCGCGGAAGGCCTTGACGCCCTCGACCACGCGCGGCTCGTCGCGCCGCACACCGTCGTTGAGCTTGAAGAGGACCAGATGGCGGATCACGGGCACTCCTTGGAGAGGGCTGGGGCTTGACGGCCTCGGCGGCTTCGGCGGCCGCTCAGTCCTTGCCTCCGTTGGCCACCCACGTCATGAAGTCGCCGATGCTCTGAGCGGCGCTCGAAACGCCTTCGAACCCTATCTGCACGTAGTCGGCGGCCTTGGCGGGGTCAGTGATGATCACGTAGAGCACGAAGACGACCACCACGAAGAGGCCGAGCTTCTTCCACTGCACTGCCACGATCTGGCCTCCCCTTACCCGCGCCCCGTGTGACCCCTGTGACGGCGGTGAGTCTATCCCGGAGCACACTCACAGGGCTTTTGAGGACCAACGGCCCGACGGCAGAGGCCCTTTGCGGAACGACGAAGGGCCCGTCCGGATGGACGGGCCCTTCGTATCAAGAGCGGTAGCGGTGGGATTTGAACCCACGGAAGGGGGTTACCCTTCACTCGCTTTCGAGGCGAGCTCCTTCGGCCGCTCGGACACGCTACCGAGAAGAACTCTAGCCCAAGATGGGCCGTGGTCAGAAATCCGCTTCGCACGCCGCCACCGGAGGCTTCCCCGGAGGCCCGGTTCAGCGGGCCCGGCGGCCCTCGCGGAAGAAGCGAGTGAGAAGCCCGGAGGCCTCCTCCGCGAGGACTCCGTGGATGACCTCGGGCCGGTGATTGAGCCGTCGGTCGCGTACGACGTCCCAGAGCGAGCCCACCGCCCCGGCCTTCTCGTCCCGCGCGCCGTAGACGACCCGGTCGACGCGGGACTGCACGATCGCGCCCGCGCACATCGTGCAGGGCTCCAGCGTCACGACGAGCGTGCAACCGGTGAGCCGCCACTGCCCGAGCCCGGCGGCGGCCTCGCGGATGGCGACCACCTCCGCGTGCGCGGTGGGGTCGCCGGTCAGCTCCCGTTCGTTGTGCCCGACCGCGAGCACCGTCGTGCCGTCCGGAGCCAGCACGACGGCACCGACGGGAACGTCACCGCCCCTCCCTGCCAGCTCGGCCTCGGCCAGGGCGAGCCGCATGGGCGCCCGCCAGTGGTCGCGTACGGGATCGGGTCGGTGTCCGGGTTCGCGTTCGGGTCCGTTTGCGGTGAGGTGGTCCACACCGGGGAACCTAGCGGACGGTCTCCAGCACCTCCGCCGCGCCGAGGATCTCGGCGATCTCGTTGAGGGCGTCGCCGGGCCGGAGGCCCAGCAGGTCCTTCTCCGGCACGCCGAGGTCGGTGAGGATCTCCGAGTCGCCGAGCGGGCCCGGGGGCACCGCGTCGCCGGTCTCGGCGGGCCCCTCGTCCCCGTCGTCGGCGGATTCCTCCGGTTCTGGTTCTCCGTCCTCCGTACCGTCGAGGTCGAGGGCCTCCAGGTCGGCGACCGTGTCGTCGGCGCCCGGATCGCGGCCGAGCATCTCGTCGGTGAGGAGGATCTCCCCGTACGAGCTGCGGGCGGCCGCGGCCGCGTCCGAGACATAGATACGAGGGTCCTCCTCGCCGTCCACGCGGACGACGCCGAACCACGCTTCTTCCTGTTCGATGAAGACGAGCACTGTGTCGTCGTCGTAGTCGGCCGTGGCTTCACGGGCCAGTTCGGCCAGATCCGCCAGGGTCTCCACATCGTCGAGCTCCGTGTCGCTCGCTTCCCACCCGTCTTCGGTGCGCGCGAGCAGTGCGGCGAAGTACACCGTGACTCTCCCACTGGTCATAGGCAGTGCCGGTTGGCGGTTTGGGGTCCCCCCGGCGAGGTCGGGGAGCGGGGATCGCTGTGCCGAGACCCGCCCATTCGGAATCGTGGCAGAAACAGGGCCGTCAGGAGAGGTCTTCGGGCCGCTGTGTCCGCGTCGGGTTCGTCCGGGGCCCTCGCGGGGCCCGCCGCACACCGGGCCGGTCACGGCCGGTCACCAGCGGAACGTACGCATGCGCATCTGCTGACGCATCCGTGCCGCCCGGGCGCGGCGCGGCTTGACGCGGTCGCGCAGCTCGATGGCCTCGGTGCGTTCCCGCAGGAACTGGGCTCGGCGCCGGCGGCGCTCGGCGTTGGTCTCGTCTTCCGGTTCCGCTTCGCGCTCCGCCATGGGCCACACCACCTTGGTTCGTACGTCCCCACCTTCCCCGGGTCGGCCGTGTTGATGCCAGCGCGGGGCGGGGGGCCGGGCCCGGTTACTGTTGATGCCATGCGGATCCACGTCGTCGACCACCCGCTGGTGGCGCACAAACTCACCACGCTGCGCGACAAGCGCACCGACTCCCCGACCTTCCGGCGCCTCGCCGACGAGCTGGTCACCCTGCTCGCGTACGAGGCCACCCGGGACGTGCGCACGGAGCAGGTCGACATCGACACCCCGGTGACGAGGACGACGGGCGTCAAGCTGTCGTACCCGCGTCCGCTGGTCGTGCCGATCCTGCGTGCCGGCCTCGGCATGCTCGACGGCATGGTGCGGCTGCTGCCCACCGCCGAGGTGGGCTTCCTCGGCATGATCCGCAACGAGGAGACCCTGGAGGCCTCCACGTACGCGACGCGCATGCCCGAGGACCTCTCCGGGCGCCAGGTGTACGTCCTGGACCCGATGCTCGCCACGGGCGGCACGCTCGTCGCGGCGATCCGGGAGCTCATCAAGCGCGGCGCCGACGACGTGACCGCCGTGGTGCTGCTCGCCGCCCCCGAGGGCGTCGAGGTCATGGAGCGCGAGCTCGCCGGCACGCCGGTGACGGTCGTGACGGCGTCGGTCGACGAGCGACTCAACGAGCAGGGCTACATCGTGCCCGGTCTCGGCGACGCCGGCGACCGGATGTACGGCACGGCGGAGTAGCCGCGGTCAGCAGTTCTTTCCGCCGCTGGGGCGCGTGGGCGTCGGCATGGGCTTGGTGAGTTCCGCCAAGGCCTTGTCGGCGTCCTCTTTTCTGGCCAGATCCTTGAAACGCGTACCGATGATCAGGTCGACCTCGCCGCCCTCGCGGTCGTCGGTCTTGCGCTCGGCGCCCGCGAGCTGCGTGCCGAGTACGGGGAGCGCGGTGTCGGCGGCCGTCTTGGCGCCGAGCAGTATCCCGGCGCCCTTGACCTTCTTGTCGAACTGCTCCGTCGCGTTGCCGACGTCGCCGATGGCGAAGCCGCGCTTCTTCAGCTCGTCCGCGGTGCTCTTGGCGAGGCCGCTGCGTGGCGTGGCGTTGAAGACGTTGACGGTGATCTGGGCGGGCTTCGGCAGCGGCTTGGCCCTGGGGGCGGCGTTCGTTCCGGGACTGGCCGTGGCCGCGGGCTCCGGCTTGCTGTCGCACTCCGGGGTGACCGGTGCCGCGGCCGACGCCTTGTCGCCGCTTCCGGTGAATACGTGGATGAGCTGCAGCGTGCCCCAGGCGATCAGGCCCATGGCCGCGGCGGACGCGATGACCGCGAGCACGATCCTGCGGCGCCCGCCGGTGCGGCGCATCCGCGGATATTTGGCTCCCGTGATGCGGTATTTGCCGCCCATGCCGGGGGGAGTGAGCATGCTCATGGGCGCAGCGTAGTGCGGCGTGGCGGCGATGCCTACTAGATGATCATCGTCCGGGGGGCAGTCCAACCCGAAAGGCCCAATGGGGCCGACGATGTGGCGCTGCGCCGTGGTGCTGCGTCGTGGTGCTGAGTCGGTCCTGGCGGTCAGCCCAGTTCGAGTACGCGCGCGTGGAGCACCTGGCGCTGCTGGAGAGCGGCGCGGACGGCGCGGTGCAGCCCGTCCTCCAGGTAGAGGTCGCCCTGCCATTTCACGACATGCGCGAAGAGGTCGCCGTAGAACGTCGAGTCCTCGGCGAGCAGCGTTTCGAGGTCGAGCTGGCCCTTGGTCGTCACGAGCTGATCGAGGCGGACCGGGCGCGGCGCGACGTCCGCCCACTGCCGGGTGCTTTCCCGGCCGTGGTCGGGGTACGGCCGGCCGTTTCCGATGCGCTTGAAGATCACACGGAAAGCCTACCGGTCAAGACTCTCCGGGCGCAGCCATGGCGACGGAGTGCGGGTCCGGGAAAAGACGCGGTAAACCGGTGCAAACCGGGAACACTCAAGCCCGGAACAGGCGCGGAAGTGAGCGAAAGTCGGCCGAAGTCGTCCACGCCGGGGAGCGGGAACCGCTCGAACGAGTCAGTGGCGGTGGTCGGGTGACGGCTGGAGACAGGGTTGCGGCTGGGGCTGGGGCTGGGGCTGGGGCGGGGGCCAGGGCCGGGGTCAGGGCCCGGTGGGTTTGGGTCTGGGCTTGGCCTTGGGCTTCGCGGCCTTCGCCGCCTTCGCCGCGGCCTTCAGCTCTTGTTTGTGGGCGCGGACCTTGTGGAGGGACTCCGGGCCCGTGATGTCCGCGACGGAGCGGTACGCCTTGGGCGGGCCGTAGTCGCCGGCGGCCTCGCGCCATCCCTTGGGGCGTACGCCCAGCTGTTTGCCGAGAAGGGCCAGGAAGATCTGGGCCTTCTGTCTGCCGAAGCCGGGCAGGTCGTTGAGGCGTCCGAGGAGTTCCTCGCCGGTGGTGGCGTCCCGCCAGAGGGCGGTGGCGTCACCGTCGTAGTGATCCACCAGGTACTGGCAGAGCTGCTGGATCCTCATGGCCATGGAGCCGGGGTAGCGGTGGACCGCCGGTTTGGCGGAGAGGATCGCGGCGAAGTCCTCGGCGTCGTACGCGGCGATCTCGTGCGCGTCCAGGTCCGGGGCGTTCATCCGCCGGGCGATCGTGTACGGGCCCGCGAACGCCCACTCCATGGGCACCTGCTGGTCGAGCAGCATCCCGACCAGCGCGGCCAGCGGACTGCGGCCCAGGAGCTCGTCGGCCTCCGGCTGCTGGGCGAGGTGAAGGGTGACGTCCATGGCTCGATGATCTCTCGGCGGCGGGCGTATCGCACGGGCGTATCGCGGGGGCGCTGCGCGGTGGTGGAGAAAATGCCGTGCGAGGGATGGCGTGCCGCCAGTAGCCTCGCGGTATGTCTACGCCCCGCATCTCCTAGCCAGGACACCGCTCTCACGCCACCCGTGTGTCCATTCGCTATTGCGGAGCGTTACCTCATGATCACCGTACGAGGCATCGACGTACGCGTCGGCGCCGGCCTTCTGCTGTCCGGCGTCGACTTCCACATCGCCCCCGGCGACCGCATCGGTCTGGTCGGCCGCAACGGCGCCGGCAAGACCACCCTGATGAAGATCCTCGCGGGCGGGACGGCCCCCGCGGCCGGCACCGTCACCCGTACCGGCTCCGTCGGCCATCTCGCCCAGGACCCGGGCGCCGCCGACCCGGCCGTCACCGTCACCGACCGCGTCCTGTCCGCCCGCGGCCTGGACGAGGCGGTCGCCGCGCTGCGTACCGCCGAGGCCGCCATGGCGGACGCCACGAGCCCGGCCGCGCAGGAGCGGGCCATGGCCGCCTACGTCCGCGCGGACGACCGGTTCCAGGCGCGCGGCGGTTACGCCGCAGAGGCGGAGGCCGCCCGGGTCGCCGCCGGGCTCGGGCTGCCGGAGCGGACGCTGCGCCGGCCCGTCGGCGAGCTGTCGGGCGGTCAGCGGCGCCGCGTCGAGCTGGCCCGGATCCTCTTCTCGCAGCACGACACGCTGCTTCTCGACGAGCCGACGAACCACCTCGACGCCGACTCGGTCGGCTGGCTGCGCGGCTACCTGTCGTCGTATCCCGGTGGTCTCGTGCTCATCAGCCACGACACCGGGCTCCTCGCCGACACGGTGAACCGCGTCTTCCACCTCGACCCACGGCGCGCCGCCATCGACGTACACAACACCGGCTGGCACACCTACCTCGCCCAGCGGGCGGCCGACGAGCGGCGGCGTACCCGCGAACGCGCCAACGCCGAGCGCAAGGCCGCCTCGCTGCGCGCCCAGGCCGACAAGATGCGCTCGCACGTCGCGACCGCCACCGCGGCGAAGAACATGGACCGGCGTGCCGAGCGCATGCTCGCCGGGACGGAGCCGGTGCGGCGCGGTGAGAAGGTCGCGCGGATCCGGCTGCCCGAGCCCGCGCCGTGCGGCCGGATGCCGCTCGGCGCGGTCAGCCTCACCAAGTCGTACGGGTCCCATCGCGTCCTCACCGGCGTCGATCTGGCCGTCGACCGGGGGAGCAGGCTCGTCGTCCTCGGGCTGAACGGGGCCGGGAAGACCACGCTGCTGCGGCTGCTCGCCGGGCGTGAACGGCCTGATGAGGGGCGCGTCGTCGCAGGGCCCGGGCTGCGGCTCGGGTACTTCGCGCAGGAGCACGACACCCTGGAGGGCGCGAAGAGCGTGCGGGAGAACCTCGCGGGCGCCGCCCCGCAGCTGACCGACGGCGAGGTGCGGCGCGTGCTGGGGTCCTTCCTCTTCGGCGGGGACGATGCCGACAAGCCCGCCGCCGTCCTCTCCGGCGGCGAGAAGACCCGGCTCGCGCTGGCCGGGCTCGTCCACTCGGGCGCGAACGTCCTGCTGCTCGACGAGCCCACCAACAACCTCGACCCGGCCTCCAGGGACGAGGTCCTCGGTGCCGTGGGGACGTATCCCGGGGCCATCGTGATGGTCACGCACGACGAGGGCGCGATCGACGCGCTGCGGCCGGACCGGGTCCTGTTGCTTCCGGACGGGGACGAGGATCTGTGGGGCCCCGACTATCGGGACCTTGTCGGACTGGCCTGAGCGGTTCGTGCGGTTGGTTAGTGTGGCGAGGCATGGTGACCAGTGGTTCGGACGCGTATTCGGACGAGTATGTGGCGGACGAGTACGTGGCAGATGCGCACGTCTCGGATACGCACGTCTCGGATGCGCACGTCTCGGATGCGTACGTGGCGGATGCGTACGTGGATGACGCGTCGGGCCCGTCGGTCGGCCGCGCGGCGCGCGCGATCGCCGCGCGGTGCGAGCCCCGCGTGAACGAGCTGGCGCGGCGCATGACGCGGGACGCCTTCGCGCGGCTGCGCGGTTACGGCGAGCTGCCGTCTGACGTGCGGGACGTCGAGATCGCCGCCACCGCGCGGCACGGGCTGCGGCTCTTCCTCGACCGGGTCGCGGGCACCGGCGAGGCGCCGGGCGACCACGAGTACTTCCGGGTGCGTGCCGCCCAGCGCGCGGACGAGGGCATGCCGCTGCACCTGCTGCTCAGCACGCACTGCCTGGGTACGCAGGTGCTGTGGCGCGCGCTGCGGGACGCCACCCTGCCCGGCGAGGAGGCCGCGCTCGCCGAGCTGAGCGACTACCTCTTCGGCGTACAGGAGCGTGTCGTGGCCGCCGTCACCGAGACCTATCTCGACGAGCAGGCCGCCATCGTGGCCGAACGCCGGGAGGAGCGCCGGTCGTTGGCGCGGGCGCTGCTGTCGGGGTCCCGGCCCAGGGACGGGGAGGCCGCGGCGCCCTACGAAGAGGGTGCGCTCGTGCTGTTTCTGTGGGCGCCCTCGGCAGGGGGCGGGGCGGGGCGGCCCGTCGCCGTGCGGCGGCTCGTGCGGCGGCTGCAGGCCACGCTGGACCGGGCGTTCGGCGTCGCCGTGCTGACGCTCATGGAGGGCGCGGGCGGACACGCGCTCGTCCCGGGTGTCGTCGACGTACCCGTTGAACTGGTGGCCGGACTGAGGGAGTTCTGCGGTCCGGGGCTGCGTGTCTGTGCCACGGTGGCCGGTTCCGTCGCGGAGATCCCGCGGGCCGCCCGCACCGGCGAGGAGGTCGTACGGGTCGCCCGTGCCTGCGGCCGCCCGCCCGGCCTGCACCGGCTCGACGACGTACTGCTCGAATACCACCTGTCCCGGCCCAGCGCCGGCAGCGACCGGATAGCCGCGCTGCTCGAACCGGTCGCCGACCGGCCCGAGCTGATCGAGACCCTCCGCGCCCATCTGGAGCTGCGGCAGGACCGCCGGGCGACCGCGCGCCGGCTCAGCCTGCATCCGAACACGGTCGACAACCGGCTCGCCCGCGTCTCGTCCCTGACCGGCCTCGACCTCACCTCGTCACGCGGCGCCGCGCTCGCCCTCGCGGCCCTGCTGCTGCGGGACGTCACCGAACCGGTGCCGGGCAGTGGTGACGCTCACGCCGGGGACGCGGGGGCATCTCCTCGGTGATGGGCTGCTCGTCCGTGCCGCTGTGCTTCCATGCCCCGATGAGACGAGACCGTGCCGCTGACGCGGCCGATGGCCATCCTGTTCTGCGGGTACGGGTACGGGTACGGGAGCGGGCCGGTGAGCGTGAGCTGGAGACGTGCGTCGGTGTGCTCGCCCTGGTCCACAAGACCGACGGTTACCCCGTCAACTGGCCTGCCGAGCCCGCCGACTGGCTGGCCGGTGCCGGCGCGTTCGGCGCCTGGGTGGCGGAGCTCGACGGGCGGGTCGTCGGGCACGTGGCGCTGTCCCGGAGCACGGCGGGGGACGCGGCGCCCGGGGTGTGGAGCGAGCGCGCGGGCGTGGACGCCGAGGCGACGGCGGTGGTCAGCCGCCTCTTCGTGGCGCCGGACGCGCGCGGCCACGGCGTCGGCGCGCTGCTGATGGGCCGGGCGGTGCGGGAGGCGCGGGCGCGCGGCCTGCATCCGGTCCTGGACGTGGTCTCCTCCGACGCCTCGGCGGCGGCGCTCTACGAACGCCTGGGCTGGCAGCTGCTGGCCGTCGTGGAGCAGGAGTGGGGGCCGGGGCAGCGGGTGTCCTTGCGGTGCTATGCGGCGCCGCTGGTCAGTGCGGGGATGCCGTGAGCGGTTCTTCGCCGGTGGTGTGGCCAGACGTTTTCGGGAAGCACGGCCTCCGACTCCGCACCGCCCCCGCCGGGCGCCGCCTCCCCACCACCCCTACCCCACGGCCACCGACGCCGCGGCCCGCAACGCCTCCAGTAGCCCCCGCAGTGCCGGTTGGACCGGTGACGCCGCCCGTACCGCGGCGTGGATCGCTCTGACCGGTTCGGGGCCCCTGACCTCTCGTACGACCACGTCGGGACGGTGCCCGGTGGCCAGGCCCAGTTCGGGGACGAGGCTGACTCCGAGGCCGGCGGCGACGAAGCCCTGGGCCGTGGCGTAGTCGCCGCTCTCCACCACGAAGTCCGGGGTGAAACCGGCCGCCGCGCAGGCGTCGAGCACCGGGTCCAGGCACGGTCCCGGCGTCTCGCCCGCGACCCAGGGCTCCTCGGCGAGGTCCGTCAGGTCAAGGACCTGCCGGTCGGCCAGCCGGTGGCCGCGCGGGAGCACCGCGCGGTACCGGTCGTCCAGCAGATGCACGAACCGGACGCCGTCCACCGCCGTCTGGCCCCGGGGCCTGACCACCAGTGCCAGGTCGGCCCGCCGCGCCTTCACCTCCGAGACCGGGTCGTCCGGCTCGTAGAGCTTCAACTCCACCCGCACCCCGGGCTGTTCGCGTCGCAGCGCGGCGAGCGCCGGGGCGACGAGGGGCGCCCCGGCCGTGGCGAAGTACCGCATCGAGACGCGGCCCGTCCGCCCCGCCCGCAGCTCGGCGAGCGCGGTCTCCGCCTCGGCGGCGTGCCGGCCGATGACCGTCGCGTACTCGGTGAGCACGCGCCCCGCGTCCGTGGGGCGCACCCCGCGGCCGTTCCGCTCCAGGAGCGCGATGCCCGCCTCCTTCTCCAGGGCCGCCATCTGCTGGCTGACGGCCGAGGGCGTGTACCCGAGATTCCGGGCCGCCGCGGTGACCGAACCGCTGGTGACCACCGCCCGAAGGATCTGCATGCGCCGCATATCAAGCATGGCCCCAGTGTGGCAGTACTGTGCAGCGCCGCTTAATTCTGGCTCCAGATCTTTTCGCTTGTCTTACGAGTCGGCTCACTGGACCGTAGAGGGAGGGGCGTACGCCTGTGCCCCGATCATCCCGAGCTTGGAGGCGAACCGTGCTCAGCGGCCCCCGCGCCACCCCCGTCCGCATGGCCGTCCTCGCCCTCCTCTGGGGCTCCGGCTTCCTCTGGATCAAGATGGCCCTCAACGGCGGGCTCGCGCCCCTGCACCTCACGGTCATCCGGTGCGCGCTCGGCGCGGCCGTCCTGCTCGTCCTGGCCCGCGCGGCGGGGCAGCGGATGCCGCGCGACCGCAAGGTCTGGGGGCACCTTGTCGTGGCCGCCTTCTTCTGCAACGCCCTGCCGTTCTTCCTCTTCGGCCTCGGCGAGCAGACCGTCGACTCGGGCGTCGCCGGCGTACTGAACGCCACCACCCCTCTGTGGTCCCTCGCCATCGGCCTGACGCTGCGCACCGAACGCCGGCTCGGCCCGCTCCGCCTCGTCGGTCTGCTGCTCGGCTTCGCGGGCACGCTGCTGATCTTCGCGCCCTGGCAGCGGACGGGGCTCGCGAGCTGGGGGGCGCTCGCGCTGCTCGCCGCGGCGGTCAGCTACGCCGTCGCCTTCGCCTACATGGCCCGACACCTCATCGCCCGCGACTCGGCGCCGCTCGCACTCTCCGCCGCCCAGCTGCTCGCGGCGACCGGGCTGACCACGCTCGCCCTGCCCGCCGCACCGGCCGGTTCGTCGTCCCCGACGCTCACCGCGATCGTCGCGGTCGTCGTCCTGGGCACGCTCGGCACGGGCATCACCTTCCACCTCAACTCCCGGCTCATCGCGGACGAGGGCCCCACCGCCGCCGCCGGCGTCGGCTATCTGCTGCCGGTGGTCTCGGTCGCGCTCGGCGCGCTCGTGCTCGGCGAGGAGATCGGTCCGCGGGTCGTCGTCGGCATGGTGGTGGTGCTCGCGGGGGTGGGGCTGAGCAGGAGCCAAAGAGGGTGGGGGGCAGCGGCCGGGGCGGGATCCCCTGGGGCGTCCCCGACTTCCGCGTCCTCCCTCTCGCCGATACGCAGACGCCGTGAACTGCCTTGCCGGTAAGCCCCGCCGCGTGCCCACGGGGCTCAGCAGCTCACCGGCACTACATCGCCTCGCCCGCGCAGATCGCGGCGGTGAGCCTCATCGGCCGCGGCGTCCGCGGGGCGGGCTCACATCCCGGCCCGCACCCTGGTTCACATCCCGGCCCGCATCCCGGCTCACATCCCGGCTCACAGCTCAGCGAGGCGCGACGCGAGAGCCCTCGGAGAAGTCACGGGAGCCGAAGGAGTAGAGCACCTGCGGTTCTCCCCACTCGACGAACCGCTCCACCACCCGCGCGCCGAGCGCTTCGAGCAGCTGCCGGGACCGGGAGTTCGCCTCCTGGGTCACCGCGACGACATCGGTGCCGCCGCTCGCGGACGCCAGAGCCCGCGCCGCCGCCGCGCCCACCGCCTCGCGTGCGTAACCGCGCCCCCAGTGCTCCGGCAGCAGTTGGTACGAGATCTCCGCACACCCCTGCCGTGCCGCGGGCTCCACGGTCACCAGGCCGAGCACGACGTGATCCCGCGCGCGTACGACGGTGAAGGCACCCGGGGCCCCCACGCACCGCCGCTCCCGCTCGCGCACCACGTCCTCGGCCACGGGCCCACCGAGATGGCGCCGTACCTCGGGATCCGTCCAGAGCCGGGACAGCTGCGGCACGTCAGCGCGCTCGATGGGCCGCAGGACCAGCCGCGCGGTCGTGAGGACGGGCGAGACGGGCGAGACGGGCGGGACGGGCGGGACGGGCGGGACGGTGGTCGGCGGTGTCACAGCTCCGCCCCTCTTCTCGCGCCCCGCTCCCGCAGCCACGCCGCGACCTCGTCGGCGCCCGCCGCGACCGCGATGTCCAGCGGGGTCATGTCGTCGTACCCGACCCGGTCGAGCGCGGCTCCCCGCTCCAGGAGATAGCGGGCGGTGGCCAGTTGGCCGCCGTGGCAGGCGCCCCAGAAGGCCGTGTCGAGGTCGTCGCCGGTCGGCGGGTGTGCCGTCAGGCGGGTCCGGACGCGGTCGAGGAGGCCGAGCGTCGCCTCGTCCTGCAAGGTGGTCCGCGCCCCGTGCTCCAGCAGCCGCCGTGCCGCCCGCCACTGGCCGAACCCGCGTGCGTCGGCCAGCGGCGTGCCGCCCCCGATGACCGCGCCGCTCGCCTCGATGTCCGCGCCGGCGGCGATCAGGGCGTCCAGTGCCGCCACGTCGTCGTTGCTGGCCGCCCAGTGCAGGGGCGTCTCCGCGTGGGCGCCGACGAAGCGGGCGTCCGGGTCGGCACCCGCCGCGACCAGGGCGGCGATGACCTCGGGCCCCGCGGGGAAGTGCCCCGGCCAGTCCGTGGCGATGTGCAGCAGGCTGCGCGTCCCCGCGGCCTCGCCGTCCTGCCTGATCCCGGCGGAGGCGAGGCCGGGGTCGGCATCGAGCAGTTCCTGGAGTGCGCGGACGTCACCCGTGCGGATCGCCCCGGTCACCGCGACGGCCAGTGGATCCCGCGCGTCGAGAACTGTCATGCCCGACCTCCTGATCGACTCCCGCCGATTCTGTCAGCGGCCACTGACAACGGGGATCGGTTACCCGGCCGGGGGAATCACCGTCCCAGGCATCGGCCGAACGGGTGTAAACACCCCCGAACGCCCATGAAGACGCCACTAGCATCCGCGGACATGACCTCTTCCACTGCCGTAAAGCCAGAACAGCAGGGCTCCCTCCTGGGCACCCTCGTCATCACCCCGTGGGCCAACGGACCCGCGGCCGACTCGGACGGCCCCGTGACGCCGTTCCTCCTGGTGTGTTCCCGGGGGGACGGCCGTGACGGGCCGGAAGCGGGCGCGGAGGCGCTGCGGGCCGAGCTGGAGAAGGCCGGTCTCTCGACCGGCGGCACGGTGACCGACCTCACGCGTGAGACACGTGGTTCGGTCTCGCTGCTGGTGGAGGCCGGTCAAGCGGTGCTCAGCCTGCCCTTCCTGCATGTCCAGTGCCCGGTCTCCCCGCAGTGGCAGCAGGCGGCCCACGAGAGCGGCATGGCCTTCCTGATCTGCGCGACGCGTCCGTGGCCGGAAGTCGTGCAGGGAAAGCCCGTCGGTGCGGAGCAGCTGCGGGCCTTCGTCTCGGACGAGCACATGGTGGCGACCAGCACCCGGTGCCTCCTGCCGGTGCGCCGGGTGCGCGGCTGACACACGCGAACGCCCCGGTTGCCGGAGCGGCGCCCCATTCCGGGCGCGCCGCTCCGGCATTCCTTTGGCCGACAATGGCTCTTTGGTCGGCATTGCTTTGCTGGATTCGTGTTCTGGATTCGGAAAAAGCTGTGCCCCGGGACGCGGAGGATATTCCTCCGTGTCCCGGGGCAAACGCCGGATTCCACTGAGCCCGATACCTGCCCCAGATCTACCAGGTAGTGGTCACCCTCACAGTGCCGCTGACGTACGCGTGGTACCTGGTTGTTCTGGTGCTCGGTGCCGGCCCGGCAGAGACTCAGACGCAGAACCTCAGTTGACGACCGTACCCAGAATCGGCAGCGCGGGAGCCGAGGAGTCGTCCTTGACGTGCGACTTCTGGCGGATCTCGTTGCACTGGAAGGCGCGGGCCTCGTCCAGCACCTCGACAGTGATGACGTCGATGTCCTGAACGGTCGGGCAGATGTCGCGGATGACCTCGATGTTCTGCGAGTAGTGACCGTGGGTCTCCTCATCGGCCATGGCCGGAGTAATAGCCATACCGGTCGCCGCCAGGGTCAGCATGGACCCGGCCAGCACCTTCTTGTTCTTAGAGTTCATTTTGCTGAGCTCTCCTTCCCGGGGGATATAGCACCCGGTCTGGGTGCCGACGCCGGACCCAACCGCCGAGCCGGGCCAGAGGTTGCGCGAGCCAGGGGGCTTTCACCCATTTGCATCCTTGCGCTGTCCAAAAGTCTGATCACGCTATGGTCGATAGACGTATTGATGCGGTAACTGGGTGATTGTTGCCCGTCCGGAGAAACGTCACCACGGAACGCACTGTTAGTGATTTCGCTGGCGCACTCACTGGGAGACGCCCATATATGCAGGAAGGTACACACCATGAGTGTGAAGAAGATTGTCGCCGGCTCGATGCTGACGCTGACCGCTACCGGCGTGGCCGTTACTCCGGCCATGGCCGACGAAGAGGTACACGGTCACTACTCGCAGAACATTCAGGTCATCCGAGACGTCTGCCCGACCGTTCAGGACATCGACGTCATCACGGTCGAGGTGCTGGACGAGGCCCGCGCCTTCCAGTGCAACGAGGTCCGTCAGGGTTCCAAGGTCCATGACAGCTCGTCCGCCCCCGCGCTGCCGATTCTCGGCAAGGTAATCAACGACTAGCTTTTTCGCATAGAGGCAGCTGGGCCCCGGGTCGCCGATACAATCGCGCGACTCGGGGCCCATCCATTTTTCGTATCACACCGCGTGGTCGGCTAATACGACGCCGGATTGCCCTGTGGCCGCCATATGTTGCTGCAAAAGGGTGAATGGGTTTTAAGCGTCGGAACCCCGGCATCAGCAAGGCAGTTAGAGGGACTGTCGGCGCTTACTGAAAGCGCCGCAGCTACCCGGACGCCAGGAAGGCACAGAAAAACCATGAACGCCAAGAAGATTCTCGCCGGCTCGATGCTGACGCTGACCGCCACCGGCATGGCCGCCACTCCGGCCATGGCCGACGAAGAGGTGCACGGTCACTACTCGCAGAACGTCGAGATCATCCGAGACGTCTGCCCGACCGTCCAGGACATCGACGTCATCACGGTCGAGGTGCTGGACGAGGCCCGCGCCTTCCAGTGCAACGAGATCCGCCAGAAGTCGCACGTCTCGGACGACTCGGGCTCCCCCGCGCTGCCCGTCCTCGGCGCCGTCATCGACTGACGCCGACGCAGTCCGGCGGTAGGCGAGGCCCTGCTACGGACCCGGGGCCGCTGTTCCCACAGCGGCCCCGGCGTTTGGTCTCTCCGCACTGCTTAGTTGTTACGGCTCCTCCGCCGTGGGCGGGTGGGGCCGTCGCTGTTTTGTCGAGCGGCTCGACACACGAAAA
Organism: Streptomyces sp. NPDC003032; assembly: GCF_053591415.1. Classification (NCBI taxonomy): domain Bacteria; kingdom Bacillati; phylum Actinomycetota; class Actinomycetes; order Kitasatosporales; family Streptomycetaceae; genus Streptomyces; species Streptomyces sp. NPDC003032. The sequence goes on along the minus strand of NZ_JBSFTT010000031.1, from coordinate 80,616 downwards.
ACGGCTCTTCACGGACTGTTTTCCAACCGTCCGTGAAGAGCCGAGAAGACCGCGGTTACTCAGCGGTTGGAGCCGCGGAATCCGCCGTAGTGTCCTTCACCGCTGAAGATTCCGGCGTTGCTGGAGCTCTTGACGACGTCGAACTTGCCACCACCCCATACGGCGGCATACGGACGCCTGTCATCCTCCATGCCGCGGTCGTGGGCAGAGGCAGAGCTCGTGCCGACTGTCATGGCGGCTGCGACGATGGCCGCGCACGTAAGAGCCTTCTTGATCATCTTCACCCTCTGGTCGAATGTCCGTGCCGCCCCGGGTATGGGGAAGCATTTGCGGCAATTCTTCCCAGTTCACCGGGCTTTCAAGGCCCGAGACAGCCGGGCCCACACCTTCGAGAGTGGACATTGGGTCATTTGGACGCGGCACGGCCGCAGTTCGTCCGACGAACGGTGCCAGTGCACGTCGACACCGGCCACGCGCAGGGCGTCCGTGGCGTCCCCAAGGAGATCGAAGGCTTCGTCGTCGGTCAGCCGGAGCTGATCGGGAGCGGCATCGTTGAGCAGCCTCCGCAGCGGGGGCCAGGCGCGGGCGCCGCGGCGCAGGGCGAGAAGGGTGCTGGTACGCCAGTTCTGCGACGCGGTCGCCGATGATCTGGCCCGTACGTCGGCCGCGCCGCTCGCCATGGGAGCGCTGCCGTACGCCTGGAGCGAGGCCCGCGCCGTGCCCACCTTGCGTGAATGGGCCGAGGAAACCCAGGCGGCGCTCACCGTCGAGGTCAGTGTCTCCCCGCGCGTCGACGTACCCGAAGGACGCCGACGGCAGTTCCGGGCCGTCCTGCAACTGCGAGACCGAGAGCCGGGCAGATCCGGCACCAGCTCCTGGGGGCCGACCTGCGCAGCCACACAGACCAGTACGGGTCCTTCAGTGAGGAAGAGCTGGCCGAGGCGCGGGCGCGCCTCTTCGGCACGACGTCGGCCGCCGGCGGAGCGAGCGCCGCGTGAGCGGGCACATTGAGACCGTCGTCCTGGACAGCGAGGGGCTGTCGGCCTGGGTGGCGCAGGAACCGGCTGCGGTGGACGCCCTCCCGGGCCAAGGTGGAGCCGATCACGGAGGCGGCGGCCAAGGCGGCCGCCCAACTGCTCAAGGGCGCCGGTCCGCCCGGACACAAGTACGTGATCGACGCCACCGTCGCGGAAGCGGCCTTGCGTCAGCCTGGCCCGGTCGCCATCCTCACGTCGGCTGTCGATGACATGACCCGGCTGTGCGGCAGCAAGGTCCGGATGATCGGGCTATGACCGCGGCATCGGCCCGGGGCCCCGAACTCGCACTTGAGGGCAATATCCTAAATGTCGCCTATAAACGCAACCGAAACTGCGACCACGGAACAACGAAGGGTCCGACCGCTGAGCGGTCGGACCCTTCGTTTGCCCTGACGGGCGGGTGCGGAGGATACGAGATTCGAACTCGTGAGGGGTTGCCCCCAACACGCTTTCCAAGCGTGCGCCCTAGGCCACTAGGCGAATCCTCCGCCGCAAACAATACAAGACGTTGGGCAGTGCTCGCGAACACGATCCCGGTGGTGGCTTTCCGGGTCGTGAGGGTGGCTCCCGGCGTCGCTCGCGGCCCCGGGGATCCGCTAGGGTGGGGCTCAGCCCCTCACGTGGCGCTATCTGACTGAACTCCCCCAGGGCCGGAAGGCAGCAAGGGTAGGTCGGCTCTGGCGGGTGCGTGGGGGGCGCTTTGCGTTGGGGCGGTCCGGGTTGTCAGTGGTCGCCTATAACCTCGTATGCGTGTCGTCTCTCGCGTTGTACCGCCGTTATCGCCCGGAGTCGTTCGCCGAGGTCATCGGGCAGGAGCATGTGACAGACCCGCTGCAGCAGGCGCTGCGGAACAACCGGGTCAATCACGCGTACCTGTTCAGTGGCCCGCGCGGCTGCGGCAAGACGACGAGCGCGCGCATCCTGGCCCGCTGTCTCAACTGTGAGCAGGGTCCCACTCCCACGCCCTGCGGCGAGTGCCAGTCCTGCCGCGACCTGGCGAGGAACGGTCCGGGATCGATCGACGTCATCGAGATCGACGCCGCGTCGCACGGCGGCGTGGACGACGCCCGTGACCTGCGCGAGAAGGCCTTCTTCGGCCCCGCGTCGAGCCGGTACAAGATCTACATCATCGACGAGGCCCACATGGTCACATCGGCGGGGTTCAACGCCCTGCTGAAGGTGGTCGAGGAGCCCCCGGAGCACCTCAAGTTCATCTTCGCGACGACCGAGCCCGAGAAGGTCATCGGCACGATCCGGTCGCGTACGCACCACTATCCGTTCCGCCTCGTGCCCCCCGGCACCCTCCGTGAGTACCTGGCGGAGGTCTGCGGCCGCGAGGAGATGGCCGTCGAGGAAGGCGTGCTGCCGCTGGTCGTGCGCGCCGGCGCCGGATCGGTGCGTGACTCGATGTCCGTCATGGACCAGCTGCTCGCCAGTGCGGCCGAGGCAGGTGTGACGTATGCCATGGCGACGTCCCTGCTCGGATACACGGACGGTTCGCTGCTGGACTCCGTGATCGAGGCCTTCGCCTCCGGGGACGGGGCGGCGGCCTTCGAGGTCGTGGACCGCGTCATCGAGGGCGGCAACGACCCGCGGCGCTTCGTGGCCGACCTCCTGGAGCGGCTGCGCGACCTCGTGATCCTCGCGGCCGTGCCGGACGCCGCCGAGAAGGGGCTCATCGACGCCCCCGCCGACGTCGTCGAGCGGATGCGGGCGCAGGCCGGTGTCTTCGGAGGCGCCGAACTCAGCCGCGCCGCCGACATCGTCAACGAAGGCCTGACCGAAATGCGCGGCGCCACCTCGCCGCGGCTCCAGCTGGAACTGATCTGCGCGCGCGTGCTGCTCCCCGCGGCGTACGACGACGAGCGCTCCGTCATGGCCCGCCTCGACCGCCTGGAGCGCGGCGGGAACTTCGTCCCGGGCGGCCAGGGCCCCGGTCTCGCGATGGCGTACGTGCCCGGGCCGGAGGCCCATGCGGGCGGTCTGGCGTCGGCCCCGCAGATGCCCGCGGCCTCTCCGGTGTCGGCGGTGTCCGCGGTGCCTCCGGGGGGCGGGCCCGCCGCCGCGCGTGCGGCTGTACGAGGGGCGGGGGCGCCGCAGGACGGCCCCTCCCCGGCGCCGGAAGCGGCCGCACCGGCCACAGCTGCGGCGCCGACCCCTCAGGCAGCGCCCCCCGCCGCTCCGCCCGCCGCTCCTGCGGGTGAGCGGCGGCCCGGTGGCTGGCCGACGGCTTCGGCCCCCGGCAGCGGCCCGGCGGCCCCGCCCGCGACTCCCGCTGCCGCTCCTGCTCCTGCCTCTGAGGCAGCGCCGCGTCCGGGTGGCTGGCCCACCGCGGCGCCCTCGGGCCGCGGAGCCCCGGCCCCGGCCGCGGCCGCGCAGACTTCCGCCCCGGCGGCTGCCCCGGCCCCGGCGCCCATGGCCCCCCAGGCGGCCCCCGTCGGCGGGCCCGACCCGCGCAGCCTCTGGCCGAACATCCTCGAGGCGGTGAAGAACCGCCGCCGCTTCACCTGGATCCTGCTCAGCCAGAACGCCCAGGTGGCGGGCTTCGACGGCACGACGCTCCAGATCGGCTTCGTCAACGCGGGGGCGAGGGACAACTTCGCCAGCAGCGGCAGCGAGGACGTGCTGCGGCAGGCGCTGTCCGAGCAGTTCGGCGTGCAGTGGAAGGTCGAGGCGATCGTCGACCCGTCCGGCGGCTCCGCGCCCCCGCCGGCCGCGGCCAACTTCGGCGGCGCCGCCCCGCGCCCCCCGGCCCCGCCGCAGCAGCCGACCCCGCCCCCGACCGCCCCGACCCCGCCCCCACCGGCCCCGGACCCGACCCCGCCCCGCCGCTCGGCCCCCGCCCCGGAACACGTCTCCCCCGAGGACGACGTCCCCGAGGACGACGACCCGGACCTGGTCGAATCGGCCCTCTCCGGCCACGACCTGATCGTCAGAGAACTGGGCGCGACGGTGGTCGACGAGTACCCGAACGACTAACTCGGTCGGCCCCGCTCCCGCCCTGCCTGGAATCGCCGGGCAACGGTCTCCGCGGGCACGCCTTGGTCGCCCGAGGGCTGGGCGGGGGCAGGGGCAGTGGTCGGTGAAGTGCCCGGTCGACTAGCCCGGGGCGGTCTCGCCGGGGTCACCGGGCGAACGGTCTCCGCGGGCACGCCTTGGTCGCCCGAGGGCTGGGCGGGGGCAGGGGCAGTGATCGCCCCGGGGACTGGGCGGGAAGGCAGCGGTCGGCGAGTACCCGGTCGACCAACTCGGTTGGTCCCGCCCTGGAATCGTCGCTGAGCGGCCTTCGCGGCCACGCCCTGAAGGCCCGAGAACTGGACGCGAAGGCAGCGCGCGCCCTGATCGCCCGAGAGCTGGGCGGGAAGGCAGCGGCTGGCGAGTACCCGATCGACTAGCCGGGGCGGCAGCCCCAGGGCGGCCCCCCTGTAATCGCCGGGCAAACGGGTGGGTAGGTGGGAGACGTCCGCCGCGGGGCGGCGGTTCGGGGCGGGGGCGGCGCACCGGGGCAGGCGGCCCAGCCCAGGCCGACTGGAGGAACGTACAAGAGGCTCCGGAGCCAGACCTGGTGGCCCGTACGAACCCACCCCGCCCCGCGGGCTAGGCTGACCACCGTGAAGGTCCTCGTCATCGGCAGTGGTGCCCGCGAACACGCCCTGTGCCGCTCTCTGTCCCTCGACCCCGACGTCTCCGAGCTGCACTGCGCCCCCGGCAACGCCGGCACCGCGGAAGTGGCGCGGACGCACCAGGTCGACGCCCTCGACGGCGCCGCCGTGGCGTCCCTCGCCCAGCGGTTGGGCGCGGGGCTCGTCGTCGTGGGCCCGGAGGCCCCGCTCGTCGCCGGCGTCGCCGACGCCGTACGCGCCGCGGGCATCCCCTGCTTCGGCCCGTCCCAGGAGGCCGCCCGGCTGGAGGGCTCCAAGGCGTTCGCCAAGGACGTCATGGCGGGCGCGAGCGTACCGACCGCCCGGTCGTACGTCTGTACGACCGCGGAGGAGGTCGACGAGGCGCTCGACGCCTTCGGAGCGCCGTACGTCGTCAAGGACGACGGGCTCGCCGCCGGCAAGGGCGTCGTCGTCACCGACGACATCGAGGCGGCCCGCGAGCACGCCCTCGCCTGCGACCGCGTGGTCATCGAGGAGTTCCTGGACGGCCCCGAGGTCTCCCTCTTCGCGATCACCGACGGCGAGACGGTCGTCCCGCTGAGGCCCGCCCAGGACTTCAAGCGCGCGCTCGACGGCGACGAGGGCCCGAACACGGGCGGCATGGGCGCCTACTCGCCCCTCCCGTGGGCCGACCCGAAGCTGGTCGACGACGTCATGCAGAGCGTGCTCCAGCCGACCGTCGACGAGCTGCGCCGCCGCGGCACCCCGTTCACCGGGCTGCTGTACGCGGGCCTCGCGATCACCAGTCGCGGCGTACGCGTCATCGAGTTCAACGCCCGTTTCGGCGACCCCGAGACCCAGGTGGTCCTGGCCCGCCTGAAGACCCCGCTCGCCGGGCTCCTCCTCGCCGCGGCGACCGGCAACCTCGCCGATCTGCCCCCGCTGCGCTGGAGCGACGAGGCCGCGGTGACCGTGGTCGTCGCCTCGCACAACTACCCCGGTACGCCTCGCACGGGTGACCCCATCGAGGGGCTCGACGAGGTCGCGGCGAAGGATGCGCCTCACGCGTACGTTCTGCACGCCGGGACCAGGCAGGACGGCGACGCCGTCGTCAGCGCGGGCGGCCGTGTGCTGTCCGTGACGGCCACCGGCGCCGACCTCACCGAGGCCCGCGAACGCGCGTACGCCGCGCTGACCCGCATCCGTCTCGACGGCGCGCAGCACCGCACGGACATCGCGGCGAAGGCGGCCGCGGAGGCGTGACCCGCCTCGCTCGTACGTGACTTCAGCCGACTTCAGACGCCTTCATACCGCCCCTCACATTTCCGCTCATACCGCTTCTCATACCGCTTCTCATACCGCCCCTCCTTCCCCCTCAGGCCCCGGATCTGACACTGGATCCGGGGCCTTTTCGGCAGCCACCTTTAGCCAAAGCCATTCCATCGAGTGACCGCTGCCCCATCCGGCTGACGACGACCGGGACCCCAACTAGGGTGCGGCACAGGTGTTCAGGACGCCCAGAGCCAAACAGACCACCGGCATTGCGCTGTCAGCGGCGGGTGCCACAGTGGGGGAGTGAGCAACACCAACGCCATTGATGAGCGCCGTCGGCCCCGGCCGGCGGCCGAGCAGTAGGCAGTAGGGGGTGCCATCGGTCGTGTCAGGTACGGGTGTGGAGGTCGGCGCGCAGGCCGCGCGCTCCCGGGCCCTCGCCGTGCTGCGTCTGCGCAGCAGGGCGCTGGCCGTCGCCCTGCTGCCCGCGGCCGCCGCCGTCGTGCTGCTCGCGGGCAGGGCCACGGGGCATATAAGCGGCGGGAGTTGGGACGTCGTGCGCTGGATCGTGACGGCGCTCGCCCTGCTGGTGCTGCTCGCCGCGGCGGGCGTCGCGCTGGTCGTCGCCCGGGCCAGGCCCGCCCTGAGCCCGACGGTCCCGATCGCAGAGGAGTCCGCCCCCGATCTGTACCGCCTGGTCCGTGATCTCGCCGACCGGCTGGACGTGCCCGCGCCCTCTGCGATAGCGCTCACTCCCGACTGCGACAGCTGGCTGGAGGACCGCACTCATCCGGCGCACGGGCCGCCCGTGCGGGCCCGGGGCGCCTCCGGGGCCCGGGGCACCTCCGGGTTCACGCGTGGCGAGGCCCCCGACGGTGTGCGCGACGCCTCCGCGTCAGCCCCGCAGCCCCCGCCCTCCACCGCGCCCGTACTCGTGATCGGCTCCCCGTTCCTGTGGTGGATGCGGGTCGGGGAGCTGCGCGCGGTGCTCGCCCCCGTCGTGGCGGGCACGGGCCCCTCCGCGCACCCCGACATAGCGGCCGCCCGGCGCTTCGTGCGCGGACTCGACGCCGCGGTCGCGGTCGCATCGGCCCCCGGCCGCGGCCCTCTGACCCGTACGGTGCTCGGCGGCGTCGGCTGGATCGCCCGGCTGCTCCTGCGCAACTGCCGGGTGCACGCCGCCGAGATGGAGCGGGGTGTCGCCGCGGCGGCCGCCGAGCGCGCCCAGACCGTCGACTACGGGGTGCGGATCGTCGCCCAGGAGCAGGTCGGCCTGGCGTACGCCGGATGGGACCGGCTGCTCACCCGGGTCGCGCTGCCTGCCTGGCGCATGGGCCGTTGGCCCTCCCGGCTCGACGCGGGCGTGGTCTCCGCGCTCACGGAGCTGTCCCGCAGGGACCGCCTGGCGGAGGGCTTCGCCTCGCGCCTGGGGGAGCGTCCCGCCTGCGACCTCCTGGAGGAGCCCGGTTCCGTGGACGAGGCGGCGTCGCTGCTCGCCGCCCGCCTCTTCCACGGCGGCCCCGCCGAGCAGGGTCCGGACTGGGCGCCGGTGGCCTGGCAGGAGTATCCGGACGAGGTCGTGGACCGCAAGTGGCGCATGGACGCGGCCCGCCTGCATCGCGTCCTGGACTCCCTGGACACCGACCACTCCGCCGACCCGACGGCCCCCGACCCCGAGGGCGCGACCCTGGCCCGAGTCCTGGACCACCTGACGAGCCACCCCGTGGCGTACGAGGCCTCACCGCCCCCGGAAGCGGAAGCGGCAGCGGCAGCGGCAGCGGCAGCGCACGCCGCCGGCCCCTACGACACCTCCGACCCCGCCGCTGCCCCGCGCGACTCCGACGCCCGTGACACCGACGGCCGCCCCGCCGCTGCGGGCGCCTATGACGCTGGCGCCCGTGACGTCGACGGCGGCGAATCCGACGGTCGCCGTGCCGCTGCGGGCGCCTATGACGCCGCCGCGTACGACGCTGGCGTCCGTGACGTCGACGGTGGTCACCCCGAGGGCCACCGCCCCGCTGCCGCCCGCGTCGCCGACGCCCGTTCCGCCGCTGTCCGCGACTCCGTAGCCCACGGCATGGAGCCCCACGTCGTCGACGCTCACATCGACCCTGACGACGCCGACCCCGACCCCGACGACGCCGACCCCCACGACGAAGGCCCCAGCGGCATCCTCGCCGCCGGTCTCAGTGCCGAGTTGGCGCGGGAGGAGGCCGCGGCGCCGCCCCGTCCGGCTCCTGCGGGACAGGGGCCCGACGAGGCGCTGTGGGACGACGGCGCGCTGCCGCTGTTCCCGCTTCAACCGCCGCGTACCGGCCGCGAACTGCTGGCCGACCACGTCACGGCGATGGTGTGCTGCGCGGCTGTCGACACGGCCGGAGCCGTGCCCGGCCTCGACTGGCTCGACGGTCCGGCCCTGCTGGTCGACGGCGAGCGGGCGGCGGATCTCGCGCCGCGTGTCCTGCGTCTCGTCGAGCACGGCGACCCGTCCGCCCTGCGCGAGTGGCTCGCCCGCCTGGGCGTCCGCCAGGAGAAGCCGGTCCGCCTGGTCTGACCCCGGACCTTGACCTGAAGCCCCCGCATCGGGGGTCCGGCGTCCGAGGCCCGACGCCGGACTTCCGGCGTCCGGTGCCTCACCAAACGGCCTCACCAAACGGCCTCACCAAACGGCCCCTCAAACGGCCCCGCCCACCCAGAACTCCCCTCCCGCTCCTGTCAATTAACGACGAACGGTGACGGAGCGCGTGCGTAATGTGATGTGCTGGGAGCGGTCGCCGAGCCGTACGTACCGTCGGCGCCGCAGGCTCAGGGGAGCGTGGGAGGGGAAGACATGGGGCAGGAGCCGATCCGCCGCTGGGAATCGGGCGCGCTGGCGCACGCCGTGTCGGACCCCTTCGGCCAGGGCCCGCTGCCCTGGCTACGCGGATCCGAGCACTACTTCGACGGCACCGGCAAAGTCGTGCCCTGGTACGTCGACCACGCCCCGGCCCCGGGCGCGAACATCCCGGCGCCCCGCACCGGCGGCCCCAAGACCGCCGATGACGTGCGCCGCCAGATCAAGGGCTTCACCTCCACCGGCGCCGCCGCCCCGGGCGAGGCGATCGACTTCCACGTCACGGTCGACCCGCCCCAGCAGTTCAGCGTCGACATCTACCGCATCGGGCACTACGGAGGGGACGGCGCCAGAAAGATCACGACCAGCCCCCGCCTGTCCGGCATCGTCCAGCCGCCCCCGCTCACCGCGGACCGCACGGTCTCCTGCCACCACTGGTGGCTCTCCTGGCGCCTGCAGATCCCGAGCTACTGGAGCATCGGGGCGTACGTGGCGGTGCTCACCACCGACGACGGGTACCGCTCGCACGTGCCCTTCACGGTCCGCGACAGCCACCCCGCCGACCTCCTGCTCCTCCTGCCGGACGTGACGTGGCAGGCGTACAACCTCTACCCGGAGGACGGCCGCACGGGCGCCAGCCTCTACCACGCGTGGGACGAGGAGGGCCGCCTCCTCGGCGAGAGCGAGGCCGCCGTGACGGTCTCCTTCGACCGTCCGTACGCGGGCGCGGGCCTGCCCCTGCACGTGGGTCACGCCTACGACTTCATCCGCTGGGCCGAGCGGTACGGCTACGACCTGGCGTACGCCGACGCCCGCGACCTGCACGCCGGCCGCATCGACCCGAGCCGCTACCGGGGCCTGGTCTTCCCGGGCCACGACGAGTACTGGTCCCCGGCCATGCGCCGCACCACCGAGCTGGCCCGCGACGGCGGCACCTCCCTGGTCTTCCTCTCCGCCAACACCATGTACTGGCAGGTGGAGCTGGGCCCCTCCCCGTCCGGGGTCCCGGACCGCCTGCTGACCTGCCGCAAGCGCCGCGGCCCCGGCAGGCCCGCCCTCTGGCGCGAGCGGGACGGCGGCAAGACGGCCGAACAGCAACTGCTCGGCATCCAGTACGCGGGCCGCGTCCCCGAGCCGCACCCCCTCGTCGTCCGCAACGCCGGGCACTGGCTGTGGGAGGCGACGGGCGCGCACGAGGGCGACGAGATCGCGGGCCTGGTCGCGGGCGAGGCCGACCGCTACTACCCGCGGACGGCGCTCCCCGAGCACCAGGGCCGCATCCTGCTCGCCCACTCGCCGTACGCCGACGCGGAGGGCGTCACCCGCCACCAGGAGTCGTCGCTCTACCGCGCCCCTTCGGGGGCCCTCGTCTTCGCGTCCGGCACGTTCGCCTGGTCCCCGGCGCTCGACCGTCCGGGCCACGTGGACACCCGCGTCCAGCGCGCCACGGCCAACCTCCTGGACCGCATCTGCAAGCGGGACTGATCGACGCGACCCCCGAGACCCCCGAGCCCCCGCCCCGCGGCCCCCGAGACCCCTGCGGCCCCCGAAACCCCCGCGATCACCCCGCTCCACCCCACCCCTGGCCAAGACCACGCCTCCGATACGGGAGAATCAACCCCAACTTGGCCAGAACCACTGGAGGGAACCGTGTCCGGATTCGTAGAAAAGCCCGAGCCGCTTCAGATCCCGGGCCTGGTGCACCTCCACACCGGCAAGGTGCGCGAGCTGTACCAGAACGAGGCGGGCGACCTGGTCATGGTCGCCAGTGACCGGCTCTCCGCCTATGACTGGGTGCTGCCCTCGGAGATCCCCGACAAGGGCCGCGTCCTCACCCAGCTCTCCCTGTGGTGGTTCGACCAGCTCGCGGACCTCGTCCCGAACCACGTCATCTCCACCGACCCGCCACAGGGCGCCCCCGCCGACTGGGCGGGCCGCACGCTCGTCTGCAAGTCCCTGGAGATGATCCCGGTCGAGTGCGTGGCCCGTGGCTACCTCACCGGCTCGGGCCTCCTGGAGTACAACGACACCCGCACCGTCTGCGGCCTCGCCCTGCCCGAAGGCCTCGTCGACGGCTCGGAGCTGCCCGGGCCGATCTTCACGCCCGCCGCGAAGGCGGCGGTCGGCGAGCACGACGAGAACGTGAGCTATGAAGAGGTCGCCCGCCAGGTCGGCCCGGAGACCGCCGCCAAGCTCCGCCAGGCGACGCTCGCCGTCTACAGCCGGGCGCGGGACATCGCGCGTGAGCGCGGCCTGATCCTCGCCGACACGAAGTTCGAGTTCGGCTTCGACGGCACGGCGCTGATCATCGGCGACGAGGTCCTGACGCCCGACTCGTCGCGCTTCTGGCCCGCGGACCAGTGGGAGCCGGGCCGCGCCCAGCCGTCGTACGACAAGCAGTTCGTGCGGGACTGGCTGACCTCGCCGGCCTCGGGCTGGGACCGCAGGAGCGAGCAGCCGCCGCCGGCGCTCCCGCAGGACGTGGTGGACGCCACGCGCGCCAAGTACATCGAGGCGTACGAGCGTCTGACCGGCACCACCTGGTAGCCGAGCGCGAAGAGCTGGGCAGGAGCACGAAGAAGGCCCCGGTCGAATCGACCGGGGCCTTTCATCTGGAGCGGACGACCAGGTTCGAACTGGCGACCTCAACCTTGGCAAGGTTGCGCTCTACCAACTGAGCTACGTCCGCGCTGCGCCGAAGCGCGAGCACAACTATACCCAACCTCGCTCGCGTGCGAGACGCGCCGCCGCATGACGGTTCTCCGCCCCGATCTTGGTCGCCGCCGAGGAGAGGTAGTTGCGGACGGTTCCGGGGGACAGCGCGGCGCGCTCGGCGATCTCCGCGACGGGCGCCCCGTCGACGGCGAGTTCGAGCACCTCGGCCTCGCGGGCGGTCAGCGGCGAGTCCCCGGCGGAGATCGCGTCGGCGGCCAACTCCGGGTCCACGTAGCGATGTCCGGCGTGCACGGTGCGGATGATCTCGGCGAGCCGCCGCGCGCTCACCGTCTTCGGCACGAAGCCGCGCACGCCCACCGCGAGGGCCCGCTTGAGATGCCCCGGTCTGCCATGGCTTGTCACGATCATGGTCCGGCAGTGCGGGAGTTCGTCCCGCAGGGATGTGGCCACCTTCACACCGTCGGCGCCCGGCATCTGGAGGTCGAGCACCGCGACGTCGGGCCGGTGGGCCCGCGCCATGGCGAGGGCCTCGGGGCCGGTCGCCGCCTCGGCGACGACGACGAGGTCGTCCTCCAGGGCGAGCAGCGCGGCGAGGGCGCCCCGGATGAGGTGCTCGTCGTCGGCGAGCAGCACGCGCAGGCTCACAGCAGGACTTCTTCCTGTACCTCGGCGGGGCTGTCGGTGGCGGTCGGCTTCAGCGGCACCCGCGCGGTGAGGCGGAACCGTCCCGCGTCGCAGGCGGCGTCCAGCGTCCCGCCCACCTCTCCGAGCCGCTCCCGCAGCCCGGCGAGCCCTGAGCCGCCGCTCGATGCGGTGTCGGGTGCCTCGGCGGGCGCCGTTGCCTTACCGGGCACCGGGGCGACGCCAGGCACCGGGGCGTCACCGGGCGCCGTCGCCTCGCCGGACACCGGGGCGGCACCGGACACCGGGGCGTCAGGCGCTCCGTCGTTCTCCACGGTCAGCGTCGTACGTTCCGACGTCACCGTCAGGGTGATGTCGCAGCGCCTGGCATCGCCGTGCCGCAGCACATTGGTGGCCGCCTCCCGCACGACCCAGCCGAGCGCGGACTGCACGGGAGCCGGCAGTCCCGCCGCCGACCCCGTCGTCCGACAGGTGATCCCCGCGGCGTCGAGGACCCCCCGGGCGCCGATGAGTTCGACGTCGAGGTCGATCCCGCGGTAGCCGCGGACGACTTCGCGCACCTCACGCTGCGACTCCTGCGCGATGCGCTGCACCTCGACCATCTGGTCCACGGCTTCGGGGCGCCCGCGCCGGGCGAGCTGCACGGCCAGTTCACTCTTGAGCGCGATGACGGCGAGGTTGCGGCCCATGACGTCGTGCAGGTCACGCCCGAACCGCAGCCGCTCCTCGGCGACCGCGAGCCGTGCCTCGACCTCCCTGGCGTGGTCGGCCTCCCACATCACGGAGAGCGTCCAGGCGCCGCAGCGCGCGGACAGCAGGGTCAACAGGCCGCCCAAGGCGATCAGACCGGCGAGTGCGAGCAGCCGCCCGTCCCGCGCGCCGGCGGCGGCGAACGCGGCCACGAGCACGACGTCCATGATCGCGACGCGGGCCAGGAAGCCCCGGACGGTGATGGCGAAGGACAGTGCCTGACAGAACGGGATCATCAGGTACATGACGGTGAGGCCGAGCAGTCCGTCCCTGACCCCGTCCATGGCCTCCAGGGCGACCGCCAGGGCATAGGCGACGCCCATCAGGACGCCGGCCACGGCGATGTCGCGGCGCGGCAGCTCGCCTCGCTTCAGGAAGTGGTCGAGCGACCGCCGCAGCGAGCGATTGGCGTGTACGCACTGCGCCGCGCCGACCACGATCAGCGTCCAGCCGAGGATCCGCGCCGCGGGCTCCGGGCGCAGGCTCAGGCCCAGCGGCAGCGAGCTCCAGCTGAGGTAGAAGACCCACGGCAGGGCGTGCCACATGGCGACGCTCTGGAACTCGACCTTCTCGATCTTGCTCCGCGCGTGCCAGCCACGCTGCCAGCGCCGAATCCGGCCCACCACCTCGACCGCCCCTCTCAGTGCCGGGGTTCCCAGCGGAACCATCGGCGTACAGCAAACACCGCGAGGACCGTCCAGGCCACCGCGGTGGCCGTGGCACCGAGGGCGTCGCCCACCGAGAGGCCGCCGGTCCAGCCGCCGCGCACGAGTTCGATCACCGGGGAGAGCGGAAGGAGTTCGCAGACGGAGGCGAGGGTGTCGGGCATGCTTTCGAGCGGCACGGTCAGCCCGGAGCCCAGCATCGACGCGAAGATCAGCGGCATGCTCATGACCTGGGCGGTCTCCGACGTCTTGCTGAAGCTCGCCGTGACGGCCGCGAGCGCCCCGAACATCACGACGCCGAGGAGTACGCCGAGGACCGGGTACAGCACGTTGTCGGGCGCCCCCGCGTCCAGCAGCGCGAGGCAGCCGGCCGTGAGCAGCAGTATCTGTACGAGGCCTATGGCGACGGCGGGCAGCGAGGCGCCCACCAGGATCTCGTGGTCCCGCAGCTCTCCGGTCCGCAGCCGCTTCAGCACCAGCTCCTCGCGCCGGGCCACGAAGACGCCGATCAGGGAGCCGTAGACGGCGAAGACCAGCGAGAAGCCGATGGCGGACGGCAGGACCATGGTGCCGACGGAGAGCCCGACGTCCAACAGGTCGGCCTCGTCCATCGCCGAGCTGAGGCTGAACGGCAGCGCCACCGGCACGAACAGCGCCGCGAACAGCGTTCCCTTGCTTCGCCCGAGCAGCGTCAGCTCGGCACGCGCCAGCGCCCGCATCCGCCCCCCGGGGGTCGTCACAGCCACTGTGCCCGTGCTCATATCGCCATCTCCTTCTCGGCGGGAACCCCCTGGGAGGCCCCGTTCCCCGTGCCTCCCGTGCTCTCCGTGCTTTCTGTGCTCTCCGCATCTCGCGCGATCCGCAGGAACGCCTCCTCCAGCGAGGCCGCCCGCACATCGAGCGCCCCCAGCTCGACCCGCGCGTCCCTGGCCCACAGAAGCAGCCCTGTGGCGGCCCGTTGCAGTTCGTTCGTACGCAGCCTCACCCGGCGCCCCGCGGTCTCGTGCCCGGTCACGCCGAGCTCGGCGAGCGGCGGCAGATCGCCGACGAAGTACCCCTCGGGCAGTTCGAAGGAGACGTGGGAGGGCTGCGCGGCGACCACGTCGGCGACGCTTCCCTCGGCGGCGATCCGCCCCTCGTGCAGGATCGCGAGCCGGTCGGCCAGCTCCTCGGCCTCTTCGAGGTAGTGCGTGGTCAGCAGCACGGTGGTGCCGCCCTCGCGCAGTTCCCGGACCAGCTCCCAGGTCTCGCGGCGCCCCTCGGCGTCGAGCCCGGTGGTGGGCTCGTCGAGGAAGAGCACCTCGGGCCGCCCGATGAGCGCCATGGCCAGGTCGAGCCGCCGCTTCTCGCCGCCGGACAGCTGCTTCACGCGGACGCCGGACCGCTTGCCGAGCCCCACGATGTCCAGGGCCTCCGCGGCGGGCCGCGCACCGCTGGTGCACCCGGCCCACATCCGCACGGTCTCCGCGACCGTCAACTCGGCGGGGAAGCCGCCCTCCTGGAGCATGACGCCGATGCGCGGCCGCACCGCGCTCCGCTCGGTGTACGGGTCGTGCCCGAGGACCCGGACGTGTCCGCCGGCCGGTGCCGCGAGGCCTTCGAGCAGTTCGACGGTGGACGTCTTGCCGGCGCCGTTGGTGCCGAGCAGCGCGAACAGCTCGCCCCGGCCGACGCCGAAGGAGATCCCCCGCACCGCCTCGAAACCGCCCCCGTACACGCGCCGGAGATCCGTCACGTCGATCACTTGGTCAGTCATGGGAAGAGCATCTCCCGGCCCCGGACGCGGGAGCAGTGCGCGCTGTCACCGGCCCGTATGACAAATGTCAGAAGCACCCGGCCCCGTACACGGCGCACGCACAAGGCGCACGCACACGGCGTACACCCACGATGTACGCACACGATGTACGCACACGATGTACGCACACGAAGAAGGTCCCGGTCGGATCGACCGGGACCTTCTTGACTGGAGCGAACGACGAGGTTCGAACTCGCGACCTCAACCTTGGCAAGGTTGCGCTCTACCAACTGAGCTACGTTCGCACTGCCTCCGACCAGCTCTCACTGGTCGGCGCGAGCACCAGCTTACCGCAACCAGATGACTGGTCCGTAAGCGGTGCGGAGCGGGTGACAGGAATTGCACACTGCGCCTTCCCCCTGGAAGGGGGATGTTCTACTACTGAACTACACCCGCACAGACTCCGTGAGGTCCGGCTTTTCGGCCTTACCCCTCGGCGTGCTCCAGACTCTAGCTGACCAGCGGGGGTGCAGCGCAAGTCGGTTGCCGCGAGGGGCTCGGGGACCGCGTGGAGCGCGAGGTCAGTTGGCGGCCTCGAACGCCTCGTAGACCTTCTTGGGGATGCGGCCGCGCGGCGGCACGTTCATCTGGTGCGAGCGCGCCCAGGCCCGGACGGCCGACGGGGCAGGGGACACGGCTGTGTGCCGGAACGCCTTCCCGGACTTCGACTGCTTACGGGCCGCCTCCAGGTACGGGGCAAGTGCCGTGCGCAGTTTCTTGGCATTGGTTTGGTTGAGGTCGATCTCGTACGACTTCCCGTCAAGACCGAACGCGACCGTTTCCGCCGCTTCCCCGCCGTCCATGTCGTCAAAGAGAGTGACTACGACACGCTGCGCCACGAATATCGGTCCCTTCGTGCGGCCCACCGCGCTGACGTGCGGTGATGCCGACTGTCCGGCTGATTTGGGCAAAGTATCGACTATTGCCATTTCCTTTGTACAGTGCCTGGCATTGAATTGTGAAGTCCGGCCGAATACCTCCGCGTGTCCGGCGGCAATGCGGATCCGTGATCTTTTCCTGGATTCTCTGTGAAGGTGCCCTGTTCGATACCTTTCGGATCATCGGAACGTGACCGTCATCACGTAGTTTCCTACGAATCTACGCGAGTAGAAATTTTGTGCCGGTAGTCTGAAGGAACCTGCTCAGCACCAGCAAGCAGCACACGCCAGCACCACACACCGGGAGTGCCAGTGGCACGCGTCGTAGTCGACGTCATGCTCAAGCCGGAGATCCTCGACCCCCAGGGCCAGGCGGTGCAGCGTGCACTGCCGCGCCTCGGTTTCCAGGGCATCTCCGACGTACGTCAGGGAAAGCGTTTCGAACTCGAGGTCGACGGGCCGGTCGACGACGCGGCCCTCGCCCGTATCCACGAGATGGCGGAAACCTTCCTCGCCAACACCGTGATCGAGGACTTCGTCGTAAAGGTGGAGGAAGAGAAGTGACTGCTCGAATTGGAGTCGTCACTTTCCCCGGAACCCTCGACGACCGCGACACCCAGCGCGCCGTCCGCGTGGCCGGCGCCGAGGCCGTGCCGCTCTGGCACAAGGACAAGGACCTCAAGCAGGTCGACGCCGTGGTGCTGCCCGGCGGTTTCTCCTACGGCGACTATCTGCGGGCCGGTGCCATCTCGCGTTTCTCGCCGGTGATGGAGTCCGTCATCGAGCAGGCGAAGGCCGGAATGCCGGTGCTCGGCATCTGCAACGGCTTCCAGGTGCTCACCGAGACGCACCTCCTGCCGGGCGCGATGCTGCGCAACAACCACCTGCACTTCATCTGCCGCGAGCAGAAGCTGCGCGTGGAGAGCGACCGGACCGCCTGGACCGCCGACTACACGGCCGGCCAGGAGATCTCGATCCCGCTCAAGAACATCGACGGGCAGTACGTCGCGGACGAGCGCACCCTGGACATGCTGGAGGCCGAGGGCCGCGTCGCCTTCCGGTACCTCGACACGAACCCGAACGGCTCGCTCCGTGACATCGCCGGCATCACCAACGAGGCGGGCAATGTCGTCGGTCTCATGCCGCACCCCGAGCACGCCGTGGAGCCGCTGGTCGGGACCGGCCGCACCGACGGCCTCGGATTCTTCACCTCGATCCTGAAGAACCTCATGAACAGGGCCAACGCCTGATGACTCTGGACACCGTCAAGCACGCAGCCGAGACTCCCGACGTCAAGCTGCCCTGGGCCGAACTGGGCCTGAAGGAAGACGAGTACGAGCGCGTCCGCGAGATCCTCGGCCGCCGCCCCACCGGCGCCGAGCTGGCCATGTACTCCGTCATGTGGTCCGAGCACTGCTCGTACAAGAGCAGCAAGGTCCACCTGCGGCAGTTCGGCGAGAAGGTGCCGGAGAACGACGCCATGCTCGTCGGCATCGGTGAGAACGCCGGAGTCGTGGATGTGGGTCAGGGCTACGCCGTGACCTTCAAGGTCGAGTCGCACAACCACCCCTCCTACGTCGAGCCCTACCAGGGCGCGGCCACCGGCGTCGGCGGCATCGTCCGCGACATCATCGCGATGGGCGCGCGCCCGGTCGCGGTCGTGGACCCGCTGCGGATGGGTGACGCGAACCACCCCGACACCAAGCGTGTGCTCCCCGGAGTCGTCGCGGGCATCGGCGGCTACGGCAACTGCCTGGGTCTGCCGAACATCGGCGGCGAGCTGGTCTTCGACGCCTGCTACCAGGGAAACCCGCTGGTCAACGCCGGTGCCATCGGCGTGATGCGGCATGAGGACATCCACCTCGCGAAGGCGTCCGGCCCCGGCAACAAGGTCATCCTCTACGGCGCCCGAACCGGCGGCGACGGCATCGGCGGCGCCTCGATCCTGGCTTCCGAGACCTTCGACGACAGCAAGCCGTCCAAGCGCCCCGCCGTCCAGGTCGGTGACCCCTTCCAGGAGAAGCTCCTCATCGAGTGCACCCTGGAGGCCTTCGCCGAGAAGCTGGTCGTCGGCATCCAGGACCTGGGCGCGGCCGGGCTCTCCTGCGCCACCAGTGAGTTGGCGTCCAACGGCTCCGGCGGCATGCGGGTAGAGCTGGACGACGTACCGCTGCGCGACTCCACGCTCACTCCCGAGGAGATCCTCATGAGTGAGTCGCAGGAACGCATGTGCGCGGTCGTCGAGCCCGAGAAGGTCGCGCGCTTCCTGGAGATCTGCGAGAAGTGGGACGTCATCGCCACCGTCGTCGGTGAGGTGACGGACGGCGACCGCCTGGAGATCTTCTGGCACGGCGAGAAGATCGTCGACGTCGACCCGCGCACGGTCGCGCACGACGGCCCGGTCTACGAACGTCCGTACGCCCGCCCGTCCTGGCAGGACGCGCTCCAGGCCGACGACGCGAACAAGCTGGCCCGCCCGGCGAACGCGGACGAGCTGCGCGAGCAGGTCCTCAAGCTGGTCGCCGCCCCGAACCAGGCCGCGAAGTCCTGGGTCACCGAGCAGTACGACCACTTCGTGCAGGGCAACACCGTGCTCGCCATGCCCGAAGACTCCGGGATGATCCGGATCAACGAGGAGACGGGCCTCGGCGTCGCCATCGCCACCGACGGCAACGGCCGGTTCGCGAAGCTCGACCCGTACACGGGCGCGCAGCTCGCGCTCGCCGAGTCGTACCGCAATGTGGCCGCATCCGGTGCCAAGCCGCTCGCGATCTCGGACTGCCTGAACTTCGGTTCGCCCGAGGACCCGGACGTCATGTGGCAGTTCGCCGAGGCCGTCCGCGGCCTCGCGGACGGCTGCCTGGAGCTGGGCACCCCGGTCACCGGCGGCAACGTCTCGCTCTACAACCAGACCGGCGAGGCCGCCATCCACCCGACGCCGGTCGTCGCCGTGCTCGGCGTGATCGACGACGTGGCGCGCCGCACGCCGATCGCCTTCGGGGAGGAGGGCCAGCTCCTCTACCTGCTCGGCGAGACGCGCGAGGAGTTCGGCGGTTCGGCCTGGTCGCAGGTGGTCCACGACCACCTCGGCGGTCTGCCGCCCCAGGTCGACCTGGGCCGCGAGAAGCTGCTCGCGGACATCCTGATCTCGGCCTCGCGCGACGGCATGATCGACGCCGCGCACGACCTGTCGGACGGCGGTCTGGTGCAGGCCGTGACCGAGTCCTGCCTGCGCGGCGGGAGGGGCGCGCGGCTGATCGTCCCGGACGGCCTGGACGCGTTCACCCTCCTGTTCTCCGAGTCGGCGGGGCGCGCGGTCGTGGCCGTGCCGCGCAGCGAGGAGCTGCGCTTCACCGACATGTGCGGGGCGCGGGGCCTGCCGGTCACGCGCGTCGGTGTCGTGGACGGCGACGCGATCGAGTTGCAGGGCGAGTTCACGCTGCCGCTGAGCGAGCTGCGCGAGGCGCACGAGGGGACGATTCCAGCGCTCTTCGCCTGAGCGGCGGCTTCTCTGAGACTCCTTCTCTGAGAGCCCCTTCTCTGACAGCCCTCGTCCGGACCCAGGTCCGGGCGGGGGTTTCGTCGTGTTCGGGAGGCGCCCGGCGGAGGCACCCGGCGGGGGGTTGCCAGTAATTACGTAATTACGTAACCTCCATGCATGGATCTGGAAGAGCGCGTCGCCCAGCTGGAGCGGCGCATGGCGGCACTGGAAGGCGCGGAGACCACCGCGCCCCCCATTCGCGAGAGCGACTTCTGGGCGCTGGAGGCGCTGAAGGCGAGGCTGCCGGAGTCCGAAGTACCCGATGGCGGGGTGGCCTTCACCGGAGCGGTGCGGCTGCCGACCGGGGGGCGGTACGAGTGGCAGTACGGCCACACCACCGAGCAACTCCTCGGCGACGACTGGTCCGAGGCCGCCGAGTCCTTCGCCGCGCTCGGGCACCCGGTGCGGCTGCGGTTGCTGCGGGAGGTCCTCGGCGGGCTGCGCACCGCGGCCGAGCTGAGCGCGCTCGACGACGTCGGCACGACCGGCCAGATCTACCACCACCTGCGCCAACTGACCGGCGCGGGCTGGCTGCACACCCAGGGGCGCGGCCGCTACGAGGTGCCGGCGGGCCGCGTGGTGCCGCTCCTTGTGGTGCTGTCCGCCACGCGGCCTTGAGCCAGCCCGTCCCAGGGGCGCGATCCGTCACATCGTCACAGAGGGAACGACATGTCCGTACGTCTGCGCAAGACCACCGCGGTGCTTCAGCGACTGCTGGTGCTGTACGTCTTCGGCCAGGTGGTCGCCGGATTCTTCGTGGAGCTGCCGTACCCGTACTGGGCCGGGTGGATCCCGATCGTCGGCGTCATCGTCCTCGCCTTCGTCCGGCGCCGGTCCGTCAACCGGGAGATCGGGGCGGAGCCCCCGGCGGCCGTCGAGGTCGAACCGCCGGTCACCGGCCGCTGGTCCGCGCTGAACAGCCCCGCCGACAAGGTGCCGAGCCACGGCACGCACAGCCTCGGGCAGACCTACGCCATCGACATCGTGGCCGAGCCGGAGGAGGGGCCCACGCGCCCGGCCTTCGCCTGGCTCTGGCCGGTCGTGCGCGGCAACCGCGCCTTCCCCGCCTTCGGGGCGCCGCTGCTCGCCGTCGGCGACGCCACCGTCGTTCACGCGGAGGACGGCCAGCGGGACCACCTCAGCCGCAACTCGCTCCTCGCCCTGCTGTACTTCTTCTTCGTCGAGGGGGTCGGCAGGACCCTCGGCGGCCCGCGCCGCGTCGTCGGCAACCACATGGTGCTCGACCTCGGCGGAGGCACGTACGCCCTGTACGCGCACGTCCAGCAGGGCTCGCTCACCGTCCGGGCGGGCGACAAGGTCACGGCCGGGCGGCGCCTGGGAAGCTGCGGCAACTCCGGGAACTCCACCGAGCCGCATCTGCACTTCCAGCTGATGGACGGCCCCGACCTGAACGTGGCCCGGGGCGTGCCGTTCAGCTGGCGCGGGGTCGGGGTCCCGGCGGGTCGGGAGGTCTTCACGGCCCTGACCGGAGCAGTAATTTGACCGAGGCAAAAATTCATCCTGGTACAGTACGACCATGGTCGAGGAAACTCTGGGGCTGCGTGAGCGCAAGAAGCGGCAGACCGCCCGCCGGATCTGGCGGGCCGCGCTCGACCTCTTCCTGGAGCGCGGCTACGACAAGGTCTCCGTCGCGGAGATCGCCGCCGCCGCGGAGGTCTCGAAGATGACGGTCTTCAACTACTTCGGCACCAAGGAGGATGTGCTCCTCGGCCCCATGGAGGAGCATGTCGCCGACGCCGCCGAAGCGGTGCGCGCACGTGAGCCCGGCGAGTCCGCGGTCGCCGCGCTGCGCCGCCAGTTCCTGGCCAAGGTCGCCGACCGCGACCCCTCGATCGGCCTCTCCGACGACCCGCGCCTGCTCCAGTTGCGCCAACTCATCGACGACACGCCCGCGTTGTCCCGCCGGGTGCTGCTCTTCCAGCTGCGCGGCGTCGAACTGCTCGCCGAGGTGCTCGCCGAGGAGACGGGCGACCGGCTGCTCGCGGGCGTCGCCGCCCACCAGCTCGTCGCCGCGCGGGACGCGGTCATCCTGGAGAACCACCGCCGGCTCGTCGCGGGCGACAAGGCCGACGACATGGCGGACGACTGCGCGGCCCTCGCCGGACGCGCCTTCGACCTGGTGGAAAAGGGACTTCAGGGCTACCCCGGAAACGCCTAGGCTCGCCACCATGCCACCGGCCAAGAAGCGCACGCGTTCGTACGACTCCGCCAAGATCCGCACCGCCGTGCTCGCCCAGTTCGGCAACGTACGGGAGGCGGTGCGCACCCTCACGCCCGAGCAGCTCGCCCGCCCGACCCGGCTCGGCGACTGGACCGTCCACGAACTGGCGGCCCATATCGCGATGGTGCTCGGCACCGTCCACCGCTACCTCGGCCTGCCGGAACCGGCCAAGCACGAAGTGACGCTCATGGACTGGCCGTTCGCGACCGTCACCGCCGCGGCCCAGGTCGACGAGGACACCCGCGCCATCGCGGAGAGCGCGGGCACGGAACTCGACGCGCTGTACACGCGTACGTTCACCGACATCGAGGCGTCGCTGGCCGCCGCATCCGACGAACGCCTGGTGCCCTCCCGCTTCGGCGCCATGACCCTCGGCGACTTCTTGGTCACCCGCACGGTCGAACTGACCGTGCACACCGACGACTTGAACGACGCCGTGCCGGGTCTCGACGTCCCGTACGACCGTCAGGCCCTGGCCGCCTGCGCCCGCCTGCTCGCGGACGCGCTCGCGGTGAAGGCGCCGGGAGCATCGACGGAGGTGCGGATTCCGCCGTACGCGGTGGTGCAGTGCGTCGAGGGCCCGCGGCACACCCGCGGAACGCCGCCGAACGTCGTCGAGGCCGACCCGCTGACCTGGATCCGCCTCGCCACCGGACGTACGGACTGGGCCGACGCCCTGGACGCGGCACAGGTGAGCGCGAGCGGGGAGCGGGCAGACCTGTCGGGACTGCTTCCAATCATGGGCTGACCCGGCCGGACGCCGCCCCGGCCGGACGCCGACCCGGCCCGGGGCCGACCCGATCACGGGCCGACCCGACCGGGGGCCGGATGGAACCGACACCCCCACTTGTCCCGTCCCATCGCCATGCACACGCAACGTCTGACCCTGACCCTGACCGCGCTGGCCTCCGCCGGGCTGCTGCTCACCGCATGCGGCACCGAGTCCGGAGCCGGCTCCGAAGGCGGCTCCGGCGGCCGTTCCGTGAAGTCCGAGCTGCCCATCACCGGCGTCCGGTGGCACGTCGACAGCCTCACCCTGGGCGGTGAGAAGCACGACGCCCCGGAAGACGCCTACCTCAAGATCGGCAAGGACGGGCGGGCCAGCGGCAGTTACGGCTGCAACCACGTCGGCTCGGACGTGTCGATCAAGGGCGACACCCTGGACTTCGGCGAGCCCCTGCTGACCAAGAGGGCCTGCACGGACGACGGCCGCATGAAGTTCGAGAAGAACCTCCTGCGCGCCCTCGGCAAGCAGAAGCTCACCGCGAAGCTCGACGGCGACCGGATGACGCTCACCACCGCCAAGGGAGACCACGTGGACCTCACCTCACGCCCCGATGAGCCCGACGCCCCGCTCACCGGCACCAAGTGGACGGTGAGCGCCGTGGGCGACGCCAAGAGCGCCGCACCCCTGCCGAAGGACGTGGCCGACAAGGCCCACCTCACCTTCGGCGAGGACGGCAGGGTCCGCGGCAACCTCGGCTGCAACGACGTCACCGCCAAGGCCGAGGCGAAGGACGGCCGCATCACCTTCGGCGCCCCCGCCACCACCCGGAAGATGTGCCCGGGCGACGCGATGACGACTGAGCGCGAACTGCTCAAGCTCTTCGACGGCACGGCGCGCTACGAGGTGAAGCAGGACAGCCTCAAGCTCACCGCCGCCAACGGCACAGTGATCAACGCGAGCGCCGACACGAAGGGCACGAAGGGCACGAAGGACAAGAAGGACGCGAAGAAGTAGCTCTACGGCGCTCAGGCCCCGGGTCCGGGATACGGCAGCAACGTGGCGTCGGTCCTCTCCCAGGCCGCCTTCAGCGTGGCGAGCCGCTTCGGCTCGGCCCGTGCCCGGTCGGCCTGCTCCCGCTGATCCTCGGAGAGGTGGAAGAGCTGGTCGGCGCCGCCGGCCCCCCGGTAGTACTTCCAGTCACCGCGCCGCAGCGCCCGTTCGCCACGCACCCGCCAGAACAGCTCGCGCTCGCCGGGCTCCTCACCCTTCAGCAGATACGGCGCGAGACTGACGCCGTCCAGCGGATGCGAGGGACTCGGCCGCGCCCCGCCGATCTCCAGGAGCGTGGCCGTCCAGTCGGGCGTGTAGACGGGCACGTCGCTGACCTGCCCGCCGTCGATCCGCGCGCGCCACCGCACGAGGGTCGGCACCCGGATGCCGCCCTCCTTCAGCGACCCCTTGTTGCCGGACAGCGGCCAGTTGTACGAGAAGCGCTCGCCGCCGTTGTCGGACGCGAAGAACACCAGGGTGTCCCGCTCCCGGCCCGACTCGCGCAAGGCGCGCAGCACTTCACCGATCGACCGGTCCAGGTCCTGCACCATCTCCGTGTACTTCTCGACGGAGCCGCCGTCCTGGTGCCACAGCGCGCCCTTCCGGCCCGCCTCGATCCTCCGTACGATCTCGGCGCTCTCCTCCTTGTCACCGTCCGCGATCCAGGGCCAGTGCGGCGTGGTGAAGTTGAGGTTCAGCAGCCACGGCTTGTCCCCGTGGTCGCGCCGTACGTAGTCGCTCGCGCGCTCGGTCAGGACGCGCGTGTAGTACCGCAGGTCCTTGTACTCGGCGTCGCCCTCCCGGACACCGCCTTCGTAGAGGTCGTACTCCCCGCCGAGCCCCAGCTTCGAGTAGTACTCCAGGGCCCCGCCGAAGTTCCCGAAGAACTCGTCCCAGCCGGACCGGGTGGGGGAGTAGTCCGGCAGATGACCGCAGTGCCACTTGCCGATCAACGCGGTCGCGTACCCGGCGTCGCGCAGCAGTGAGGCGAGCGTGGGGTGCGTCGGTTCGAGCCCCACGGACTTGTCCGCGATGGGCTCCGCGAGGCCGCCCTTCGTACGTCCCGGGAAGCGCCCGGTGTAGAGGCTGAAGCGGGTGGGCGAGCAGGTCGCGGACCCGGCGTAGGCGTCCGTGAACCGGACCCCTTGGCGGGCGAGCCGGTCCAGGTTCGGTGTCTTGATGTGCGGCGACCCGTACGAGGACAGATCGGCCCAGCCCAGATCGTCGCCAAGGATGAAGAGGATGTTGGGCCGCTTGGCGCCCCGGCGCGCGGCGGCACGGAAGGGGCGCTCCCGGGGCCCGCGCGCGGCCTGTGCGGCGGAGGCCGGAAGCCCGACCGCGGCGGCGGTCGCCGAGGCACCCACGACGCCCCCGAAGGCACGCCGGGACAGCTTGGATTTGTACGGGGTCGAGGTCGAGGACACAGCGCGCTCCTGAACGGGGCACGGCGCGTCACGGCGTCACGTGCCCAGGGGGAAGTGAAGGGGAGGGGTGCGTTCAGGCAGCGCGACAGATCGCGCTCGCGACACGGACCAGGTCGACGTGGCGGCGCTCCACGAGCGTGACCGTCGGGTCACCGAGGGGCTGCATGGCCGGGAGCCTGGCCGAGCACACATGGACGAGTCAACGAATGACCGCATTTGTTCACACGGGGTTCGTACTCGCCCGGAGCCACCACCGTCACGGTCCGTACAGGGCCCGCATCCCCAATTCGGACCAGTGGTCGATCTCGCCTACACTCGATGATGTGCCACGTGGTGACGGTCGACTCAATCACGATCTGCTTCCCGGCGAGAAGGGCCCCCAGGACGCTTGCGGCGTCTTCGGTGTCTGGGCCCCGGGCGAAGAGGTCGCAAAGCTCACTTACTTCGGGCTCTACGCCCTCCAGCATCGGGGCCAGGAATCCGCGGGAATCGCGGTCAGCAACGGCTCCCAGATCCTCGTCTTCAAGGACATGGGCCTCGTTTCCCAGGTCTTCGACGAAACCTCTCTCAGCTCGCTCCAGGGTCATATCGCGGTCGGTCACGCCCGCTACTCGACCACCGGTGCCTCCGTCTGGGAGAACGCCCAGCCGACGTTCCGTGCCACCGCGCACGGCTCCATCGCGCTCGGGCACAACGGCAACCTCGTCAACACGGCCCAGCTCGCCGAGCTCGTCGCCGAACTGCCCAAGGAGAACGGCCGCGCGACCCAGGTCGCCGCGACCAACGACACCGACCTGGTGACGGCTCTCCTCGCGGGCCAGACCGACGACGACGGCAAGCCGCTGACCATCGAGGAAGCATCGGCCAAGATCCTCCCGCAGGTCCAGGGCGCATTCTCCCTCGTCTTCATGGACGAGCACACGCTGTACGCGGCCCGCGACCCGCAGGGCATCCGCCCGCTGGTCCTCGGCCGCCTTGAGCGCGGCTGGGTCATCGCCTCGGAGTCCGCGGCGCTCGACATCTGCGGTGCCGCCTACGTCCGCGAGATAGAGCCGGGCGAGTTCGTCGCCATCGACGAGAACGGCCTGCGCACCTCCCGATTCGCGGAAGCGAAGCCCAAGGGCTGCGTCTTCGAGTACGTCTACCTCGCGCGTCCCGACACGGACATCGCCGGGCGGAACGTCTACCTCTCGCGTGTCGAGATGGGCCGCAAGCTCGCCAAGGAGGCCCCGGCCGACGCCGACCTCGTCATAGCGACCCCCGAATCCGGCACCCCCGCCGCGATCGGTTACGCGGAAGCCTCCGGCATCCCCTTCGGCGCGGGCCTGGTCAAGAACGCCTACGTCGGACGTACGTTCATCCAGCCCTCGCAGACGATCCGCCAGCTCGGCATCCGTCTCAAGCTGAACCCGCTCAAGGAAGTCATCAAGGGCAAGCGCCTGGTGGTCGTCGACGACTCGATCGTCCGCGGCAACACCCAGCGGGCCCTGGTCAAGATGCTCCGCGAGGCCGGCGCCGCCGAGATCCACATCCGGATCTCGTCCCCGCCCGTGAAGTGGCCGTGCTTCTTCGGCATCGACTTCGCGACGCGCGCCGAGCTCATCGCCAACGGCATGACCATCGAGGAGATCGGCTCCTCCATGGGCGCCGACTCCCTCTCGTACATCTCCATCGACGGCATGATCGAGGCCACGACCATCGACAAGCCGAACCTCTGCCGCGCCTGCTTCGACGGCGAGTACCCGATGGACCTGCCGGACCCCGAGCTGCTCGGCAAGCAGCTTCTGGAGACGGAACTGGCCGCGGGCCCGGCGGGCACCGCCGCCGCCGACGCGATCCGTCGCCCGTAAGACCCCACGCAGTACGACACGAAAGTTCTCACCGTCATGTCTGAGACCACTGGTGCCAGCTACGCAAGCGCGGGCGTCGACATCGAGGCGGGCGACCGCGCCGTCGAGCTGATGAAGGAGTGGGTCAAGAAGACCCAGCGTCCCGAGGTCGCGGGCCTCGGCGGCCTCGGCGGCTTCGCCGGGCTCTTCGACGCCTCCGCCCTCAAGCGTTTCGAGCGCCCCCTGCTCGCCTCCGCGACCGACGGCGTCGGTACGAAGGTCGATGTCGCCCGGCAGATGGGCGTCTACGACACGATCGGCCACGACCTCGTCGCGATGGTCATGGACGACATCGTCGTGTGCGGCGCCGAGCCGCTCTTCATGACCGACTACATCTGCGTCGGCAAGGTCCACCCCGAGCGCGTCGCCGCCATCGTGAAGGGCATCGCCGAGGGCTGCGTCCTCGCGGGCTGCTCCCTCGTCGGCGGCGAGACGGCGGAGCACCCGGGCCTGCTCGGCCCCGACGACTTCGACGTCGCGGGCGCCGGCACGGGCGCGGTCGAGGCCGACCGCCTGCTCGGCCCGGATCGCATCCGTAAGGGTGACGCGGTCATCGCCATGGCGTCGTCCGGTCTTCACTCGAACGGGTACTCGCTCGTGCGGCACGTGGTCTTCGACCGCGCCGGGTGGGCCCTGGACCGCCAGGTCGAGGAGTTCGGCCGCACGCTCGGCGAGGAGCTCCTGGAGCCCACCAAGATCTACTCCCTGGACTGCCTGGCGCTCACCCGCACCACGGACGTCCACGCCTTCAGCCACATCACCGGCGGCGGCCTCGCGGCCAACCTCGCCCGGGTGATCCCGGACGGCCTGCACGCGATCGTCGACCGCGGGACCTGGACCCCGGGCGCGGTCTTCGACGTGGTCGGCACCGTCGGCCGGGTCGAGCGCCTGGAGCTGGAGAAGACGCTGAACATGGGCGTCGGCATGATCGCGATCGTCCCCGAGGAGTCGGCGGACGCGGCGCTCGCCACCCTCGCCGACCGCGGCGTGGACGCCTGGGTCGCCGGCGAGATCACCGAGCGCGGCGAGCACACGACGGGCGCGGCCCTGACCGGTGACTACGCGAAGCGGTAAGAGCTCGGAGCAGCACAAAACCCGGTCCGGTGTGGTGACCACCCCGGACCGGGTGAAGTGCAGTCGCTACAACGAGGTCAAGCGCCGCGGCGCTGCGACGACGGACCGGACTCGTCGGCCGAGTCCTCATCGTCGTCGTCGTTATACAGATCCGCGTACTGGGCGTACGGGTCGTCTTCCTCGTCGTCGTCCTCGAACGGCTCGCCATTCGGCGGCTGTTGCGAAGTCGAAGCGCCCAGCTCATTGGCCAGACGCGACAGGTCAGTCCCGCCGCTGCTGTACTTCAGCTGGCGGGCGACCTTCGTCTGCTTGGCCTTTGCCCGGCCGCGCCCCATGGCTCGACCCCCTCGGATACGGGGCTCGACGGCCCCAGAGTCTTGACACGCGTTCATGATCTGGAACGGACTCTCCTCGGAGAGACCGGTCCGTAGGGCTTCCACGGTACCTGCTCCTGCGGCCATACGGTACGTCGCCCGCAGGACGCGCCTCGGCGCAGAACCCGCGAGGAGCCCCGTCCTCGCTGGTCAACTGCGATTTTAACCTCTTCTTGCGGAGCGACCCGCCGACGGGGGTGAGTCTTGTCTCCCCAATATGTCGGCGGGGCCCTGTCAAAGCTCCGATCAGCTGCGGAAGATCGGTTCCACCGCTGATCGGGGGGGGGCGGTGCGTCAGCGCGCGTCGGCCATCCGCTGCTCGGCGATCCTGTCGGCCGCCGCGGCCGGCGGAATGCCGTCCCGCTTTGCGCGAGCGAATATTGCGAGCGTGGTGTCGAAGATCTTCGTGGCCTTCGCCTTGCACCGGTCGAAGTCGAAGCCGTGCAGCTCGTCGGCGACCTGGATCACGCCACCCGCGTTCACCACGTAGTCCGGCGCGTAGAGGATCGCCCGGTCGGCGAGGTCCTTCTCGACGCCCGGGTGCGCGAGCTGGTTGTTGGCGGCCCCGCACACCACCTTCGCGGTCAGCACGGGCACGGAGTCGTCGTGCAGGGCACCGCCGAGCGCGCAGGGGGCATAGATGTCGAGACCCTCGGTGCGGATCAGCGCGTCGGTGTCCGCCACGGCCGTCACCGACGGATGCTTGTGGACGATCCGGTCCACGGACTCCTCGCGCACGTCGGTGATCACGACCTCCGCGCCGTCCGACAGGAGGTGCTCGACCAGATGGTGCCCGACCTTGCCGACCCCCGCGACGCCGACCTTGCGGCCGCGCAGCGTCGGGTCGCCCCACAGGTGCTGGGCCGAGGCCCGCATGCCCTGGAAGACGCCGTAGGCGGTGAGCACGGAGGAGTCACCGGCGCCGCCGTTCTCCGGGGAGCGCCCGGTGGTCCAGCGGCACTCGCGGGCGACGACGTCCATGTCCGAGACGTACGTACCGACGTCGCAGGCCGTCACGTACCGGCCGCCGAGCGAGGCGACGAAGCGGCCGTAGGCCAGGAGCAGGGCCTCGCTCTTGATCTGCTCGGGGTCGCCGATGATCACGGCCTTGCCGCCGCCGTGGTCCAGCCCGGCCATGGCGTTCTTGTACGACATGCCGCGCGCGAGGTTCAGCGCGTCGGCGACGGCCTCTTCCTCACTCGCGTACGGGTAGAAACGGGTGCCGCCGAGGGCGGGGCCGAGGGCGGTGGAGTGGAGGGCGATGACGGCCTTGAGGCCACTGGCGCGGTCCTGACAGAGCACTACTTGCTCATGGCCGCCCTGGTCCGAGTGGAACAGGGTGTGCAGGACGCCGTTGTCTGCTGCGGTCACTGTGGTGACTCCCGGTCGAATAGCGGCGATGGGCGGGCTCCCGTGCGGGTGGCGGGGGCCCGATGGGCATGAGACTAGAGCCTGTCCACCGTCCGGTTCAGCCATGGCACGATCATCAGTGTTTTCCGGCCTGTACGCGGGGGAGGGGGCAGCCGTGCCCAAGGTGTCATCGGTGACGGTCCCGTACGCGTCCTACTTGCGCGTCTATGAGCCCCTGGCCGCCTTCCCCCAGCCGGAACGCGACCACTGGGCGCGCTACGCCCGCCGCTCCGACCGCCCCTCGTACCAGGACGAACTCCGCCGCTCGCTCGCGGACCTGGTGCCCACGCCGCCCGTCCCGGTGCCGGTGCACGAGAGCAGCGACGCCTTCGTCCTGGAGACCGACGGGGTGCTGTGCGTCTGCCCGTGGCGGACCCGGCTGCGCGGCTGGCAGGCCATGGGTGAACTGGCGGGGCAGCTGCCCACGCCGGTCCTCGACGCGGTGCTCCCCCCGGTGCTCCGCCGCCAGACGGCCGCGGACTATGAACAGTGGCTGGCCCGCAACCCCGACGCGCGCCCCTGGATCCGTACGTCGACGTGGCAGGTGCCGCTGCACTGGTTCGTGCTCGTCTCCGACGAGGAGCGGAGCTATGGGAGGGACGAGAAGCCGCCCGTGCTGCGCTACCGCACCCCGATGGTGCAGGCCCGCCGCCGGGTCGCGCGCGCCCTCAAGACGCTGCGGGACGCCCTGGACGAGGCGCCGCTCATCGAGGGGCTGGTGGACGTCGGCCGGTGGCTGGAGGAGTTCCACCCGCGTTCCCTGGTCGAGCTCGACTACGGCGGCCTCGTGCACGCCGTGGCCGCCGACGAACTGGACGGGGACCACTCGGCCGCGGATGTCGCCGAGGGGATCGAGGCGCTGCGCGACGGCGACGGCGAGGGGGCCGGCGAGGCGTATGCGAGGCTCGTGGAGCGCTGGCGGGCGGTGCGGGACCTTCAGTTCGCCAACTGAGGGCCGGACGCGGGACGTAGGTCCCGATACGGGCCTTTGCCTCAAGCGTGACGGAACGCACTTTACCGCGCTCTTGCGCCCATCGCCCCTCCTCGTGCCAAAATAGGACAAGGAGTCCGGGGAGGGCTCCTTCCGCCCAAGTGTGGGCGGATTGCTCAGCATTGCACGCTATACGGGGGGTCTGTTGACTCCTGATCGCTCTGTGACTGATCGTCACTGTGGCGTGACTGTCCGCTATGGCATGGTCCATCGGCTTCCGTCGGTGATGAACACCTGGGAGGGCAATTCCATCGGTTTGGCCGACGTGGCTGGACGGATGGTGTAGTTGTAGTGCCGAGGACAAGCCGTTCGTCCTATAACCGACTCGACTCGCGTCCGCCATTTCGGGCAACGCGGGTCAAGGTGCAGAATTTAGAGGAATGAACCGAGAAGGTTCGGTTCTCCCGAGGAGGCCGCTCATGACCGCTCGCACCCCTGATGCCGAGCCGCTGCTGACCCCGGCTGAGGTCGCCACGATGTTCCGCGTCGACCCGAAGACGGTGACGCGCTGGGCCAAGGCTGGCAAGCTCACGTCGATTCGCACGCTCGGCGGACACCGCCGTTACCGCGAGGCTGAGGTCCGCGCACTGCTCGCGGGTATCCCGCAGCAGCGCAGCGAGGCCTGAACTACCGCTCAACCAGCAGTAACCCGCACAACTCGGGCGAAGAGCACCACTGCTGCCAGGTCCCCCAACCTGGCCGTACGTCCGACATATAGCTACACACGACAAGGGTCCCGCCCCAACGGGATCCACGCCTGAGCCGCATGGGTGCGTCGTCAGATCGCGCTGGACTCCGCCGGGTCCAGCGCGATCTTTTTGTGCGCTGAAGAGGCCCTGGTGGGCGGGGATATGAGCGCCCTTGTTGCTCCCCGGGGAGCCCTTGGAGGGGCGTGGGCGGGTGTCCTGGGGCGCGCCCCGGGGATAGTGCAATTGCACATATTAAATTGACTGGTTGTAGGGAGGGTGTAAGTTCGGCCGTTCCTCAAACTGATTCGGTGACACCCGTCACATGCCGAGTGGCTTGTTGCGCGCGTTGCCCCTGCGCTAAAGGGGCTTCGGCGGGGCTTTGGTCATGTGCCGGGGGGACTTTCGTCCTCACCCGGTTCCCCGCCGCTGTCACTGTCGTCGCCGCGTACGGCGCCCTCGCGGACGAAGCCGCCCTCGGATGCCTCGCGCTCGCCGGGGCGGCGCTGAGAGGGCTCCAGGGCGAGCCTCAGCAGCCGGTGACAGATGGGGCAGTGTCGCGTCAGGTGGCGGTAGCTGGTGGCCGCCGCGAGGTGTGCGCGCAGCAGTGCGCGCGTCTCGTGCCGCGCGGACGCGGAAGAAGCAGACATGCGTCACCTCCCGGGGAGCCTGCCGCCGGCTCCCTGCTGTCTGGGGTACCGGCGGAATGTGACGCAGTCAAGACGCGAACACGAGAACGGGCCGGATCCGGCGGGTCGGGGGTGACGGGGAGCGGGCATGCGAAAGGCCCCGCATCCACGTGGGTTGCGGGGCCTTTCCTACTGCGGTCCTGACGGGATTTGAACCCGCGGCCTCCACCTTGACAGGGTGGCGAGCACTCCAAACTGCTCCACAGGACCTTGCTCTGCGGCACTTGCTGGTGCGTTGTGCTGCGAGACAGGACTCTACAGCAGCGCAGGCCCGGCGGTCGAACTCACCCTGCGTGCCGGGGTGATCACGGCGTCGCCGCGTCGATGGCCTTCACGATCCGCTTGTCCGAGACGGGATACGCCGTGCCCAGCGCGTGCGCGAAGTAGCTGACGCGGAGCTCCTCGATCATCCAGCGGATGTCCAGGACCTCCTGGGGCACGGGCCGGCCCGACGGCAGCTGTTCGAGGAGCCACAGGTATTCGTCCCGCATCTCGTGGACCTTCGCCATGCGCGTGGTGTCCCGCTGGACGTTCGTAGGCATCTGCTGGAGCCTCCGGTCCGCCGCCACCATGTACCGCATCAGGTCCGGCAGACGCCGCAGCCCCGTCTCCGTCACGAAGCCCGGTTTGATGAGGGAGTTCAGCTGCTCCCGCACGTCCGACAGATTGGGGAGGAGCACCGCGCTCTTCGTCGACTTCAGGCGCCGCTCGCAGGCCTGCCACGCGGCGAGGACCTGCTGCACCTGGCCGACCGCCCGCACGGTGGTGTCGACGATCTCCGCACGCACCTTGTCGAACAGTTTGCGGTACGACTCCTCGTCCCAGACGGGCCCGCCGAAGTCCGCGATCAGCTTGTCCGCCGCGGCCATCGCGCAGTCGTCGAAGAGCGCCTGCATGGAGCCGTGCGGATTCGCCGACAGGGCAAGCTTCTGCTGGTTGGTCAGCTTGTCCGAGGCGAACTTGCCCGGATTGACCGGGATGTTGCGCAGGATGAGCCGGCGCGTGCCACGCCACATCGCCTGCCGCTGCTCCGCCTCGGTATCGAAGAGGCGTACGGAGACGGTGTCGCCGTCGTCCACGAGGGCCGGGTACGCCTTCACCGGCTGCCCCGCCCGTCGGGTCTCGAAGACGCGGCTGAGCGTGCCGATGGTCCAGTCCGTAAGTCCCGCGCGCTCCACGGCCGCGCCGCCCGTCCGCTCGGCGGTCGCCGCGGCCGCCTGCGAGAGCGCCTGGCGGGCCTTCGGCTTCAGCCGCAGCTTGAGCGCTTCGAGGTCCTTGTCCTCGGCGAGCTTGCGACGCCGCTCGTCGGTGATCCGGAACGTGATCTTCAAGTGGTCGGGTACGCGCGTCAGATCGAAGTCGTCGGGCGTGACGGGCACACCGACCATCCGCTGTAGCTCACGCGCCAGCGTGACGTGCAGCGGCTCCTGGAGGGGAACAGCGCGCTCCAGGAACGCCTTCGCGAAGTTCGGCGCCGGGACGTAGTTCCGCCGGATCGGCTTGGGCAGGGAGCGGATCAGCTCGATGACCACGTCCTCGCGCAGACCCGGGATCTGCCAGTCGAAGCCCTCGTCCGTGACCTGGTTCAGCACCTGGAGCGGGATGTGGACCGTGACGCCGTCCGCGTCCGCGCCCGGCTCGAACTGGTACGTCACCCGGAACTTCAGCGGCCCCTGACGCCACGAGTCGGGGTAGTCGTCCTTGGAGACGTCACCCGCCTTCTCGTTGATGAGCATCGACCGCTCGAAGTCGAGCAGTTCGGGCTCTTCCCGCTGCTGCTTCTTCCACCAGGAGTCGAAATGGGCGCCCGAGACGACGTCTTCGGGGACCCGCTGGTCGTAGAAGTCGAAGAGGGTCTCGTCGTCGACGAGGATGTCGCGGCGCCGCGCGCGGTGCTCCAGCTCCTCGACCTCGGTGAGGAGCTTGCGGTTGGCGGCGAAGAACTTGTGGTGCGTGCGCCAGTCGCCCTCGACGAGCGCGTTGCGGATGAACAGGTCGCGGGAGACCTCGGGGTCGATCCGGCCGTAGTTCACCTTGCGCTGGGCGACGATCGGGACGCCGTACAGCGTCACCTTCTCGTACGCCATCACGGCCGCCGCGTCCTTCTCCCAGTGCGGCTCGCTGTACGTGCGCTTGAGCAGGTGCTCGGCGAGCGGCTCGACCCACTCGGGCTCGATCCGCGCGTTGACGCGCGCCCACAGGCGGGACGTCTCGACCAGCTCGGCGGACATGATGAAGCGCGGGGGCTTCTTGAAGAGCGCCGAACCGGGGAAGACCGCGAACTTGGCGTTGCGGGCGCCGATGTACTCGTTACGGCCGCCGCCGCGCTGCTTGGGGTCCTTCTCCTTGCTGTCCTTCGACTCCTTCACGTCCTTCATCCCGATGTGGGAGAGCAGACCGGCCAGGAGCGAGATGTGGACGCGGTCCTCGGGGGCGTCGTCCTCGTTCAGGTGGATGCCCAGCTGCTTGGCGACCGTACGCAGCTGCGTATAGATGTCCTGCCACTCGCGGATCCGCAGGAAGTTCAGGTACTCCGCCTTGCACATGCGGCGGAAGGCCGAGGAGCCGCGCTCCTTCTGCTGCTCGCGGACGTACCGCCACAGGTTGAGGAAGGCCAGGAAGTCGGAGGTCTCGTCCTTGAAGCGGGCGTGCTGCTGATCGGCCTGCGCCTGCTTCTCCGCCGGGCGCTCGCGCGGGTCCTGGATGGAGAGCGCCGCCGCGATCACCATGACCTCGCGCACACAGCCGTTCTTGTCGGCCTCCAGGACCATGCGGGCCAGACGGGGGTCCACCGGCAGCTGGGCCAGCTTGCGGCCCTGCTGGGTGAGGCGCTTCTTCGGGTCCTTCTGCGTCGGGTCCAGCGCGCCGAGCTCCTGGAGGAGCTGGACGCCGTCGCGGATGTTGCGGTGGTCCGGCGGGTCGATGAAGGGGAACTTCTCGATGTCGCCGAGGCCGGCCGCGGTCATCTGGAGGATGACGGAGGCGAGGTTCGTACGGAGGATCTCCGCGTCCGTGAACTCGGGGCGGGAGACGAAGTCGTCCTCGCTGTACAGCCGGATGCAGATGCCGTCCGACGTACGGCCGCAGCGGCCCTTGCGCTGGTTGGCGCTGGCCTGGCTGATCGCCTCGATGGGCAGGCGCTGCACCTTGGTGCGGTGGCTGTAGCGGGAGATGCGGGCCGTGCCCGGGTCGATCACGTACTTGATGCCCGGGACGGTCAGGGAGGTCTCGGCGACGTTCGTCGCGAGGACGATGCGTCTGCCCGTGTGCTGCTGGAAGACGCGGTGCTGCTCCGCGTGCGAGAGGCGGGCGTAGAGGGGCAGGACTTCCGTGAACCGGTAGTTCTTCTTGTTCAGCGCGTCCGCCGTGTCACGGATCTCGCGCTCCCCGGAGAGGAAGACGAGGATGTCTCCCTTGCCCTCCGCCTGGAGCTCCTCGACGGCGTCCGTGATCGCGGTGATCTGGTCGCGGTCGGAGTCGTCGCCGTCCTCTTCGAGAAGGGGCCGGTAGCGCACCTCCACCGGGAACGTGCGCCCGCTTACCTCGACGATCGGGGCGTTCCCGAAGTGCCGCGAGAACCGCTCGGGGTCGATCGTCGCCGACGTGATGACGACCTTCAGGTCCGGGCGCCTGGGCAGCAGCTGGGCCAGATAGCCGAGCAGGAAGTCGATGTTGAGCGAGCGCTCGTGGGCCTCGTCGATGATGATCGTGTCGTACGCGCGCAGCTCGCGGTCCGTCTGGATCTCGGCCAGCAGGATGCCGTCCGTCATCAGCTTGACGAACGTGCCCTCCGGATTGACCTGGTCCGTGAAGCGGACCTTCCAGCCGACGGCCTCGCCCAGCGGTGTGTCCATCTCCTCGGCCACGCGCTCGGCGACCGTACGGGCCGCGATGCGGCGCGGCTGCGTGTGGCCGATCATGCCGCGCACGCCCCGGCCCAGCTCCAGACAGATCTTGGGGATCTGCGTGGTCTTGCCGGAACCGGTCTCGCCCGCGACGATGACGACCTGGTGGTCGCGGATCGCGGCGGCGATGTCGTCCTTCTTCTGGCTGACCGGGAGCTGCTCGGGGTACGTGATCGCGGGCACGCGGGAGCCGCGCTCGGCCATCCGCGCCGCGGCCTTCTCCACGTCCGCCGCGATCTCGGCGAGGACGGCGGCACGGGCCTCGGGCTTGCGGATGCGGCGGGCACCCTCCAGCCGGCGGCCGATCCGGTGCTCGTCGCGCAGCGAGAGCTCGGTCAGGCGGGGGGCGAGGGTGTCGAGGGTGAGGGCGGGCTGCGTAGACATACGCCGTCCAGGATCTCACCCGCCGCTCGGCGGTGGCGAACCGATTTCCCGGGCGGTGCGCCCCGGCACGTACGATTCCGGGCATGTTGTCCCGTGCGCGTACGCCGTGGTGCCCCCTGGTGGCGGTGCTGCTGGTCGTGCTCGGGGGGTTCTGCGGGCCCGCGGTGGCCGCGGAACCGGTGGTGAAGCCGACGGCGTCGGTGCAGGTCGTTTCGGTGCAGGCCGTGGAGTCCGCCGGGGTGCCCGGCTGCGGCAAGGGCGCCCAGCCGGACGCCGGTCAGGCTCCCGCGGCCCCGCCGCGCTCCAGTTCCGCGTACGAGCTGCTGCCCGCCCTGCACCAGGCCCATGCCGCGTCCGGCGCGTGGGGCGTCGGGCAGACGGTGCCGCTGCTGACGCCGGAGCGCGGGCCGCCGCCGCTCACGCCGCCTTCCCCTGGGGATCTCTCGATCCTGCGCGTGTAGAGGCCTCCGTACCCGGGGTCCCTTCCACCACGTACACGTACAGGAACAGAGAGAACTTCTCGATGCCCAAGAGCGACAACAACAAAAAGAAGAACATCGCCATCGGCGCGGGCGTGGCCCTCGCCGCGCTGCTGCTCGGCGCCGCTTCCTACAGCGCCACCAAGCCCGACGCCCCCTCCTCGGTCACCGCGAAGGAGGGGCCCGCCGCGGACGTCTCCGCCGAGCTGCGGGCCGGTGTCCACCCCGAGCTGGAGAAGCTCGCGCGGCGCGACGCCGGGGACCCGCTCGCGCAGGGCCGCGCGGACGCGCCCGTCGTGATGGTCGAGTACGCCGACTTCAAGTGCGGGTTCTGCGGAAAGTTCGCCCGCGACACCGAGCCGGGCCTCGTGAAGAAGTACGTCGACGAAGGCGTCCTGCGCATCGAGTGGCGCAACTTCCCGATCTTCGGCGAGGACTCCGAGCGGGCCGCGCGCGGCGCGTGGGCGGCGGGGAAGCAGGGGCGCTTCTGGCAGTTCCACGAGGCCGCGTACGCCGAGGGCTCCAAGGAGAAGGGCTTCGGCGAGAGCCGGCTGAAGGAACTCGCCCAGGAGGCGGGCGTCAAGAACGTCGACCGCTTCGTACGCGACGCCGGGAGCGACGCGGCCGGGGCGGCCGTGAAGAAGGACCAGGAGGAGGCGTACGGCCTCGGCGCCACCTCGACGCCGTCCTTCCTCGTCAACGGGCGGCCCATCTCGGGCGCTCAGCCGGACCAGGTCTTCGACCAGGCGATCGAGGTGGCGGCCAAGAGTGCGGGGCGCGCGGCCGGTTCCGCGGGCGGCAAGGGCGGTTCGGAGTGACCACCGATGTGGGGTACTTCGCCGCGTTCCTGGGCGGGCTGCTCGCTCTCGTCAGTCCGTGCAGCGCGCTGCTCCTGCCCGCCTTCTTCGCGTACTCGATCGACTCCACCTCCCGCCTCGTCGCGCGGACCGGCATCTTCTACGTCGGTCTCGCCACGACCCTGGTGCCGCTGGGCGCGGCCGGGTCCTACGCCGGGCGGTTCTTCTTCGGCCACCGCGACCAGCTGGTGCTCGTCGCCGGATGGCTGATCATCGGGCTCGGGGTGCTCCAGATCGTGGGGATGGGGTTCGCCTCGCGCAGGATCGCGGAGCTGTCGGGCCGCATCCGGCCGACGACCGCGGTCTCCGTGTACGCGCTGGGAGCGGTGTACGGACTCGCCGGGTTCTGCGCGGGCCCGATCCTCGGCAGCGTCCTGACGGTCGCGGCGGTCAGCGGGAGCCCTGTGTACGGCGGACTGCTCCTCGCCGTCTACGCGCTGGGCATGGCCGTGCCGCTCTTCCTCCTCGCGCTGCTCTGGGAGCGGTTCGACCTGGGGCGGCGGAGGTGGCTGCGGGGGCGGACCTTCCGCGTCGGCCGCTTCGAGCTGCACACGACCTCGCTGCTCTCCGGGCTCTTCTTCGTCGGCCTCGGGGCGCTCTTCCTCGCCTACGACGGTACGACCGCGCTGCCGGGTCTCCTGGACGTGGACGACTCGTTCGCGGTGGAGCAGTGGGCCGGGGGCGTCGGCAGGGCCGTGCCGGACTCGGTGCTGCTGATCGGGGTCGTGGTGCTGGTGGGGGCGGGGCTTGCGGTGCGGGGATGGCGACGGAGGGGGAAGTCCGTTTCGTCGGCTACTGAGTGAGTTCGTCAGCTACTGGGCGCGTAGGTCGCTTATATGTGGTTTAGCGTATTCGTATGCCTGATCATGAGCCGGGACAGCAGAGTCAGCATCCGCACGGCGCGGGTGGCGCGCATGGGGCGCACGGGGCGCATGGCGCGCACGGGCGGGTGCCCACCCCCGGTGAGCGGTGGGACGTCTTCAAGCAGTCGCCGTTTCTGCCCGCGATCGTGCTCGTCTTCATCCTGGCGGCGGCCGCGGGCCTCTTCGCGGGCTCGTACACGTACTCGATGGCGAACCCGACGCCCCACCACGTCCCCACGGCCGTCGTCGGCTCGCCGGACGCGGCGCACGGCAAGGCCTTCCTCGACGGCATGGAGAAGGCGCTGAACGCGTCGCTGGAGGTGCGGCGGTACGACAGTATTGCCGGGGCCCGGCGGGACGTGGAGGAGCAGAAGGTCTTCGCGATCTTCGACGTGGGCGACGAGAAGGTGACGTTGGACGTCTCCGGGGCGTCCGGCGCCTCGGTCGCGCAGGTGTTCGCGGAGACCGCGCCGAAGGTGGGCGAGAAGGTCGGGGTCCCGGTCACGGTGAGGGACATCAATCCGCTGCAGGACGGCGATCCCCGGGGGCTCGCCATCTTCTACATCTCCCTGGCGGCGGTGATCATCGGCTTCGTCGGGGCGATCCAGCTGAGCGTGCACGCGCGGGGGCTGAACCCGGCGGAGCGGATCGGGTTCACGGCGCTGTACGCGCTGCTCGGGGCGTTCGTCATCGCGGCGGTCGTCGACTGGTGGCTGGGGGCGGTGGATCTGCCGTTCGTGGAGTCGTGGCTGATCCTGGCGCTGACGATGTTCGCGTCCGGGATGGTCTTCTCGATGTTCAACACGATGTTCGGACGCTGGGCGATGCTGCCGACGTGGGGCCTGATGGTGCTCCTCGGGAACCCGTCGTCCGGGGGTGCGGTGTCGTGGCCGCTGCTCCCCTCGGTGCTGGGGCACATCGGGCAGTGGCTGCCGCCCGGGGCGTCCGTCAACGCGCAGCACACGGCGGTGTACTTCGGCGGGCACCAGCACGCGTTTCCGTTTCTGGTGCTCGGGGGGTGGGCGCTGTTGTCCTGCGCGGTGTTCTGGGTGTGGCGGCACCGGCATCCGGGGGGACGGGTGGCTGCGGCGGCCCATGCGGCGGCCTGACTCGGCGTGAGCCCCCCCGGCGGGCGAGTGGGAAACGGCGAAGGCCCCGTCCAGGGGACGGGGCCTTCGGTGAGGTGGCTGGGGCCGGGATCGAACCGGCGACCTATCGCTTTTCAGGCGATCGCTCGTACCAACTGAGCTACCCAGCCACGCGACCCACAAGGAATCGCAAGCGGTCCTGACGGGATTTGAACCCGCGGCCTCCACCTTGACAGGGTGGCGAGCACTCCAAACTGCTCCACAGGACCAAGCATTGTGCGAGCACTAGTCTCGCACAAGGTGTTACGTGCCCCCAACGGGATTCGAACCCGTGCTACCGCCTTGAAAGGGCGGCGTCCTGGGCCACTAGACGATGAGGGCTAAGGGCCCGCCTGGGCGCTTTGCAGCGCGTCGGGGACGTGAGAAGCATATGGGATGCGGAGAGGTATCGCCAAAACACTTATCGGCGCCCCGGGGCGGGCTCCCCGGAAGACCGCCCGGTAGGCCGAACGGAAGACCGACCGGAAGGCCACCCGGTCAAGAGCCGGGAGCGGCAGAAGGTGCCGTCGGCGAAGGCGTCGCGCCAGGCTGGTTCTCCTTGGGCAGATGGCGGCTGACCTCCGCCTTCGTCAGGCCGAGCCCGCCCAGCCTGATCTCGTCCCAGGCCTGCAGCCGCTTGCTCGTGCGGTCCAGGTAGAGGACGGACGCCTCGACCGGATCGGGGTACTTGCCCTCGACCGCCCGCAGCCCGCTGCCGCCCGTCGAGCCCTCGATGCGCAGCCGCGTCCCTCCGTCCATGACCTCCATCTCCTGGTGGTGGACGTGCCCTGCGAGGACCAGCGGCACCTCGCCGTCCGTCTGACGTGCCGCCGTCGGGTTGTGCGCGATCGCCACATCGACCGGGGTGCCGGCGGCCCGCTCGGCGCGCAGGGCCGACGCGAGGCGGATGCCGGCCAGGTGCTGGACCGAGTCGCCGTCCGCCTTCTCCGAGCGGTCGGGGGTGTACTGCGGGTCGCCGATCCCGGCGAAGCGCAGGCCGGCGACGGTCTCCGCCTTGCCGTCGTCGAGCACGTGGACGTTCTTGAAGCGCTCCAGATACCGCTGGGTGGTGAACGAGTCGTGGTTGCCGCGCACCCACACGTAGGGGGCGCCGAGTTCCTCGATGGGGTCGAGGAAGGCGTTCTCGGCGGCCGAGCCGTGGTCCATGGTGTCGCCGGAGTCGACGATGACGTCGATGTCGTACTGCTCGACGAGGGAGGCGATGATCTTCCAGCTCGCCGGGTTGAGGTGGATGTCGGAGACGTGCAGGACCCGCATGGTGGTGGGGTCCGGCTGGTACGCGGGGAGCGTGGACGTCACGTCGTACAGCTTGGTGACGTTGGTGACCAGACGGGCCAACTCCTGCTGGTAGATGTCGAATTCGGACACGATGCTGCGGGCGTTGCCGACGACGGAGGGCGCGCTGCTGAGGAGGCCGGAGAACTTGGGCTCCAGGACCGACTTGGGGTTCCAGGTGGCGTACGCGGCCGTGCCCGACGCCGCGAGCAGGGCGAGCGCCAGACCGCCCGCCGCGAGCGCGCGGCGCGGGCGGCGGTAGACGGCGAGGCCGAGTGCGGTGGCGCCCGAGACGACGGCGACGCAGGAGCGCACCGCGAGGTCGAGCGTGCCGTGGCCGACGTCGCGCGCGACCTCGTCCTGGAGGCCCGCGAGCCGCTCGGGGTGGTCGACCAGGGCCTGGGAGCGCACCGGGTCCAGGCGGTCGACGTCCACGTCGAGGCGGATGGGGGCCGTGTGGGAGCGCAGCTCCAGGGCCCCCAGCGGGGAGACGTTGATTTTCGTACCGCCGGTCAGGGACGGGCGGAGCGTCATCCGGGTGTCCATGGGACCGACCGGCGCGCGCACGCTGCCGACGATCAGCAGGCCGAGCCAGGCGCCGAGGAGTACGACGGCCACGAGGCCGAGGGCGCGGGTGTACGGGTGCGGTGGACTCACCAGTTCGCCGGCCGGGTGCCCGCGGCGAGTGCGGTAGTGGCCTACGAGGGCTGCTGCTGCCCTTCGTACGCCTCGGGGAACGACCATGAAGGCGTGAGCCATTGGTCCCGTATGCCCAATTGCGGAGATCGGTATGCCCTGACGGGGGCGGCGGCGTGGCTGACAATGGGGGTGTGCTGGAGATGACGCGCGAGGAGTTCGAGGAACTGGTCGGCGAGGCTCTTGACCGGATTCCGCCGGAGTTGACGCGGTTGATGGACAACGTGGCCGTTTTTGTCGAGGACGAGCCGCCCGCCGACGATCCCGAGTTGCTCGGGCTGTACGAAGGGACTCCGCTGACCGATCGGGGTGAGTGGTACGCGGGCGTCCTGCCGGACCGCATCACCATTTACCGGGGGCCCACGCTCCGGATGTGCGAGTCGCGCGAGGAGGTGGTCGCCGAGACGGAGATCACGGTGGTGCACGAGGTGGCGCACCACTTCGGGATCGACGACACCCGGCTGCACGCGCTCGGATACGGGTGAGCGGATACGGGTGAGCGGGCATGGGTGAGCAGGCCGGGCGAGCGGGTGCGGGGATGACGTCCGTGTCCTCTTGCGGGCCAGGGGAGTTGGACAGGGTGTCCCGATTCTCAGCGCCTCAGGAGGTGCTCGGCCGTGCGTCAGTTGTACGTTCCCGTCCGTTGGGCCGCGGTCGCGGTGGCCGTCGCGGCGACCGCGGGCTGCATGAGCATCAGTGACGACGGGAACGCGCCGCGGCCCGGGCACTCCTCGGGGGACCGCGAAGGCGCGGCCGCGTCCGACGGCAAGCCGGTGACCCGGGGCGACGACGTCGCGGTCGGAGGCGAGCGCGGGCAGGGCAAGGACAAGGGCAAGGCCAAAGGCAAGGGCAGAGGCAAGGGCAGAGGCGGGCGCGCGGGCGGGGGCGACGGTGCCCCGGCGGGTGACGAGTCGCCCGCCGGGGGCAGGAAGCCGTCGGAGTCCGCCTCCGCTCCGGACCCCGTGAGGCCGACGAAGCCGGGCGGACCCAGCAAGCCCACACCGACCCGGCCGAAGCCGACCCCCACGCGGTCCAGCGAGGAGCCCGAGCCGCCGAAGCCCACGCCGAGCCCGACGCCGGTCCCGACCACTCCGGAGCCCTCTTCGTCGGCGCACGACGGGCCGGGGCAGGGCGCGCAGCTGCAGCGGCGGGACGCGGGTATCGCGGAGCGCGAGCCGTCGCCCGAGGCGGGGCCGCGGTAGCTGCCGACGGTGGTCGGTCGCGGTCGGTCGCGGGCGGAACCGGACCCACGTATGCATACGTTTGCGCAGGTGGGAGG
This sequence comes from Streptomyces sp. NPDC003032, assembly GCF_053591415.1. Classification (NCBI taxonomy): domain Bacteria; kingdom Bacillati; phylum Actinomycetota; class Actinomycetes; order Kitasatosporales; family Streptomycetaceae; genus Streptomyces; species Streptomyces sp. NPDC003032. The sequence continues at coordinate 37,483 of NZ_JBSFTT010000031.1, read as the reverse complement.
GGGTCGGCGGGGGGCGGTTTGCCATATGGGGCGGGGGGTGCGTATGGTAGTAGATCGTTTGATACCACTTGCCCGGCGCCGACACAGAAGAGCGCCGCGTGGCGCGTACTCTCCCTTGCCGTGGCTGACCGCATCGAGGCGGTCCATTGCGAAATCACGGAGTTGACGGGCGCGTGCCGAAACTCCGGAAGGTTTCGCATTTCGTATGTCCATTTTCAGTTCTGACCAGGCCGTCCTGCCCGAGAACGACGAGAACGTGATCGTCGAGACGGCTGTCGTCGCCGAGACCGCCGCGGTCGTTGAGACCGCCGAGGTCGTCGAGATCGTCGAGACTGCCGACGCCGTCAAGGCCGTCGAGAGCGAGGCCGTGGAGGCCGCCGCCGAGACCGACGAGACCATCGAGACCGTCGCCGCTGTGGAGGTCGCCGAGACCGCCGCCGCCGAGATCGTCGTCGCGTCCGAGGACGTCACCGAGGCCGCTGCCGAGGCTGACGCCGAGGTCGAGGCCGACGCCGACGCCGAGCCCGAGATGACCTTCACCGACCTCGGTCTGCCCGAGGGCATCGTCCGCAAGCTCGCGCAGAACGGCGTGACCACGCCCTTCCCGATCCAGGCCGCGACCATCCCGGACGCCCTGGCCGGCAAGGACATCCTCGGCCGTGGCCGTACCGGCTCCGGCAAGACCCTCTCCTTCGGCCTGCCGATGCTGGCGACGCTCGCCGAGGGCGGCCGCACGGAGAAGAAGAAGCCCCGCGGCGTCATCCTCACCCCGACCCGCGAGCTGGCGATGCAGGTCGCGGACGCCCTCCAGCCCTACGGCGACGTGCTCGGCCTGAAGATGAAGGTCGTCTGCGGCGGTACGTCCATGGGCAACCAGATCTACGCCCTTGAGCGCGGCGTCGACATCCTCGTCGCCACCCCGGGCCGTCTGCGCGACATCATCAGCCGCGGCGCCTGCTCGCTGGAGAACACCCAGATCGCCGTTCTCGACGAGGCCGACCAGATGTCCGACCTGGGCTTCCTGCCCGAGGTCACCGAGCTGCTCGACCAGGTTCCGTCCGGCGGCCAGCGCATGCTGTTCTCGGCCACGATGGAGAACGAGATCTCCACGCTGGTCAAGCGCTACCTGACCAACCCGGTGACGCACGAGGTCGACAGCGCCCAGGGCAACGTCACGACCATGACGCACCACATCCTGATCGTGAAGCCCCGCGACAAGGCGCCCGTCACGGCCGCCATCGCCGCGCGCAAGGGCCGCACGATCATCTTCGTCCGCACCCAGCTGGGCGCCGACCGCATCGCCGAGCAGCTCTGCGACTCCGGTGTGAAGGCCGACGCGCTGCACGGCGGCATGACGCAGGGCGCTCGTACGCGCGTCCTGGAGGACTTCAAGAAGGGCTACGTCAACGCCCTCGTCGCCACCGACGTCGCCGCGCGCGGCATCCACGTCGACGGCATCGACCTGGTCCTGAACGTGGACCCGGCCGGCGACCACAAGGACTACCTGCACCGCTCCGGCCGCACCGCGCGTGCCGGCCGCTCCGGCACGGTCGTCTCCCTGTCGCTGCCGCACCAGCGCCGCCAGATCTTCCGCCTGATGGAGGACGCGGGCGTCGACGCCACGCGCCACATCATCAACGGCGGCGGCACCTTCGACCCGGAGGTCGCCGAGATCACCGGCGCCCGCTCCATGACCGAGGTGCAGGCCGACTCCGCGGGCAACGCCGCGACCCAGGCCGAGCGTGAGGTCCGTGACCTCACCAAGGAGCTGGAGCGCGCCCAGCGCCGCGCCGCCGAGCTGCGCGAGGAGGCCGACCGCCTCACCGCGCGTGCCGCCCGTGAGCGTGGCGAGGACCCGGAGGCCGCGATCGCCGAGGCCACCGCTGCGGCCGCCGAGGCCGTCGTCGAGGCCGCCGCCGCGTCCGTCCCGGAGCAGCCGACCGCCGAGCGCGCCGAGCGCCCCGCTCGCGACGAGCGTTCGTCGTCCTCTTCCTCTTCCTCGTCCTCGTACGAGAACCGTCGTCCGCAGCGCGACGAGCGCGGCAACTACGAGCGTGAGCGCCGTGACGACCGTGGCGGCCGTTCCTTCGAGCGTCGTGACGACCGTGGTGGCTCCGGCTTCCGTGGCGGCGACCGTCGCGAGGGTGGCGACCGTGGCGGCTTCAACCGCGACCGTGGCAACGACCGCGGTGGCCGTTCCTTCGAGCGTCGTGACGACCGTGGTGGCTCCGGCTTCCGTGGCGGCGACCGCCGTGAGGGTGGCGACCGTGGCGGCTTCAACCGCGACCGCAACGACCGTGGCGGCTCGGGCTCCGGCTCCGGCTTCCGTCGTGACGACCGTCCGTCGGGTGGTTTCCGTGGCGGCGAGCGTCGTGACGACAACCGCGGTGGCTCCGGCTTCCGCCGTGACGACCGTCCCTCGGGCGGCGACCGTGGCGGCTCGGGCTCCGGCTCCGGCTTCCGTCGTGACGACCGTCCGTCGGGTGGTTTCCGTGGCGGCGAGCGTCGTGACGACAACCGCGG
>NZ_JBSFTT010000031.1:0-34863 GCF_053591415.1 Streptomyces sp. NPDC003032 | reverse complement strand
CGGTGGCTCCGGCTTCCGCCGCGACGACCGCCCCGCCGGCGGCCACCGCGGCAGCGACCGTCCGTTCAACCGTGACCGCCGCGACGACCGCCCCGCCGGCGGCGCCCGCTCCGGCGGCCACGACCGCCCGACGTTCAACCGCCGCGACGACCGCTCGGGCACCGGCACGGGCTCCTTCGGCCGCCGCGAGGACAAGCCGCGCTGGAAGCGCAACAGCTGACGGCGCTGAGCCGCACTGAGCGGCACTGACAGACAGTGGCCCCCACCCGGATTCGGGTGGGGGCCACTGCTGTGTGCGGCGGTACGATCAGGCAACTCTGGGGAGGGACTTCTGTGGGCTCTGTGGGCTCTGTGGCTCGTCATGCCTTCGTACATCACCGCCGAGCGAGACGCCTCGGCATCGCCGTGGCCGTCTCCGCCGCCGTCGCGACGGGGCTCGTACCGCTTCAGTCGTCGGCCTCCGCCGCGCCGATGGCGTCAGAGGCGGTGGCGTCCGAGGCGGTGGTGCCGGCGGCCGAGCGCAACAGCGACCTCGCTGTCTCCCTGTTCGCTCCGGAGCAGCTGACGGGCGCGGACGGGGCGGGCGCCAAGGGCGTCTTCCACCGCTTGGAGGGCTTCAAGGGCCTCGTCTGGACGCGTTACGCGGACGGGGAGACGTTCCCCGTGCCCGAAGCCGTGGGGGCGATCATGGCGCGACCAACGGGAAGCGACGTCCTCGCCAGGCGGTCCGACGACGGCACGGCGGTCGAGCTGTGGGACGCCGTGGACCGGACGTCCCGCACGCTGCGCATTCCCGAGGGCCAGATCCATGCGGTGACGTACGGCTCCACGGTCGTCACCCACACGAAGACGACCGCCGAGGACGGAACCGACGGGACCGACGGGGCCGACGGAACCGACGCCCACACCCTGCACCTGCTCACCCTCGACGCGGACGGTGCGACGCGTGACGTGACGGTGCGCGGTCTGCCCGCGGGCAGCCAGGCCGGCGCGCCGCTGGGCGCAGACGGCTCGTCCCTGTTCTTCCTCGGCGAGGCGGACGGGACCAGCCGGGTCTTCGAGGCCGACATGCGGACCGGACAGGTCAAGGGCCGGTCCGGTGCACTGCCGACCGGTCACACGTTCGCATCCCTGTCGCCCGACCACATCGCGGTGTACGGCGGGGCCGGGACCGACGTTCTCGTCCTCGACCGCTCCGACCTGTCGGCCGCCCCCGTGACCGTCAGCCTGGAAAGCGGCGCGTCGCAGCCGCGCAACGCGCTCGCGGTGGTCGGTGACTGGCTGGTGTACCGACCCCGTACCGGCAGTGCGGCGGGTTCGGTGAAGGCCGCGCCGATCGCCGGCGGTGATCCGGTCACGCTGGTCGGGAAGATGGACCGCCCCGGCATCTCCGCGGGGCCCGGCGGCACGGCCGTCGTCATCGGCCCGTCCGGCGGGCAGCAGGCCGTCCAGCGCATCGCCGCCGACGGCACGGGACGGCCGGTCGCCACCGTCGTCAAGCCGCTGCCCCGGCCGAAGTCCGCGGTCCGCGGCGTGGCGCTCGCCCAGGGCAGGCTGCTGGTCACCGACACCTCAAGCGGCCGCCGCGACGACTACGTACGTACGGTCGACAGCGCGCCCTCGGCCGGCGGCGCCCCGGCCTTCGGTGAGCGCTCCTCGTTCACGCCGGGTACGAATGTGCTGATCGGCAGCGACTGCCCGGCGAAGGACGTGGCCTGCTCGCGGATCCACGGCACCACCGACGGCCGGATCGCATGGCTGGAGCACGGGCAGGACGGGGACCTGATCCAGGTGGACGGGCCGGGCTCGACCGATCACTTCGACAAGAGCGTCCCGGCGGGCGGGGCCATCACCGACCTCTCCGGCCAGTACGTGATCCACACGGTGGGCGGCAGGCAGGACGTCTACCGGCTCGACAACTACGCGCGCCCTGTGCTGACCCGCGACGCGGGGCCCGCGGCCCTCTGGGGCGACGTGCTGTGGACGCCGGGCACCGTGCGGGGCACGGTCACCGGGTACGACCTGACGGCGAAGAAGACGGTGCACGAGGTGTCCACCGGCGCCGGCTGCGACCCCACGGAACTGCAGGCGCTGGGACGGTGGCTGTACTGGAGCTGCGGCGCGGAAGGGCCCGCGGGCGTGTATGACCGTACGGACAAGAAGACGGTCTCCGTCCCCCGGGGCGAGGCGCTGCTCGGCGACGGCTACGTGGTCACGCACGACAAGTCGGCGGGGAAGCTCGAACTGACCACGGTGTCGGGCGGCACGGCCGCCACCCGGCACATCGGTGACCTGCCCGACACGGGCGTCTCGCAGCGCCATGTGCGGTGGACCGTCGACAAGTCGGGCACCACCGTCGCCTACGTCGACGCGCAGGAACGCGTACACCTCGTGGCGTCCGGCGAGCCGGCGCAGCCGCTGGCACAGCTGGCCCCCGCCGAGAACGCCGCCTCGGTCCGCGCGACCACCCGGGACGCCGTGCCGGGCACCCTCACACGGCTGCTCCTGTCCAAGCCCGCGGCGGGCTGGAAGCTGACCGTCCGCGCCCGGACCACCGGCCAGGTCGTGGACACGGCCGAGGGCGGCGCCGTGCGGGGCGACCTGACCGTGGGCTGGCACGGCGCCGCCCGGGAGGCAGCGGGCGACACGTTCTTCCCCAACGGCGCCTACGACTGGACGCTGTCCGTGCGGCCCCTGGACGGAGCGGGCGCGCCGTTGGAGACGCGGGGCGCGGTCATGCTGCGCGGCGGCGACTCCGTGCGCCACGACCACGTGGGCGCCGACGCCGAACCGGACGGGGTGGGTGACCTGCTCACCCTCAACTCCTCGGGCGGCATGACCTTCCAGCAGGGCGACGGGAAGGGCGGGTTCTCGGGAAAGTCGTCGGCGAGCGGCTGGTCCACCAAGGCGCTCGCGGTGCCCTTCGGGGACATGGACGGGGACAGGGACGGGGACAGGGGCAAGGACCGCTGCAACGACGTCCTGGTCCGGATGGCCGACGGCGCCCTGCGCGGATACCGGCCCGAGTGCGGGCAGCCGCTGACCCCGTCGGCCCCGTACAAGAAGCTGGGCACCGGCTGGAACGCGTACGACGTCCTCACCTCACCCGGCGACCTGACCCGCGACGGCCGTGCCGACCTCGTCGCGCGCAAGGCGTCGACCGGCGACGTGTACCTCTTCGCGGCCAAGAGCGACGGTTCGCTCGCGGCGGGGAAGAAGATCGGGTCCGCCTGGAAGTCGTACACGAAGGTCGTCGGGGCCGGTGACCTCGACGGCGACGGGATCGGGGACGTCCTCGCCCGGCACAAGGACGGAACGCTGTACCGGTACGCGGGCAAGGGCGACGGCACGGTGAAGGGCCGGGCCAAGGTCTTCACGGACTGGGGCGCCTCGTACAACGCCGTCGTCGGGGTCGGTGACATCACCGGTGACGGCAGGGCGGACCTGGTCGTGCGCGACACCTCGGGGAACCTCTACCGCAACGACGGCAAGGGGGACGGCTCGTTCACCGGGCGGACGAAGATCGCTGGTGGCTGGGGCGCCTACAAGGTCCTTTCCTGAGGTCCTTCTCCGCCGACAGATCCGCCCCGACAGATCCGCCCCGACAGATCTGCCCCGACAGATCCGCCCCCGACAGATCCGCCCCCGACAGGTGCGCTGAGGGGGCACTGAGGCCATTTTTTGGCCAGGCATGGCGCATGTCGTGCCCCCGGCGAGGGAATCGCTGGGGGCATGACAAGTGAATCCGGGGAGCGGAAGCAGGCACCACCGGCCACACCCACCACACCCACCGCCGGCTCCGACGAGGAACGCCTCGCCCAGCTCGGCTACACGCAGGTGCTCGCGCGCCGCATGTCGGCGTTCTCGAACTACGCCGTCTCGTTCACGATCATCTCGGTCCTGTCCGGGTGTCTCACCATGTACCTGTTCGGGATGAACACCGGTGGGCCCGCCCTGATCACCTGGGGGTGGGTCGGGGTCGGCCTGATGACGCTGTTCGTCGGGCTGGCCATGGCGGAGATCTGCTCCGCGTACCCGACCTCCGCCGGGCTCTACTTCTGGGCGCACCGCCTCGCGCCCCGCCGGACGGCGGCGGCCTGGGCGTGGTTCACGGGGTGGTTCAACGTCCTCGGGCAGGTCGCCGTGACCGCGGGGATCGACTTCGGCGCGGCGTCCTTCCTGGGCGCGTACCTGAACCTCCAGTTCGACTTCACCGTCACCGAGGAACGCACGATCCTGCTCTTCGCCGCGATCCTCGCCCTGCACGGGCTGCTCAACACCTTCGGCGTGCGCGTCGTCGGGCTGCTCAACAGCATCAGCGTCTGGTGGCACGTGGTGGGCGTCGCCGTCATCGTCGGCGCGCTCACCTTCTCGCCGGACTCGCACCAGTCGCCGTCCTTCGTCTTCACGCACTTCGTGAACAACACGGGGTGGGGCAGCGGGCTGTACGTCGCCCTCATCGGGCTGCTGATGGCCCAGTACACCTTCACCGGGTACGACGCCTCCGCACACATGACTGAGGAGACCCGCGACGCCGCGACGGCCGGCCCGAAGGGCATCGTCCGCTCCATCTGGACGTCCTGGATCGCCGGCTTCGTCCTGCTCCTCGGCTTCACCTTCGCCATCCAGTCGTACGAGGGTGCTCGCGGGTCGGCCACGGGGGCGCCGCCCGCGCAGATCCTGCTCGACGCGCTGGGGGCGAGCGCGGGCAAGCTGCTCCTGCTCGTCGTCATCGGCGCGCAGCTCTTCTGCGGCATGGCGTCCGTGACCGCCAACTCCCGCATGATCTACGCCTTCTCACGGGACGGGGCGCTGCCCTTCTCGCACATCTGGCACTCGGTCAACCCTCGTACGCGTACGCCCGTCGCGGCCGTCTGGCTCGCGGCGCTCGGCGCGCTGGCGCTCGGGCTGCCGTATCTGATCAACGTCACGGCGTACGCGGCGGTGACGTCCATCGCCGTCATCGGGCTCTACATCGCGTACGTCATCCCGACACTGCTGCGGCTGCGGCGCGGCGACGCCTTCGAGCGGGGCCCCTGGCACCTGGGCCGCTGGTCCCGGCCGGTCGGTGTCGTGGCGGTGGGGTGGGTCGGTGTGATCACCGTCCTGTTCATGCTGCCGCAGGTCTCCCCGGTCACCTGGGAGACCTTCAACTACGCGCCGATCGCGGTACTTGTCGTCCTCGGCTCCGCGGCGACCTGGTGGCTGGTGTCGGCCCGGCACTGGTTCCTCAACCCGGAACACGAGCGCACGCTGGCGCGCGAGGCGGCGCGGGCGGGGCTGCCGGAACCCCAGGATCCGTAGGCGGGTCGTGCCCCGGCCCCTGCCTGGCCCCTGCCCAGGCCGTAGCCTGGTCCAAGGTCCGGTTCGTTGGCGCGTACCGGCTCTCGACGGCGATACCCGATCGGACAGCGGGGCGTGTCCCGCTATGCTCGGGGGTGCACCGACGAGGACCGTTAGCTCAATTGGCAGAGCAGTGGACTTTTAATCCATTGGTTGTGGGTTCGAGTCCCACACGGTCTACCGAGAGCGGGAGAGGGGAAACCCCCTCTGACCTGCTACGCAGCGTCCGAGCCCGCTTCGGTGGGCTCGGACGCCGTTTCGGGCAGGGTGACTTCGAAGCAGCAGCCGCCCGCCACATTGCGTACGGCCGTCCGTCCCTGGTGGGCCTCGACGATGCCGCGCACGATGGCCAGGCCGAGGCCCGCTCCGGCCGGGGGCGTGCGGGCGTGGGTGCCCCGCCAGCCGGTGTCGAAGACTCGGGACAGGTCCTGTTCCGGGATGCCGCCGCAGCCGTCGGTGACGGACAGGACGACACCCTCCTTCGAGCGCCGCGCGGCCACCGCGACGGTGCCGTCGGCCGGGGTGCGGCGGATCGCGTTGACCAGGAGGTTGCCCAGGACGCGGCTCATCTCCTTGCTGTCGACCTCGACGGGTACGGCGTCGACGCGGCCGCCGACGAGGCGTACGCCGTGTTCGCGGGCCAGCGGGTCCGCTCCGGCGAGGGCGTCGCCGACCAGGTCGTAGGCGGAGATCCGGGCGGGGCTCAGGGTGAGGGCGCCGGCGTGGATGCGGGAGAGTTCGAAGAGGTCGCCGACCATGGAGTTGAGGCGCTCCACCTCCGTGCGGATCTGGCGCAGATAGCGGTCCGGGTCGGCCGCGACGCCGTCCTCCAGGGCCTCGGACATGGCACGCAGGCCGGCGAGGGGCGTGCGCAGGTCATGGGAGATCCAGGCGACGAGTTCACGCCGGGACGCCTCCAGGGCGCGTTCGCGCTCCCGGGACTCGGCGAGCTTGGCACTGGTGGCCTCCAACTGGCGGGTCAGGGCGGCCAGTTCCGCGGTCGTGGGCCGCGCGGGCGCCGCGAAGCTGCCGCCGTCACCGAAGGAGCGGGCCGCCTCGGTCAGGGCCTCGCTGCGGGCGACCACCCAGCGGCCGAGCAGCAGCGCGGTGGCGAGCGAGACGACCGCGGCCATCGCCACGACGATCGCGACGACGTTCAGGTCGTGCCGGGACAGGAACATCTCCCAGGCCACGAGGAGCGTCCCGGCCAGCATCGCGAGCACGGCGACCGCGGCGACCACGGTCAGCGACCAGGTGAGCGAGCGGTGCCGCAGCAGGCGCAGTGCGAGGGCGCCGAGGAGCCCGGCCGATGCCGCGCCGGCGAAGGCGATCAGGGCGATGAGGAGAATGTCCAGCACGGGGGATCAGCCTTCGGCTCTCATGGCTTGTCGGCTCTCATGGCTGCCGGGTTTCATGGCTTGCCGGGTCTCATGGGTTGTCCGGTCTCATGGGTTGTCCGGACCGGCTCGCGGACGCGTCATCCGTTGCGTCGAGGCGGTAGCCCACGCCCCACACCGTCTGGATCAGCTGCGGCCTGGCCGGGTCGTCCTCCACCTTGCCGCGCAGTCGGCGGATGTGAACCGTGACGGTCGACAGGTCGCCGAACTCCCAGCCCCACACCTCACGTATCAGTTCCTCTCGGCTGAACGCCTGGCCCGGGTGGCGCAGGAAGAAAGTGAGCAGGTCGAACTCTCGGATCGTCAGGGCCAGTTCGGCGCCGCCCTTCGTCGCGCGGCGGGCCACCGGGTCCACCGAGAGACCGGCCGCCCGCAGCGGTGTGCCGGGATCGGAAGCCCGGCCGGCGTGGCTGCGGCGCAGAACCGACTCGACGCGCAGGACGAGCTCGCGGGGGCTGAACGGCTTGGTGACGTAGTCGTCGGCGCCTATCTCCAGGCCCAGGATGCGGTCGTCCTCGTCGCCGAGGGCCGTGAGCATGACGACCGGCACCGGGCCCTTGGCGCGCAGCCTGCGGCAGACCTCCAGGCCGTCCATGCCGGGCAGCATCAGGTCCAGGACGACGAGGTCGGGCCAGTGCCGCGTGGCGTACTCCAGCGCCGCGGGGCCGTCATCGGCGCGGTCGACGGCGTACCCGGCGCGGGACAGGTATCCCGTGACCACCTCGGCCACGGTCGGGTCGTCGTCCACGACGAGCACACGGAGCCCGGCACCCGGAGCGTCCTGCGGCGATGTCTGCATACGCCCAGCCTCGCACCGGCCGGCGGGGTCAGGATCACCCGGAGCCCGGCCGACGCTCGACGTCCCTGTTTCGTAAGATTCTGAAGTCCTATATGTGCCAATTGTGTTCGTAGGGTGAGTGACGTGACCAACGCTCTCTCACCACCACCACCACCAGCAGCGACAGCGACAGCGGCAGCGGCAGTAGCGGCGACAGCCGAGCCACGGAAGAGCAAGTCCGCCATCCGGGTCGGGGACGAAGTCCTCCACTACCGAGAAGGTGACAACGCGGGAATCGTCGTCGCCGTACGGCGACCGTGGTGGGCCTTCTTCGGGCGCGTCCACTGGGTCCAGTGGCGCGATGGCGTTCTTCCCGTCCCGATGCACAACGGGCTGCGGCCGGCGGCCGAGGTCCGGCAGGTCGAAGGCGGGGAGGAGACGGCGTGAGCGCGAGTGGCCGGAATCCGGGGGGCACCCCGAAGCGCCGTCTGATGGGCAGGCCGCTGATCCTGGGCGCGCTGATCGTCGCTGTCGTCGTGGTGGTGGGGGCGGGGCTGTACTGGTTCCAGCCCTGGAAGGCGTGGCAGGACGAGACCGTACGGGAAGAGCTGCCTGTCGCCGACGGCACACGAGCAGCCGAATCGGCCTCCCCCGGCGCCTCCGGGCCCACGGCCGCGCCCTCGCCCCCGCAGGAGCCGCGCACGCTGGCGACCGGCAAGCTGATCAGCCATGAGCATCGCACCGCCGGCACGGTCAAGGTGCTGCGTCTGCCCGACGGCTCACACACTCTGCGGCTGGAGGACCTGGACACCAGCAACGGCCCCGACCTTCACGTCTGGATCACCGACGCCCCGGTCGTGGAGGGCAAGGCGGGCTGGAGTGTCTTCGACGACGGCGCGTACGACAGCCTCGGCAAGCTCAAGGGCAACAAGGGCGACCAGAACTACGCCCTGCCCGACGGCCTCGACCTGAACCGATTCACCAGCGTGAGCATCTGGTGCGACCGCTTCAACGTCTCCTTCGGCGCCGCGGAACTCCGACGCGTATGACCTCGTTCGAGCGCCCGCGTCACGGCGGTCCTCTCCGGCGCCTACACCGGCGCGATGCCCGACTCCGCCCCCGCCGAGGCCGGCCACTCCGTCTCGGACGTGCTCGCCCTGGCCGCCTTCTCCGGTGACACCGGGCTCGCCACGGCGGCGCGGGAGGCCTTCACCGAGGCGATGTCCACCAGCTTCTGGGCCGGCGCCGCGGGCGTCCTGGCCGCGGCCGTACTCGCCGTCGTCCTCATCAGGGACGGCAAGACGCCCGCAGCTGAGGAGCCGGCGGAGGCCGAGGCACCCCCCCAGACCGGTGACCCTGACCACGGCGGCGTAAGCGCCCCGGCCGGCCGGCCGGCCCGCACGCCACGACGACACCCCGCCCCACCCGGCTTCGGCCCGGCGGGGCTCCGTCATGACGTTGGCCGGTCGGCTCCCGCGTGCGGCGGCCTGCGTGTGGGCTGGCCCCGCCCCCACACACCGCCACCCCCAAGCCGACCAGCCCGCCCCCACACACCGCCACCCGCACGCAAACTGCCCCCCTTCCGCGTGCAGCCGCCCGCGGCCGAGCTGGTTCACTTTCGCGTACGGCTGTTGCCGCGCACGCGGGGCCGGTCCATTTCCGTACGCAATGCCTGCCTGCCCTGCAATCCCCGACCATGGGAGTCCTTCCGTGTCTCAGCCGCCACGTCTCGGTGTCGTCGTCATCACGATGGGCAACCGGCCCAGAGAGCTGGACGCGCTGCTCGCGTCCGTGGCCGGGCAGGACGTGTCGGCGGACCGGATCGTGCTCGTCGGCAACGGCTCACCGCTGCCGGAACTCCCCGCGCTGCCGGGCAAGGTGACGGCCATCGAGCTCGACGAGAACCTCGGCTGCCCCGGCGGCCGCAACGTGGCGATCGAGCGCCTCATGGACCTCGGCGACGTGGACGTCGTCATCGAACTGGACGACGACGGACTCCTCGTGGACCACGACGTCTTCCGCAAGGTGCGGGATCTCTTCACCGACGACCCGCGCCTCGGCATCGTCGGCTTCCGCATCGCCGACGAGCACGGCGAGACCCAGCGCCGCCACATCCCCCGGCTGCGCGCCACCGACCCGATGCGGCGCGGCCCGGTCACCGCCTTCCTCGGTGGCGGGCACGCCTTCTCCACCGAAATGCTGGGGCAGACCGGTACCTGGCCCGCTCAGTTCTTCTTCGGGCACGAGGAGACCGACCTGGCCTGGCGGGCCGTGGACGCCGGCTGGAAGATCCTCTACGAGCCCGCGCTGCTCCTCCAGCACCCCAAGACCTCCCCGGCCCGGCACGCCGTCTACTACCGCAACACCGCCCGCAACCGCGTCTGGCTGGTCCGCCGTCGCCTCCCGCTCCCGCTCATCCCCGTCCACCTCGGCATCTGGACCCTCCTCACCCTCGCCCGCACCCGCTCCCTGCCGGGCCTGCGCGCCTGGGCGGGCGGCTTCGCGGAAGGGATGCGGACCTCCTGCGGCGAGCGCCGGCCCATGCGCTGGCGCACCGTGTGGCGGCTGACGCGGCTGGGGCGCCCGCCGGTGATCTGAGCCGCGTACGCCGTCGGCCCGGTACTGGTTCGCTTCACCCCTCCGGATGGCGTAGAGTTGGGTTTACCGACGCGGGGTGGAGCAGCTCGGTAGCTCGCTGGGCTCATAACCCAGAGGTCGCAGGTTCAAATCCTGTCCCCGCTACTGAAGGCCGAGGGCCGGAAGCGTTCATCGCTTCCGGCCCTCGGTGTTTCCCGCCCTCCCCGCCCCCGGTCCGCTCACCCCTCTCCCCGCACCCCTGCCGTCCCGTAACCCGCTCGGCCCGCACCAGGTCGCACCCGCCCCCCGCTGCGGGAAGCCTGGGTGCAGCGCGGTGATGGGTCGCGGACTCGGCGGGAGACAAGCGGTGGGGCAGCGTGGAGGAACCGGCGGCAGCGGAACCGGCGGCGGCGGAACCACCGCGCACGAGCGGGCCTTCGTCCGGGCCCTGCCCGTCCTGCTCCTGGTCGTCGGGGTCGGGTACGACGCCGCGACCCCGGCCGAGTTCACCGCCGCCCCGCTCTTCGCGGCCGCCCCACTGATCGCCGCCCCCTTCTACTCGCTGCTCAACACCGCCCTGACGGGCGCCGCGGCCTCCGTCGCCGTACTCGTGCTGCACTACGGCAACGCCGTCACCAGCCCTGTCGAGGCCATCACCGAACTCTTCACCGTGGTGACCGTCGCCGTCCTCGCGACCGTCATCAACCGCGTCGTCTGCCGCGGCAACGACCGGCTCGCCACCGCCCGCTCCATCGCCGAGGCCACCCAGCGCGCCGTGCTGCCGCAGCCGGACCCCCGGATCGGCGGGCTCGACATCGCGGCGCGGTACGAGGCGGCGCAGGCCGACGCGTTCATCGGCGGCGATCTGTACGCCGTACAGGACACCCCGCACGGTGTGCGGCTCATCGTCGGCGACGTACGCGGGAAGGGCATGGGCGCGGTGGCCGCCGTCGCCGTCGTCATCGGCGCCTTCCGGGAGGCCGCCGAGCAGGAGGCGACCCTGGAGGCGGTGGCGCAGCGCCTGGAGCGGGCGCTGGCGCGCGAGGGCACCCGGCGTGACGGGCTCGACGCCTTCGAGGGGTTCACCACGGCCGTCCTCGCGGAGATCCGGCACGGCGAGGGCGTCGTACGGCTGGTCAACCGTGGACATCCGGCGCCGCTGCTGCTGCGCGGCGACGGGCGGCTGTGCGTGCTCTCCGCGAGCGACCCCGCGCTGCCGCTCGGCATGGGTGACCTGGGGGTCTGGCCGGACCGGGCGGACGAGTCGGACTTCCCGCCCGGCGCGATGCTGCTCTTCTATACGGACGGCCTCTCGGAGGCACGGGACGCGGCGGGGGAGTTCTACGATCCCGCGACCCGGCTCGGCGGGCGGATCTTCCCCGGCCGCGAGGGACCGCACGCGCTGCTCGCCACGCTCACGCAGGAGGTCCGGCGGCACACGGGCGGCGCGGCGACGGACGACATGGCGCTGCTCGCGGTGCGGCGGCCGGCGGGCGGGGACGCGATGGTCACCGTGCGTGACTGAAGTGCAACAGAGGTCCTCGGCGGAGAGTAGGCGGGGGGCAGGCGGGGAGCGGGCGGGGAGCTGACGGAGAGTCGGCGGCGCGCTGACGGGAGGTCAACTCGCCCCGATTCAGACGCCCGTGTCCCATTAAGTACGGACGGGGAGCGTTAACGATCAACTGGAACGGCTTGGAATACGGCACCCCCTTCTATTAACGTTCGATAACGCAGCGCGGTCGTCCCAGCCGTCACTAGAGACGGCTCCGCGCGCACACGCCTAATCCCGCAAGGGAGCCGGGGAACCACCAACTTGGGGTGAATCGGGCATCTGAGCATCCGTGCCAGATGTTCGTAGGAGACCTTCCTACTCCGAACCCGTCAGCTAACCCGGTAGGCGAGAAGGAAGGAAAGGAGTGCGCCCCAGTGGCGTCCAACCGGCCTGCCCCCCAAGCGGTGTACGTACCGAACGACGACGAATTCGGTGGGTACGACGAGGAGACCTGGGAGGAATGGAATCCCACTGAGGACTCCGTCCGTCCCGTCCGCGGCAGGCACCGTGTGCACAAGAAGGGCGGCGGCGGGCTCGCCCGCAGCTCCACCGTCCTTGGCGTCGGCGTCATCGCCGCCGTCGGCGCGGGCGGCATCGCCACCGCGCAGGACGGCAAGCCGCCCGTCTCCATCTCGATGCCCGACCTGGGCGCCGTCACGGACTCGCTGCCCGAGGCCGGGTCCCTTCCCGGCGTGGGCTCCCTGATATCCGACGGCGACGCGCCGGACTCCGCGGACCCCACGGGCTCCGAGGCCGTCGTCGCCGCCGCGCCGCTCACCGCCGCCGGTGTCAGCACCGCCGACGCCGAGCAGGGCACCACCGACGCGGGCGAGGCACTGCGCGCCCGCATCATGCAGCAGGCGGAGAACCAGCAGGACCAGGCGGACGCCGCCGTGCGCACCGCGGCCGAGCAGACCGCCGTGAAGCGGGCCGCCGAAGAGGCCGCCGCCCAGCAGAAGCAGGCCGAGCAGAAGGCCGACGCCGAGACGGCCGCCAAGGCCGCCGCCAAGAAGAAGAAGGAGGAGGAGGCCCGCGAGGCCAAGGCCCTGGCCGAGCGCCGCGCCAAGCTCGCGAAGAGCTATGCGATCCCCACCTCCTCGTACACCCTGACCTCGCACTTCGGTGACTCCGGGTCCATGTGGTCCTCCGGGCAGCACACCGGTCTGGACTTCGCCGCTCCGACGGGTACCCCGCTCAAGGCCGTGCACACCGGCACTGTCAAGGAGGCCGGCTGGGCGGGCGCGTACGGCTACCGCACCGTCCTGGAGCTGTCGGACGGCACCGAGATCTGGTACTGCCACCAGTCCTCGCTCAACGTCAGCGCCGGGCAGAAGGTCAGCACGGGCGACGTCATCGGCCGCGTCGGCGCGACCGGCAACGTCACCGGGCCGCACCTCCACCTGGAGGTCCACACGCCGGGCGGCGCCACCGTCGACCCGCTGGGCTGGCTGCGGAGCAAGGGCCTCAATCCCTGAGCGGTCCGCCGGGGCGGGCGTGACTCCGGGGCGGGCGTGACCTGACGTTCCCTCGCGTTACTCGACCTTCCTTTGAGGGAGTTCCCGGAATTCGGTTTCCGGAAGGGACGTTGAGGAACGTATGACTCCTCTTCGTTCCCTCGGCTCATCCGACCTCGAAGTCTTCCCTCTCTCCCTCGGCGGCAACGTCTTCGGCTGGACCGCCGACCGCACCGCGTCCTTCGCCGTCCTCGACGCCTACACCGAAGCGGGCGGGAACTTCATCGACACCGCCGACGCCTACTCGGCCTGGGTGGAGGGCAACAAGGGCGGCGAGTCCGAGACCCTCATCGGCGAGTGGCTGGCCGAGCGCGGCAACCGCTCGGACGTGGTCGTCGCGACGAAGGCCGGCTCCCACCCCGAGTACAAGGGCCTGGCCGCGAGCACCATCAAGGGCGCCGCCGACGCGTCCCTGCGCCGCCTCGGCACCGACTACATCGACCTCTACTACACCCACTTCGACGACCCGTCCGTCCCGGTGGAGGAGATCATCGGGGCGCTCGACGAACTGGTGCGGGCCGGCAAGGTGCGTGCGATCGCCGCCTCCAACATCACCCCCGAGCGGCTCCAGGAGTCCCTCGACTTCTCCGACCGCGAGGGCCTCGCGCGCTACGTTGCACTGCAGCCGCACTACAACCTCGTCTCCCGCGACACCTACGAGGGCCCGCTCCAGGAGGTCGCCTCCCGCTCCGGCCTCGCGGCCGTCCCCTACTACGCGCTCGCGTCCGGCTTCCTCACCGGCAAGTACCGCGCGGGCGCGCGCGTCGAGAGCGCGCGCAGCGGACGCGTCGAGGCGTACGTGGGGAGCGAGCGGGGCGACCGTGTGCTCGCCGCGCTCGACGGGATCGCGGCGGCGCGTGGCGTCCAGGTCGCGACCGTGGCGCTCGCCTGGCTGGCGGCACAGCCCACCGTCGCGGCGCCGATCGCCTCCGCGCGCACGGTCGAGCAGCTGCCGGCGCTGCTGGCCGTCGCGGACGTGGAGCTGACCGGGACGGAGCTGGCGGCGCTCACCTCGGCTTCGGCCTAGGACGGGCAGGGCTTTCAGGAGCGGTACGGGTTGTACGTCGGGGCCGGGGCGGCCGGGGCCGGAGCCGGGTAGGGGTAAGGCTGAGGCTGGCTGTAGGGGATGGCTGCGTACGGGGTCTGCGGATGGCCGTACCCGGTGTACGCGTACGCGTACGGCATGGGAGGCAGCGGCATGACCGGGGCCGTCGCGCGGGCCGCGTACGCCAGGGCGGGGCGGGCCGGTTCGCGGCGCTCCCAGAGCTTTTCGAGCAGCTCACGCTCGCGTACGACGAAGTCGGCGCCCGCCCGGCCCCGGCGCCCCCGGTGGCGCAGGAACGCCAGTGACGTCGCGTACATCTCGTACTCCATGACCGTGCGGGCCGCGGCCTTCCCCCAGGTGTACGAGGCGTAGTCGCGGGCCAGCGCGCGGGCGCGCATCGAGCCGAGCGCGTACGGCTCGGGCGGGGTGAGCCAGCCCGCCGCCGCGTACAGGGGCAGCTCGGCGCGGATCGTGCGCAGTTCGCGCTGCCGCGTCCAGATGGCCAGCCAGGTCAGCAGGCCGAAGGAGGGCAGCATGAAGAGCGCGTACACGGTGAAGAACCCGTACTGACCGAAGACCGCGGAGCCGTTCCACAGCGCGTGCATGCCCATCGCGAGCAGCAGCCCGGCGAGCGGGAGCAGCACGCGGCGCAGGTGCTGGCGCTCGGCGGAGAACGCGGCGAGGCCGAAGCCGATGCCGGTCAGGACCGTGAAGAGCGGGTGCGCGAACGGCGACATGACCACGCGTACGAAGAACGTCGCTGCCGTCACGGAGGCGAGGCCGCTCTCGCGGCTGAGCTGGTCGGTGACGAAGGCGTTGCCGAGGTAGAGGATGTTCTCGGTGAACGCGAAGCCGGTCGCGGTCACCCCGGCGATCACCACGCCGTCGACGACGCCGGTGAAGTCGCGTCTGCGGAAGAGGAAGACCAGCAGGATGGCCGCGGCTTTCGCGGACTCCTCGACGATCGGGGCGATGACCGTGGCGCCGAGGGTGTCGGCGCTGTGCGGGTCGGCGGTGGCGGTGGCTATCCAGCGGATCGCGAAGCTGTTCGCGACGATCGCGATGAGCGCGGCCGCGCAGGCGCCCCAGGAGAAGGAGAAGAGGAGGTTCCGCCAGGGCCCCGGCGCGACCCGGTCCAGCCAGCGGAACGCGGCGACGAGCAGCGGCACAGGAACCGTCGCCAGGCCGAGCCCGACGAGGAAGCCCTCGGTGCCGGTCTGCTCCCTCACCAGGGCGAGGATCACCAGGCCCGAGAGGGCGAGCAGCGTGACGAGCCCGGCCGCGCGTATCGCGCGCCGCTGCCACCAGCGGGCTCGGCGGAGCTCCCCCGGGGCGGGCGCCTCAGGAGGTACCGGATACGGATACGGAGGACTGGTGGCCACGTCGTTGACCCTAACGAGGGATGAGGGCGGCCGCGACGGTGCCTCAGTCCCCGGGTGCCGACTCGTCCCGTACAACCCGACGGAACAGCAGGTCGCGCACGACGTGGCCCTTGGCAAGGCCCTGGCCCTCGAAGCGGGTCCGGGGGCGGAACGCCGGGCGCGGCGCGTATCCGCCGTCGGCCTGGGTGTTCTCGAAGTCGGGGTGCGCGGTGAGCACCTCCAGCATCTGCTCGGCGTACGGCTCCCAGTCCGTCGCGCAGTGCAGGAGCGCGCCCGGCTTCAGCGAGGGGGCGGTCAGCGTCAGGAACTCGGGCTGGATCAGGCGGCGCTTGTGGTGGCGGGGCTTGGGCCAGGGGTCGGGGAAGTAGACGCGGAGCCCGTCGAGGGACTCGGGCGGCAGCATCTCGCGGAGCAGGATGATCGCGTCGCCGTTGGCCACGCGTACGTTCGACAGGCCGGCGCGCTCGGCGAGGCCGAGGAGGTTGCCCTGGCCGGGAGTGTGCACGTCGACGGCGAGGATGCCGGTGGCCGGGTCGTCGGCGGCCATCCGCGCGGTAGCCTCGCCCATGCCGAAGCCGATCTCCAGGACGACGGGAAGATCGGGGCGTGGCCCCTTCTCGTCCGCGAACAGCTCGGCGAGGTCCAGCGTCCGCAGCCCGTCGATGTCCAGCCCCCACTTGGGCCAGAGCCGCCGCAGCGCATCACCCTGGCCGGCGGTCACCCGGCTCCGCCGCGGCTGAAAGCTACGGATCCGCCGCTCGTGGTGCGACCCGGCGGGGTCGGGGGAGGGCCCACCGGGAAAGCGGGGTCCGACTTGCGGCCGCCCTGGCCGAGCCGGGTCGGCACCGGCTTCGGGAGCTTCGGGGGCTTCGGGGGTATGGGGTGACTCAGACACAGTGCGGCAATTTTACGCGGTGGCCGGGGGCGGGGCCGTACCCCGCCAGGAGCACAGGGAACTCCGCACAGGGAGTGGCGCACGCCGTGAGGGGGGCCTGGGGGGCGTGCCCCGTAAGGGGCGCGGGGAACTGCGCGCTCAGCCATGTGCGGCCCGCAGGGCACCCGCACCGGAAGAGGCCGACCGCACCGGCACGCGGCGAGCCGCGATGAGCCGCCCCGGCCCGCGGGGAGGACCAGCGTGCCGGAAGGATCAGCCAGGCCCCCGCAGCGCGTCCAGCGCCCGGCGAGCGACCTCCCGCCCGATCGGCAGGGACGCGGTCGCCGCAGGCGAGGGCGCGTTCAGGACGTGGACCGTGCGGGCACCCTCCCGTATCAGGAAGTCGTCGACCAGCGTGCCGTCCCGCAGCACCGCCTGGGCGCGAACCCCCGCCGGGGCCGGCACCAGGTCGTCCGGCCCGATCCCGGGCAGCAGCCTGCGCACCGCTTCGGTGAACGCGGACTTGGAGGCGGAGCGGCGCAGCTCACCCGCCCCGTAACGCCAGTGGCGGCGGGCTATGCGCCACGATCCCGGCCAGCCGAGGGTGCCGGCGAGCTCGCGGGGACGGACGACCGACCAGGCGTAGCCCTCGCGGGCCAGGGCGGGGACCGCGTTGGGCCCCACGTGGACGCCGCCGTCGATGCCCCGGGTGAGGTGGACGCCGAGGAAGGGGAAAGCCGGGTCGGGCACGGGATAGACGAGGCCGCGGACCAGCTCGGGGCGGGCCAGCTCGAAGTACTCACCGCGGAACGGGACGATCCGCATACCCGGGTCGTCGCCCGTGAGCCGCGCGATCTCGTCGCAGTGCAGTCCCGCGCAGTTCACCAGGACCTTGCCGCGCACGACGGCGCCGTCGGCGGTGCGGACGGCGACGCCCCGGTCGGGGCGGCGGTCCACACGGATGACGTGCCCGCCCGCGCCGTAGCGGATCTCGGCACCCGACGCGTGGGCCAGGTGCCGCGCCACCGCGCCGTAGTCGCAGACGCCGGTCGTTCCGACGTGGATGGCGGCGAGGCCGCGGACCTCCGGCTCGTACTCGGTGATCTGGGCGGGGCCGAGCTCGCGCACCGGAATGCCGTTCTCCCTGCCGCGCTGGACAAGACCGTGCAGGCGGGGCAGCTCGGCGCGCTCCGTGGCGACGATCAGCTTGCCGGTGACCTCGTGCGGAATGCCGTACTCCGCACAGAACTTGATCATCTCGGCGGCGCCGCGGACCGCGTATCTCGCCTTCAGCGAGCCGGGACGGTAGTAGATCCCGCTGTGGATCACGCCGCTGTTCCGGCCCGTCTGGTGCCGGGCGGGCCCCGGCTCCTTCTCCAGGACGGTGACGCTGGTGCCGGGGACGGCGCGGGTGAGGGCGTAAGCGGTCGCGAGCCCGACGATTCCGCCGCCGATCACCAGCACGTCACAGTCGTACGACCCACCACTGCCGTACGACCCACCACCGTCGTACGGCCCACCGCCGTCATACGGTCCGCCGCCGTCATACGCGACCTTCTCCACCGCGCCTCACCTCCCACCCCAAATACTGCCCTGCGCCACTGACAACGCCCTCAAACCTGCGAGGCCGATCCTTCGGACCGTTCGGCACGGATCAACGCGGGGCAGACAGGCGGGTGGGTGGGAGACAAAGGCCCGCCCGCGCTACGCGGGAGCCATGAGCAGAGGCCGAGCCCGCTCCCGCAACTCCACCACCCGAGGCTCGTCCCCGTACGGCTCGAGCCGGTGCAGAAGATCCCGCACGTACTCCGTGGTCCTCGCGGAGGAGATGCGCCCGGCGACCTCCAGTGCCCGCGTCCCCTGCTCGCACGCCGCGTCGAGATTCCCCGACTCCAGCTCGGCGACCGCCGAGACGACGAGGCGCAGGCCGTGCGAGCGTACGAACTCCTCGGTGGGCCGGGACAGCGCCTGTTCCGTGAAGCGCCGGACCTGCCGGGGCGCCTTGAGGTCGCGGTAGCACTCGGCGGCGTCGGCGGCGAAGCGGTCGTAGGAGTAGAAGCCGAGCCAGGTGGGGTCGTTGTCGCCGTCGCGGGCGCGCTCCAGCCACCCCTCGGCGGCCCGCAGCGCCGCCCCCGCGGCCTGCGCGTCATGGGCACGCGCGTGTGCCCGCGCCTCGACGAGGCGGAAGAAGCTCATGGTGCGCGCGGTGGCCAGGCCCCTGTTCCGCTCCAGGGCGGCCTGCGCGAGGTCGACCCCCTCGTCCCCAAAGCCGCGGTAGGTCGCCTGGAGGGACATGGAAGCGAGGACGTACCCCCCTAAGGGGACGTCGGCCGCCGCACGGGCGAGCCGCAGCGCCTGGATGTAGTACCGCTGGGCGGCTTCCTGCTGGCCGGTGTCGAAGGCCATCCATCCGGCGAGGCGGGTGAGTTCGGCGGAGGCTCCGAAGAGGGCGCGTCCCACTTCGTCGGAGTAGGAACCGAGCAGCAGCGGCGCCGCTTCGACCCGCAGGCACTCCGGGACCATCGAGGAGCGCCAGTCGCCGCCTCCGTACTTGGAGTCCCAGCGCCGCGCGTCCTCCGCGGCCTCCCGCAGTTTCAGTACGTCGCTGTGGCCGACCTTCATCGGCGCGCCGCCGTCGTCGGGCTGTGCCACGTCGCGTGGCACATCGCGGGAGGCGTCGCGCGCGACGGAGCTGTCGGCCGGGGTTATCAGCCAGCGCGAGGCCGGCGTCGCGTAGGCGCTGACCGCGAAGGAGCCGGCGAGGGACTGCCAGATGCCGCCGCTGCCCGCGCGCCGGCCCGCCAGGTCGAGGCGGTACAGCTCGGTGGCCGACTTCACGGCGGCCCCCACGTCGCG
The DNA here is from genome assembly GCF_053591415.1 of Streptomyces sp. NPDC003032. Lineage (NCBI taxonomy): Bacteria > Bacillati > Actinomycetota > Actinomycetes > Kitasatosporales > Streptomycetaceae > Streptomyces > Streptomyces sp. NPDC003032. Next base: position 15,545 of record NZ_JBSFTT010000031.1, on the reverse strand, counting down.
GGGGAAGGCGAGGCCGACTTCGGGCGCCGGGTCGGCGTCGGCGAGGCCGATCTCGTGCAGTGGCACAGGGCGGCCGAGTTTCTGGCCGATGGCCGCCGCGATCAAGTGGGGGGCGGCGCCCTGCGGCACCATGCCCTTGGACACCCAGCGGGCCACGGATGTCTTGTCGTATCGAAGCGTCAACCCGCGTTGTGCGCCGAGGTCGTTGACCCGGCGTGCGAGTCCCGCGTTGCTGATTCCCGCGAGGGCGAGAACGGTGCCGAGCTTTTCGTTCGGCCCGCGTTGCTCCCTGGACATGCGCCACCCCTCGACACAGACGGCTGCCGGGCAGTGGTTGGACCGCGCGGCATTCGTGCTGCGTTCCCCGGGAGCAGGGGTACCCGCCGCCACGCGCCGAGGCGTGGGCCCCGGACACCGTGGCCGGAATCCCGGCCGCAAGAGCGTTTGGCCGATCCTCCAGGTATATGCCTCCGCGAAAACATCAGCACACACAGCGTAGTTCGCCGCATCCCAAGCGTTAAGAGGCGCAGTTCCGTATGGCGAGATTGTTGTCCGTACGGAAGTACGGCGCACTCGTGGCGTGCTCCCGGTGTGTGGCCGTGCGCCCGTGTGTGCGCTCTTCTCCGGCCATGGCGGGAGCGCTTCCATTGAACGTGCGTGGGTCGGCCCGCTGCGCTGGAGTCAGTGGGCTGGGGGACACCGCCGCCTCCATCCCCGCGGGCGGCGGACCGGTCCGGGAGGCGGCACCGCCTCCCGGACCGTGCGGTGCCTTCGAGCGGTTCCGTTCTGGGCTCATCCCAGGCCGATTTGGCCGAAAACCACCCACAAGACTGAACGGGCATTTCGCTCATTCAGGCACCCGCGCGTGGGTCGGCACGAAGCGTGGGCAAGGACCTGGGCGAAGCACGCACAAGGAGAGGGGCATCTTCCGCCCTTCAACCACTCTTCCCCCGGGGCGCATTCACCACCGCGCAAGCGGCCCCGCGGCCCCTCCCGTGCGCCTCCTTCGTGGCAGCATGGGACCCCAGTCCTTCGGTGCACCGGTCGGCCGTGCCTCGCGGCGCCTCGCCGACGGTCCGTCCACAGCCTGTGGAGGCAGCGATGCGGTGGTTGGTGGGGTGGAGCAGTACCGCCGCGAGGCCCTCGGCGGTGGGCTCGGCCGGGACCACCGGTGACGACGGCGAATCCGTGCACCCCGTGGGCTCGCAACTCCTGTGGGGCGACCCGGATCCGCTCTGGGCGGTCGGCGACTGGCGCGCCGACGAGGTGCGGACCGTGAAGGTCGACGAGCAGACCCGCGTCGCGGTCCTCGGCACGTGCGGGGCCTCCGACGAGGAGCTGCGAGTCGGCCTCTTCGCCGCGCGCGGCGGCGCCCTGCGTCATCTGACCGCCTGGTCCGGCAGTTACACGGCGGTCGTCCAGGTCGGCCGCCGCGTCATGATCGCCGGTGACCTCGCGGGCGCGCGCCCCGTCTTCTACACCCCCTGGGCGGGCGGTACGGCCTACGCCACCGCCGCGCTTCCGCTGGCCGACCTCGTCGAGGCCCACCTGGACATCGGCCACCTCGCGGCGCTGCTGGCGGCCCCCGACGTCCCCGAGGCGCTGCACGACTCGACGCCCTACCAGGGCGTGCGGCGTGTGCCCCCGGGGCATGCGCTGATCCTGCGCGCGGGCGCACGGGAGGTCGCCGGGTACGAACCCGTGGCCTCGCTCGCCGTCGCGGCCCCCGCCGCCGACGCCGACAGCGCGGTGGACGGCGTCCGTGACGCCCTCGTCGAGGCGGTACGTGCCCGCCTCACCGCCCCTCGCCATGTGCCCGGCACCGACGTCGACCCCGGCCCGGTGCCCGGCATGGGGCCCGCCGAGCGGCGTGCGGCGCGCGGCATGCCGGTGCCCGGCATCGGAGCGGACCTCTCCGGAGGGCCCGCCTCGGGAACCCTCGCTCTCCTTGCGGCCGGTCTGCCCGGCATGCCCGGCACAGTCCTCGGCCACGGCACGGGCGCGGGGGAGCGGCTCCTCGCCGTCACCTTCAACGACCTCGCCGTCAATGGCCGCGAGGCGGAACTGGAGCGGGCCGGTGCCATCGCCGCCAACCCGCGCCTGCACCACGTGGTCGTCGCCGCGGGCGAGGACGCCCTGCCCTACGCCGATCTGGAAGGGCCCCTGACGGACGAGCCGAGCAGCGCCCTGGTGACCGCCCAGCGCCACCGCGCCCGGCTCTCCTCGGGCAGCGCCGACCACTTCACGGGCCACGGCGCGCGGCAGGTCCTGGACGCCCATCCGGCCCGGCTCGCCGATCTCCTGATGGACCGCAAGCGCCGCCACCTGGTGCGTCCGGTGGCCGCGCTGGCGAAGGCCGACGGTTCGGTGATGGTTCCCGCGCGCGTGTACGGCGCGGCACGCAAGCTGGCCCGCATGCCGCACCGCGCGGGCGTCGAAACGCTCGCCGACCGGCTGATGCACCGCCGCTTCGATGAACCGGGCGGAGCCGTGGCGGCGTCCCTCGCCGCCCTCGCCTGGGCGAGACCCGGCCCCGCCGCGCGCTGGCTGACCGGTGAGGCCCTCGCTGAAGTATCGGTTCGTCTGAACGACACGACGATGCGCCCGGGCGGGCCCGGCCAGCGCCCCGGCGAGTTCCGCGCGCGGGCGGCCCTGGCCCGGCACGCCGCGGATCTCCGCATCCTCGAACAGGCCGCCGAGGTCCGCTTCCAGCGCCTGCACGCGCCCTTCCTGGACAACCAGGTCGTACGCGCGTGCCGGGCGCTCCCCGAGGCCCTGCGCGTCCAGCCGGGGGCGCGGGCCGCGATCTTGCGCACGGTCCTGGAAGGCGCCGGGGTCGCCGATCTGCCGCCCGGCTGGGGCGCCCCGTCCCACGCCTCGAACGCGGCCGCCGCCCGCACCGGTCTGCGCGTGGCGGTCGACGACCTGATCGCCCTCTTCGACACCCCGCTGCTCGCCCAGGCGGGCCTGGTCGAGGCCCGCGTCGTCCGCAAGGCGCTGCGCGAGGCAGCCGAGGGAGCACCGCTCCCCCTGGACGGCCTGGCCGACCTGGTCTCCACGGAACTCTGGCTGCGCCGCCTGCTGTCGCGAAGAGGAACGTGCTGGACGGGCACTCCAGCACGCCAACGAGCCGTCCCTACGGGGAGCGTGGTTCCGCAGAGGGGCGCGCTAGGAGCGGGGCGTTAGGGCGCCCCGGCCGATCAATCCGTCCGGGCCGGCCAAGCCGACCTCACTGGCCGAGCCGCCTCCGCCGGCCAAGCCGACCTCACTGGCCGAGCCGCCTCCGCCGGCCAAGCCCTCCGTGCCAGTCAAGCGGCCCCGCCAAGCCGCCCCCACGGGCTGAGCCGTCCCCGCCAGGCAAGAGCCCGCCAGCCAAGGGCCCCGTCGGTCAGGCGCCCCGCCAGGCAACGTCCCCGCCACGTCAACTCGCCCCCGCCCGTAAACCCCGCGCCTCGCGGCCGCCCGCCAGGGAGAATGACCCGGTGCGGTACGGAATCCTGGGCGCCACCGAGGCGTACGACGAGCATGGTGTCCCCCTGCCCGTAGGGGGCCAGCGGCTGCGCGCCCTGCTCGCCGCGTTGGCGCTGCACGCGAACCGCACGGTCACCGTCGGCGCCCTCATCGACGAGGTCTGGGGCGATGCCCCGCCTGCCGACGCGCCGGCCGCCCTGCAGGCCCTCGTCGGCCGCCTGCGACGCGTCCTCGGCAAGGACGCCGTCGCCTCGGCCCCCGGTGGCTACCGCCTCGCCGTCGCCCCCGAGGACGTCGACCTGCACCGCTTCGAGCGCCTCGCGCGCGAGGGCAGGGCGGCCCTGGACCGCGACGACCCGGCGCCCGCCGCCCGCACCCTGCGCGACGCGCTCGCCCTGTGGCGCGGCCCGGCCCTCGCCGACCTGCCCGACGGGACCGCCGCGGCACGCCCCGAGGCCGCGCGCGCCGAGGCGGTCCGCGCGCGGATCGAGGCGGACCTGCTGCTGGGCCGCGCCCCCGACGTCGTACCGGAGCTACGGGAGCTGACCACAGCTCAGCCGTACGACGAGACGCTCCGCGCCCTCCTGATCCGCGCCCTGCGTGACTCCGGACGCGGCGCCGACGCGCTCGCCGCCTACGAGGACGCGCGCCGCGCCCTGGCCGACGGCCTCGGCACGGACCCCGGGCCGGAACTGCGGACGCTGCACAAGGAACTGCTCGCCCCACCACCCGAAGCGGCGCCGCGCCCGGGGCACGGAAGGCTCGAACACCATGCGCGGAAGGGGAACATCCGTAACCGTTTGACCTCTTTCGTCGGGCGGGAACCCGAGCTCGCCGCCATCCGTTCAGATCTGCACAGGGCCCGCCTCGTCACCCTCACCGGACCGGGCGGCTCAGGAAAGACCCGCCTCGCCGAGGAAGCCGCCGCCGGGCATCCGCAGGCATGGCTGGCCGAGCTGGCCCCGCTCGACCACCCCGAGGTGGTGCCAGGCGCTGTCGTCAGCGCGCTCGGTCTGCGCGAGACCGTGCTGATGACCAGCGAGTTGACCGCCCCGCAGGACGACCCGGTCGCCCTGCTCGTCGAGTACTGCGCCACGCGCGCCCTGCTCCTGATCCTTGACAACTGCGAACACGTGATCGGCGCCGCCGCCCAGCTCGCCGAGACCCTCCTCACGCACTGCCCCGGCCTCACCATCCTCGCCACCAGCCGCGAACCCCTCGGGGTGCCCGGCGAGTCCGTGCGCCCCGTCGAGCCGCTCCCGCCCGACCCGGCGCACCGCCTCTTCGCCGAGCGGGGCACGGCGGTGCGCCCCGGCTTCGCCCCGGAGGAGGACGCCGAGGCGGTCGCCGAGATCTGCCGCCGCCTCGACGGACTGCCCCTCGCCATCGAACTGGCAGCCGCCCGCCTCAGGCTGCTCGCCCCACGCCAGATCGCCGACCGTCTCGACGACCGCTTCCGCCTCCTGACCAGCGGCAGCCGCACCGCCCTGCCCCGCCAGCAGACCCTGCGCGCCGTCGTCGACTGGTCCTGGGACCTGCTCGACGAGCCCGAGCGGACCGTGCTGCGCGAGGTGTCCGTCTTCGCCGGCAGCTGGGACCTGCCCGCCGCCGAGGCGATCTGCACCGGCCCCGCACCGGAACTGATCGGCGCCCTGGTCGACAAGTCCCTGGTCGTGGCCGTCCCGTGCGCCAGGCCCGAGGACGGAGGCATGCGCTACCGCCTCCTGGAGACCATCCACGAGTACGCCGCCGAGCGCGCCGCCGCGACCCCCGACCTGCTCACGGCCGCCGCCCGGCGCCACACCGCGTACTTCCACGCGCTGGTCGAGCAGGCCGAACCCAAACTCCGCACCGCCGAGCAACTGCCGTGGATCAGACGCCTGGAGACGGAGCTGGACAACATCCGCGCGGCCCTGCAGCACTCCATCGAGACCCGCGACACCCCGACGGCGATCGCGCTCGCCCTGCACACCGGCTGGTTCTGGTGGCTGCGCAATCTCCACCGGGAGGGCCGCGACTGGATGGGCCGCATCCTGGAGCTGGCCCCGGGGCGCGCGTCGTCCGGCGCCCAGACCCTGCCCGACGAGGACGACCCGCTCTACTGGCCGTGGATGAAGCTCCGGCTGCTGCACCTCTTCATGCTGACCGAGTCCCGGCCCGGGGACGAGACGGTGGCCCAGGACGACTGGACCAAGGACGAGTACGTCGAGCGGGTGCGCGCCGTCTTCGCGCGGCCCACCCCCCACTCCGCGCGGTTCCCGGGTCTGATCTGGCCGTTCACGGCCTTCTTCATCGGCGGCACGCTCGACGAGACCCGCCCCGCCGTGGACGCGACGGTCGAGAACTGCCGTCGGTACGGCGGGGACTGGGACCTCTCCGTCATCCTGATGTTCCGCGCGCACATGGCCATCGACATGAACGGCAACCTCTCGGGCGTCGACGAGGACCTGGCCGAGCTGCGGACGCTGAGCAGACGCGTCGGCGACCGGTGGATGACCGCCCAGGTCAGCAGCGCCGTGGGCGAGGCCGCGATGGCCCGCAGCCGTCACGAGGAGGCCCGCGCCGCCTACGAGGAAGGGCTGCGCCTGGCCTACGAAGTGGGGGCGTACGCGGAGACGCCGTTCCTCATGGCCCGGCTCGCCGAGATCTCCTACCGGGAGGGCGACCGGGCGGCGGCGGTGAAGACCCTCGACGAGGCGAGCACCGAGGCCGACCGCCATGGCGTGACCGACTCAAGGACGTACGTACGGCTGCTGCGCGCGCTGATGGCGCTGGACGACGGCGATACGGCAGCGGCCCGCAGATGGTGCGACGCGGCCCGCAGCGAGTCGACGTACGGCACACCGCCACCGCAGTTCAGTGCGGCCATGCGCGGTGTGGAGGCCCGCGTCATCGCCGCCGAGTCCGGTCCCGAGGCGGGTCTGCCCGAGCTGGCCGACGCGCTGCGGGAAGCCCTGAAGGCCCAGTGCTCCGAGGTGATCGTCGCCTCGCTCGTGGACTACGGCGCCGCGTTCGTCAGCGAACTCGGCGACCACGCGCGCGCGGCACGGCTGCTCGCGGTCGCCACGCGCCTTCGGGGCGGTCGCCCGCGTCCCCGGCCCGAGTCGACGGTGGCCGACCGTGTGGTGGCCGCCGCCACGGCCGCGCTCGGCGTGCGGCGGTACGAGGCGGCGCGCGCCGCGGGCAGCACGCTCACGGCTGACGAGCTGACCGGAGAGCTGACCGGCGAACCGTTCGCGGAACCGGCCGAGGCGGGGCCTCCGGATACGGCCTAGCGCCCGCGTCAGGTGCAGCGCATCCGCGACTGCGCCCAGTCCGCGAGCGTCACCGCGTGGAAGGGCGTGTGCGGTTCGACGACCAGCCGGATGGTCGTGCGCCCGGTGAGGTTCACCTGCACGGGCAGCGCCGGGTCGCCGCCCTTCAGCAGGGGCGACCGCCACAGTCGAGCCCCGTCCGCGTACACGGAGAAGCGCACCTTTCCGAGCCCCATCGTCATGTCGTCGATGCCGACGACGGCGGCGTACGTCGTGCAGCTGCGGTTCAGGTCGATCGTCACGGAGGACTCGCCGTGCACGGTCACGCCATGGGAGTACCGCCGATCGGCGATCGACAGGCCCCTGCGCTGCCACACCCAGCTGCTCTGGCCGAGCCGCATCTCGGGCTTGGTGCCGTCGCCCACGGTGTCGTACTGGAGCTCGCTCCACTGGTAGACCGCCGGGGCCGGTGGCGGGGGCGGCGGCTTCGGCGGCGGGGTCGGCCTCGGCTTCGGCGGGGTGGGCTTGGGTTCCGGGGCCGGCGGGGTCGGCGGGGTCGGCTTCGGCTCGGGCTCGGGCTGCGCCTTGGCGGGCGGCTTCGGTTCTGCCTTCGGGGGCGGCGGCTTGGCGGCAGGGGTCTGCTTCGGCGCGGGCGGCGGCGGGGTCGGCTCGGGCTTCGGTGGCGGAGGTTTCTGCGGCACGACCGGCTCGGCGACGGCGGGCTCCTTGGCCTTCGGCGGGCGGTCCTCCTTGGGCTCGCCCTCACCACCGCTGAGGGCGATCGCCGCGGCGACCCCGGCCGCCACGACGACGCCCGCCGCGATGCCGGCCTTGGCGGGGGCGCCGAGCCCCTCGGCGGCGGCTCCGCCCGCCGCGCTCCCTCCGGCGGACCCGCTCGCGGCGGCCGCGCCCGCGGCTCCCGCGGCACCCGCGCTCGCGGCGCCGCCCCCGACGAGCGCGGCCACCTTCGCGTACCCGGCGGCGCCGAACCAGCCGATGACGGCGATCGGCACGACCGCGGGGATGCCGTTGGCGACTTCCTTGATCTGGCCCGCGGCCAGGCGGCACCTGGCGCACTCCTCCAGGTGCTTGCGCAGGCCTCGCTCGGCGCGGGTGCGCAGGCCGCCGCGGGCGTAGGCGCCGAGGCGGTCGGCGTAGCGCGCGCACTCCTCGCTCTCGGTGAGCGTGGCGCTCACGTGCGCCTGGAGGTAGGCCTGCTTGAGGCCCTCGCGGGCGCGGCTCGCGAGCACGCGCGTGCCGTTCGCGTCGAGGCCGAAGAGCGTGGCGACGTCGCTCGGGGACTCGTCCTCGATCTCCGTGTGCCACAGCACGGCCTGCCAGCGCTCGGGCAGGCTCCGGAAGGCCCGCATGGCCATCGACTGCTCGGCCTCGTGCATCGCGCGGACGTCCGCGCCCAGGTTCAGTGTGTCGTCGTCGGAGAGTTCGGAGCCGCGCGCCGCCTGGGCGGCGAACACCGCGAAGTCGTCGACCAGCTGCTCCCGCTTCGCCGACTTCGTCCACCCGGCGGCGACACGCCTGACCGTGGTCAGCAGATAGGCGCGCACCGCCTGCTCGGGCCCGCTGCCGCCGCGCACGGCCTGGAGCATGCGGGCGAAGACCTCGGCGGTGAGGTCATCGGCGGTGTGGGCGTCGCGACAGCAGGTGCGCGCATAGCGGCGGACCGCTTCGGCGTGCCTGCGGTACAGCTCCTCGTACGCGGAGTCGTCGCCCGCCCGCATCCTCGCGATCAGGTCGGCGTCGGACGGCGCCGCTTCCCCGCCGGCGGGCGCCCCCGTGCCACCTTCACGCTGCGGGGGCACGCTGGGGCGGGGTGCCGAGCGCGTCTCGTCGCCGAAGCCCGCGGAGGGCTCGTCCCGACCGTCAACACTCATCGCGGAACGCCCCCGGTTGCCCACTCAGACCCGAACATCGGGAAAGAGTGACACACGGCCGTGCTCCGGCCAGTGGTGATGACGGGCAACCACTCGTCCGGGGTGACTTCCCGGAACCGAGCACTACCGCTCACCCGTCCGGGGAAGGCTCAATCCCTTCTCATATAAACGGAGTTGAGCCTTCCGCCGCACGGAGCGCTACACGGGCCGCGACCGCAGCCCTTCGAGAAGGATGTCGAGCAGTCGCGACGAGGCGGCGGCCTGCTGGGCGGCGTCCGGCAGCGAGGGCGCCGCCGTGGCTATCACCAACAAGACGTCCGACACGGTCACGTCCGGACGCAGCTCACCCGCCGCGCGGGCCCGCTCCACGAGGCGCCCGACGACATCGAGGAGCGTGGCCGCCCCCGCGTCGTCGACCACCGAAGCCGACTCGTCGGCCGGCGCCTGGCGCTGTTCCACGAAACGCAGCTCGGCGGAGTCCGCGACCGGCTGCCGCTGCTGCGGCACCCTCGCCTCGTCCCCAGGGGCGGCGCCTTCCTCGACGCCCACCCGCAGCACCTGCGGCGGCAGCAGCCGCCCCGCGCCCGACGCCACGGACGTCCGCAGGAAGCGCGAGAGCGCCGACCACGGCTCGTCCTCCTGCCCGAGCGCGGCACGCGCCTGGTCGGTCAGCCGGGAGGTCTCCTCCTCGGCGATGCGCCGGACCAGCACGTCCTTGCTCGGGAAGCGGCGGTAGACGGTGCCGACACCGACCCGCGCGCGGCGCGCCACGTCTTCCATCGGCGCGCCGTACCCCAGCTCGCCGAAGACTTCGCGTGCCGCGCGAAGCACATGTTCGAGATTGCGCTGTGCGTCGACACGCAGTGGTGTCGTGCGCGCTCCTTCCCCCATGTCGCGTCCGTTCCCGCTGGGGCCGACGGCTGATGCCGGCGCGGCAGCGGAAGTCCAGTGAGTCTCCTGAATGTGCATATACGTTCCCCCGGTAATGACGTCTCCCCCCGGAGACACTCCCCGCCATTGGCAACCGGCGTGTGAGGAGCGAGCCCTTCCGTGAGCCCGGAAACTCGGCTCGACGAGCGCATCCCCCGACACCCCGACCTCCCACGAACATAGTTGAGCCTGAGTCAATTCAGAAGGGGTGGGTTCCGCACGGACCACCCCCCGATCGGAGTACGCACCGTTTCAGGCCTTATTGCACCCCATGTGCATACCCCCCTCACCCCCACTGACCTGCGTACCTACCGAGCGCCCGCGCAATCCGCCGGGCGCTCGCGGCGCACCACGACCGGTCATACAAATTGCCGGGCCTGTGGACAAACTCAGGAGCCGGGTGCGTCATGGGATGGTGACGGAACCTGTGCGCATTCTCGTCGTCGGCGGCGGCTACGTCGGCATGTACACCGCTCTGCGGCTCCAGCGGGAGCTGAAGTCGGAGCTCAAGCGGGGTGAGGCCGAGGTCGTGATGATCACGCCCGAGCCGTACATGACCTATCAGCCGTTCCTGCCCGAGGCGGCGGCCGGCAACATCTCGCCGCGCCACGTCGTCGTGCCGCTGCGCCGTGTCCTCGACAAGTGCCGCATCGTCATCGGCGAGGTCGAGTCCATCGAACACGCCAAGCGCACCGCGACCTTCACCACGCTCGCCACCGAGGAGGAGGGCACCGGCGCCGTCGACATCACGTACGACGAACTGGTCCTGGCCCCCGGCTCCGTCTCGCGCACCCTGCCCATCCCCGGCCTCGCCGAGTACGCCATCGGCTTCAAGACCGTCGAAGAGGCCATCGGCCTGCGCAACCACGTCATCGAACAGATGGACATCGCCTCGTCCACCCGCGACCCCTCGATCCGCGACGCGGCCCTGACCTTCGTCTTCGTGGGCGGCGGTTACGCCGGCGTAGAGGCCCTCGGCGAGCTGGAGGACATGGCGCGCTACGCCACGCGGTACTACCACAACGTCAAGGCCCAGGACATGAAATGGGTCCTCGTCGAGGCATCGGGGCGGATCCTGCCGGAAGTCGGCGAGAAGATGGGCAAGTACACGGTGGGTGAGCTGCGTCGGCGCAATATCGACGTACGCCTGGAGACCCGCCTTGACTCCTGCGAGGACCGCGTCGCCGTCCTGAGCGACGGCACCCGCTTCCCCACCCGCACCGTCGTATGGACGGCGGGCGTCAAACCGCACCCCGTCCTCGCCGCCTCCGACCTGCCGCTGAACGGACGCGGCCGCCTCAAGTGCACCGCACAGCTCACGGTGGACGGCGCCACGCACGCGTGGGCCGCGGGAGACGCCGCCGCCGTCCCCGACGTCACCACGGAGGAGCCCGGCAAGGAGTGCGCGCCCAACGCGCAGCACGCGGTGCGCCAGGCCAAGGTCCTCGGCGACAACATCGTGGCGACCCTGCGGGAGCAGCCTCTTCAGGAGTACCGGCACAAATACGTCGGCTCGGTGGCGTCCCTGGGACTGCACAAAGGTGTCGCACACGTCTACGGACGCAGGCTGAAGGGCTACCCTGCCTGGTTCATGCACCGCGTCTACCACCTGAGCAGAGTGCCGACCGTCAACCGCAAGTCCCGTGTGCTCGCCGAATGGACCCTCTCCGGCCTGTTCAAACGCGAGATCGTCTCCCTCGGATCGCTGGAGCACCCCCGTGCGGAGTTCGAACTCGCGGCCGGAGGCGAGCGCCCGAAGGAGTCCTCCTGACCGGAGTCAGGAACTCCCCGCACAGGACCCACGTCTGACGGATGTCCGTCCGGACCCACGGATGTCAGTCGGGTCGGGGAGACTGTTCGTGTGACCATGGTCCGGCCGCGCGGCCGACACCAGGGACGTCCGCCCTCGACATGCTGTGTTCCCGATCCAGAAGCGACACCACGAGGCCTACCGCAGTGAACTTCACGCGCTGGAGCGCCCGGCTCCCCGGAACGCAGCGCCGCGCAGCAGCGCGGACCGAACAGACGATCGCCACGGCACCGCGCGGAGACGGCTCTGTCCCCGCGGCCCGAGCCGAGCAGCTCTCCGACGGAGACCGACCCGTCCCCGCCGACGGCATCGACGACCTGCCGGTCCGCGAGGTGCTCGACCGCGTCCCGGCCCTCGTCGCCCTCGTGCACGGCGCCGACCACCGCATCGCGTACGTCAACGACGCGTACACGGCCGCCTTTGGCCCCCGGCCCATCGGGGAGCCCGCGCGCGTGGCGCTGCCCGAACTGACCGAGCTGGGCCTGCTGCCCCTCCTGGACCAGGTCCTGCGCAGCGCGAAGCCGCGCACCGTCAAGTCCCGCAAGGCGCCCGGCGGCCGCTCGTACACCTTCACCTGCACCCCCGTGACACTTCCGCTCGGCGGCTCCGCGGCGGGCCCGCAGGAAGGAGGCGGCGTCCTGATCTTCGCCGCCGACGTCACCGACCACGCCGAGGCCGCCGAGCGCCTGCGCGCCAGCGAGCGCGCACAGCGCGAGACGGCCGTCACCCTCCAGAAGTCCCTGCTGCCCCAGGAGCTGGAGCAGCCCGACGATCTGCGCATCGCCGCCACCTACCAGCCGGGCGGCACCGAGGCCGCGGTGGGCGGCGACTGGTACGACGTGATCACGCTCGGCGGCGGCCGCACCGCGCTCGTCATCGGCGACGTGATGGGCCGCGGCGTGCGCGCGGCGGCCGTCATGGGCCAGCTCCGCACGGCCGTGCGCGCCTACGCCCGTCTGGACCTGCCCCCGCACGAGGTCCTGCAGCTCCTGGACGGCCTCGCCGCCGAGATCGACGCCAGCCAGATCGCCACCTGCGTCTACGCGGTGCACGACCCGAACGAAGGAAGCCTCGTCTACGCGTCAGCGGGGCACCTGCCCATCCTCGTACGCGACGAGCACGGCACCATCCACCGGGCCGAGGAGCCCACGGGGCCCCCGCTCGGCACCGGCGGCTGGATGCACACCTCGGGCTCCGTGCCGCTGGGCCCCGGCTCGACCGCCGTCCTCTATACGGACGGCCTCGTCGAGCGGCGCAGCGAGGACATCGACGAGGGCGTGGCCTCCCTGGAGCGCGCCCTGGCCGGTGCCACCGGCACCCCCCAGGTGGTGTGCGACCGCCTGATCCGCGCCCTCGGGGTGACCGCCGACCACGACGACGACGTCGCCGTCCTGGTCCTGCAGCACCCCGCGCGCACCGGCTCCGAGGCCGAGCTGTTCCGCAACGCCGCCCTGGAACTGCTCGGCGGCGTGGAAGCGGCGCCACGCGCGCGTGCCTTCGCCACGGGCGTCCTCGCCAGCTGGCGCTTCGCCCCGGACCTGCACGACCTGGGCGTCCTGGCGGCCAGCGAACTGGTCGCCAACTCCCTCCAGCACGGCACACCGCCGATGCGGCTGCGCCTGCGCCGCACCGACCGCCGCCTGATCATCGAGGTCACCGACGGCGACGACCACCTGCCGCGCCGCCGCCGCGCCGAACCGGCCGACGAGGCGGGACGCGGCATCGCCATCGTCGCCACGATCGCGTCGAACTGGGGCTCGCGCCGCACACCGGGCGGCGGCAAAGCCGTCTGGTGCGAGTTCGCGCTCCCCAAGTAGCGCGCGTTACGCGTTGGCCCTCGCCGGCTCGGTGGCGGCCGGACCGCCCTGCGCCACCACCGGGCTCTTGGCCGGCGAAGGCTGGTTCTGCACCGGGGTGAGCTGACGCCCCATGCGCACCGCGAGCACCGTGATGCCCAGCGAGAACAGCACGAACGTCACGATGTACGGAACGTGCAGCGCGGCACCCATCGGCCCTCCCACGGCCGGACCGACCGCGAGGGCCAGCTGCTTCACCAGGGCGAAGGCCGAGTTGTACTGGCCGACCATGCCGCCCGGCGCCAGATCCGCGACCAGCGGCGCGACGGTCGGCGACAGCATCGCCTCACCGAGCCCGAACAGCGCGTACGTCGAGATGAACGCGGCGGTGGCCATCGCCTGGCTGCCGTGGCCGACACCGGCGTACCCCGCGAGGAGCCACGCGAAGGCCCAGATCAGACCGACGGCCGCGATCACCCGGGACCGCTTGCGCCGCTCGACGAACTTCAGGACCGCGAACTGCGCGATCACGATCATCGCCGTGTTGGCGGCGAGCGCGATGCCGAGCGTCGAGGCCGAGATGCCCGCGGCCTCCACGCCGTACGCGGAGAGCCCCGACTCGAACTGCCCGTAGCAGGCGAAGAAGATCACGAAGCCGAGCACGCACAGCTGCACCATGGCCTTGTGCTTCAGGAGCGCGCGCATCCCGCCCCGCGGGGCGGAGGCGTCCTTGGGCATCGCGTCCTGGATGGACGGCGCGTGCGGCAGCCGCACGCTCAGCGCGATCGCCGCGAGCACCAGGAACATCACGGACTCGATGGAGAACAGCAGTATGAAGCTGCCGGGGCGGTCCTCGTCGACGATCTGACCGCCGATGAGACCACCGATGCCCAGGCCCAGGTTCTGCAGGAAGAACTGCGTCGCGAACGACCGCGTACGGGTCGCCGGCGTCGAGGACCAGACGATCATCGTCGCGAGCGCGGGCTGCATGACTGCCGTGCCCGCGCCGAGCAGGGCCGCGGACAGGATCGCCGTCGTCTCACCGCCGGCGAGACCGAGCGCGACCGCGCCCACGGAGGCGACGACCGCCGCGCCCACCAGCACCGGAAGGGGGCCGCGCCGATCGATGACGCGGCCGGTGATGGGCAGGACGATCAGCGCGGCCATGGCGAAGGCGGCCAGCACGATGCCCGCCGTACTGGCCCCGAGCCCACGCACCTGCGCCACGTAGACGTAGAGGAACGGGACCGTGAAACCGATGCCGAACGCGCTCAGCGCGCTGCCTGCCTGGATACGACGCATCGCCGCGCCCATCGCCCTGGTCACTTTCACCTGCCTTAGGAGTTAGAAGTGAAGACTTCGAAGCTAAAGTTAGAACCTAAACAATACACATCGAAGGACTTCAACGGCAAGTGGAGGCGTGCCATACTGCGGCCATGGGTGACACCCCCGGCCCAAGTGAGCCGACACTTGAAGAACAGATCGCCGCGTACCAGCGCGAGTTTCGGGACCTCGACCCCCAGGTCGAGAAGATCGTCTCGGCCCTCGGCCGTCTGAACCGCCGTATGAACGTGGCCTATGGCCGCCAGACCGCGACCCTCGGCATAAGCAACGCCGAGTGGGAGGTCCTCAAGGCCCTCGTCCTCTCCGGCGCCCCGTACCAAATGGGCCCGGGGGACCTGGCCAAGCGCCTGGGCCTCACGCCCGCCGCCATGACCCACCGCATCGACCGCATGGTGGGGGAGGGCCTGGTCACCCGCGACCGCGACGAGAACAACCGCGTCCGCGTCATCGTGGAGCTGACCGCGGAGGGCCGTGAGAAGTGGCTGGAGGCGATGCGCCTGGCCACGGTCTTCGAGGAGGACCTCCTCCAGGACCTCTCCGCCGAGGAGCGCGGCGTCCTGGGCGAGGTGCTGACCCGTCTTCTACGTCGTGTGGAGCACGCCCAGCCGGACGCCGGCGGACGCCTCAACGACCTTGACTGACGGCCGCGGGGCGGAGGTTGACAGTCACCCGCCCGACCCGTAAGGTTCTTCGGGTTGCCACAGAGCCGTAACGGTTCTGCGACAGCACCTCCCGCCGCTGTTGAGCGGCAAACCAAACTCTGCACAACCTCCCAACGGAACGCGTTCGGCATGCCCGAATTCAATTCCAAGGCTCGATTATGAGTCGCCGGGAAAACCCGCTAGAGTTTGAGACGTCGGAACGGCCCAACAGCCGCGAAGACAACTCCCGCTGACCGGAAATCAGGCCCGAAAGGATCTGATAGAGTCGGAACCGCCGGAAAGAGAAACGCAAAAGCCGAAAGGCCGGAGCGGGAACCGGAAAGGCACCGAGGAAGTCGGACACGAAAGAGTCTGATAGAGTCGGAAACGCAAGAACGAAGAACAAA
>NZ_JBSFTT010000030.1:0-103899 GCF_053591415.1 Streptomyces sp. NPDC003032 | reverse complement strand
TGGCGGCTCCTGAACGGCCTGGACGACATCAGCATCACACTGCGGAACGAGCCCGACATCGCCGCCTATGAGACCGAGCGCCCCGCCTACAAGCCACGGACGCTCCGATTGAGCAACGGGCTTCCCAGCGATGCCGGAGAGGGCAGTCAGGACGACCTGTCTGTCAGTGCTGGGTGAGGGATACACGGGCGGCGGATTGGCCGCGAACGGCGTTACCGCTGGGTCGCATGCCTTCCTCCGTCTCCCCGGTATGCAGGAAGAAGCGGGAAGTACCGAGACGCGAGGCAGCACGCCAGCCGACACCGCGCTGAAGGGATCGCCATGTACAGCACCATGCCCGACGTCCAGCTCACGGTCGCCCGTCTGCTGCGGCACGGCTCCACAGTCCACGGCACATCAAGCGTTGCCACCTGGAACGGAGAAGAATTCGACCGCAGGAGCTACGCGGAGGTGGGCGAGCGTGCCGCTCGTCTGGCGCACGCACTGCGCGACCGGCTGGGCGTGCGGCCAGGAACCAATCCGCAAAGCAGGCAGAGCGTCATCGGTACCTTCATGTGGAACAACACCCGGCACCTGGAGCTCTTCCTGGCGGTTCCCGCGATGGGTGCGGTCCTTCACACTCTCAACGTACGGATGGCGGCCGAGCAGTTGGCCTACACCATCGATCACGCCGGTGATGAGGTGATCGTCGTAGACGGTGCCCTAGTCGCAACTCTCGCTTCCGCGCTGCCCCACTTAACGGGCACGGTGAAGCATATCGTCGTTGCCGGCCGTGGTAGCCGTGAGGCGCTGTCCGGATTCGCCGGTCAAGTGCACGACTACGAAGAACTGATCGCCGGGCAGTCCATCGACTACCCGTGGGAAGACCAGCTGGACGAGCACACTGCCGCGGCCATGTGCTATACCTCTGGCACCACGGGAAATCCCAAAGGCGTGGTCTACAGTCACCGGTCGATATACCTGCACTGCGCCCATGTAGCCATACCAAGCCAGTTCAACCTGAGCCCGAGTGACGTTCTCTTTCCCGTCGTCCCCATGTTCCATGTGAACGGCTGGGGGCTCCCGCACGCGGCGTTTTTCACCGGCGCCGGCCTGTTACTGCCCGACGGCTCCTCCTCGGCGGCATCGCTCGCCCGCATGATTGAGCGCGGGCGGCCGACTTTCAGTGCCGCGATACCCACCGTGTGGTCCTCCCTCTTGGAAGAACTCGACACCCACGCCTATGACACTAAAAGCCTGCGGCGGGTGTTCGTGGGAGGATTCGCGTGCCCTGCCTCCCTGATCGCCGATTACCGGGACCGTCACTCCATCGAGCTCTTGCAGGGCTATGGAATGACCGAAACATTGGGGATGGTGAGCGCGGCCATACCTCCAGCAGGGGCGGACGCCGGCACCGAATGGGCCCACCGCGTCAGCCAGGGAAGGTTCTCGCCCTCCGTCGAGTTCCGGCTCATCGACTCACACGGCATTCCAGTGCCACACGATGACCTGACCGTCGGCGAGCTGCAACTACGTGGCCCGGAGATCACCAGTGGATACCATAGTGGCGACGATTCCCCTCCGGTACAACCGGCAGGGTGCTTCACCTCGGACGGCTGGCTGAGGACCGGGGACATCGGAAGGATCTCCCCGAACGGGTATCTCAAGCTCACCGACCGGATCAAGGACGCCATCAAGTCCGGAGGCGAATACATTTCCAGCGTGCAATTGGAAAACGCCTTAATGGGACACTCCGCCGTGGCAGAGGCCGTCGTAGTAGCAGTAGCCGACGAGCACTGGGGCGAACGCCCTCTCGCCGCCGTGTCACTTCGCCGGGGCAGCAGCGTCGAGGCAGCGGAACTGCGCGACTTCCTGGCCGAGCAATTCGACGCATGGATGCTGCCCGAATACTGGGCGATCGTAAGGGCGGTTCCCAAGACGTCGATGGGCAAGTACGACAAGCGGAGCGTGCGGGATCAGTACGAGCAGGGACGACTCGATGTCGTACGCCTCGACAGGCGTGCCGGTAGGAGCCGCAGCACCAGGCAACTCGGATAACGGGTCGCCCCGTTCGGGGTTTTCGACAGCCTGCCGGGATGGGGATGGTTTGTGCACCTGGCGGCAGTTGCCGTCCGCTTTGTTCGAATCGTCGGGTGCCCGCGGCGAGCTGGACCGGTCCCGCTGTAAGTGCGGCTCGAAAGCCCCACTTGGTCACCGGGCGGACCGGTCTGTCCCTGGCCGTCGACGTCTCCGATGCGCACCTGCCCGACGGTCAAGGCCCTGATCGATCGCTGAGGCCGGGGCGGGCGGTCAGGTCACCGCCCATCTTGCGGGCAACCCGTCATCGTGATGCACGGCGTACCGGCAAACTCTGAGATCTGAGGCTCGAAGATCCCCTCCTGCATTCTCGTCAGTGCCCCGCTCAGCCGGCCCCATCGGTACGACGCACGTTCAGGCGAGCTACTGACATACGTCAGTGGACAAGGGCGCGCACTTTACCCTCTTCACGCCGTCTGGGATTACGTGTGCGTCACTGAGCCGTCTTGCGCTTCACTTCTTCAGCGTAAGCCAGACATGACGGAATGTGCGCCTTACGTGATGTAGTGCGCCTCGCCATGCAACTTGCGCTTTTCATACAGTACGCGCTGTGCGTGAGGCATGGGCGTCGAACGCAACAATTCCCGCTTCTTTCTGAAGTAACAATCAGCCATTCGTCAGACTTCCATGGCAATGTGATAGCCGTTAGGCCAGACTCGAAGCGCCAGGCCGGCGAAGAGGGAGAGACGGTGTGCCGCTGGAGCTCCGTAATGGTGCTGTCGGCATCACCGCAGAAATCGGACGGGGCGAGCGCTTCTCAAATGCTTAGGTGGGTTGAGTGCATCGAACCTTCAGATCATTTAACCAGGGCAGGAAACAGCTGAACTGCGCAGCTCCCCCGCCGGTTTGACACTCACTCGAAGGAGCACACAGCGCGCCAGCGGCATGCAGAGTCAACCGCTGTTGGGTTGCTCTCGCATGCGCCGACTATGACCGCTGCTGCAGAGTGCGACACTCCTCGACGTATAGCAATTTTAGGTCAACTGGACCCTCAGGGATACAGGGAGGGGTAAGCGCCGGGCTGTGCTGCCGGACACCCAATAGGTCCTTCGTCATGTCAACAGACTGATAAGACCCGCTGGTTTTGTCTCCCGAGCAGAGACATGAAGCGGCTGATTCGAAGTTGGAACGGAGATTCGTGGCTATGATCGCGCGACCGCGTGCCGCCCGCAGGACGAACGAAAGCCTGCAAGTCGTGATAGAAGAAGCAGGCTGCTCGAACACCGGACTGGCTCGGCGAGTCAACAGCTGTGGCGCTGAGCACGGTCTGGACCTGCACTACGACAAGACGTCGGTGGCTCGCTGGCTTCAGGGACAGCAACCCCGCGGTCGCGTACCTGCCATCATCGCCGAGGCGTTAGGGCGAAAACTTGGGCGTACGGTCACGGTGGATGAGATAGGTATGAGGCCTGCCCCCCGTGTGGATATCGCCACGGGGCTGCGGTTCGAGCCAACCGTGGAGGGAGCCCTCCAGCAGGTGAGCGCATTGTGGTACAGCGACGCTCACCGCAACGGTTGGACGCCCGGGGAATCGCTTGCGACTTCTGTGCTGGTCCAGGCCAGTCGTGACTGGTTGATAGCCGATCCCGACCCCGCCATCAGAGGCAACGGACACGTCGAGGTCGGTCCGGCCGATGTCATGCCTGTGCGGGCGACCACTGCCGCGCTTGCCGACCTCGATCACCGGTTCGGCAGTGGGCGGATACGTCCCGCCGCTGTCTGCCATCTCAGCACTGTCGTCACCGAACTCCTGGAGGGCTCGTACGACGACTCCCTCGGCCGGCAAGTGCTCGGCGCCGCGGCGCGCCTGACGGAACTCGCCGGTTATATGGCAGTGGACATCAACCAGCCAGGGCTTGCCCAGCGCTACTACATACAGGCTCTGCGTCTTGCCCAGGCAGCGTCCGATCGTGACTTCGGCGGGTACATGCTGGCCTCAGGAATGGCCCACGTGGCCCTCACGCTCGGCAACCCGCGCGAAGCCGTTCAACTCGCCCGCGTAGCGCGAGAGGGAGTGCGAGGACCGAGCGCCGATCACGTACAGGCGATCTCCTACGCAACTGAAGCCCGTGGCCGTGCCCTCCTGGGTGACACTCGGGCGTGCGAGAAGGCCACTGAGCACGCGGTCGAGGCGTTGGAACGCAGCGATCACGGCGAGAGACCGGATTGGGCGGCCCACATCGATCGCGCCTACCTGGCGGAGGAACTGGCCCGCTGTCACCAAGACCTGAAGCAGTTCACGAAAGCGACCCAGTGGGCACAGGAAGCGCTGCGGGGGTGTTCACCCGGGTGGACACGGCGCCGCGCCCTCAGGCTGTTGCTCCTGGCCTCGATCCAACTTCAACAAGAGCAGGTCGAGGAGGCTCGTGGTACCGCAAGTCAGGCGCTGGAGGCACTCAAGGAAGTGCGCTCGGGGCAGTGCAGTGCTGCTCTGGATGCCTTCTTCGATCGTCTGAAGGAACTGGGGAATGAGAAGGAAGCAAGGGCACTGCTCCGTCCCGAGGAGCGGGACTGACCAGCCGTTTCCCTCTTCGCCCCGAGCCGACCTGGACGGCAGCCAGGGAGGGGATCACGGTGTCGAGGGTGCCAGTCCCCGGAACGATGACGGTCTGCTCGTCGAGTGCGTGGAAGATGTCGTCGATCAGCCGGGCAGCCTCGCGTGGGGCCTTGGGGCGGATGGCTTCGACGAGTCGGTCAGCTCGGCGGTGATCTCGTGGGTCAGCTCCAGCGAGTGCAGGGTGTGCGGCATGGTCCGGGTGGCGTCTGCGATCATCGCGGCGTCCTTCGCGTCGGTCTTCGCCCCGCCGGGATACAGGGTGGCGATCACGCGGGCTGCAAGGTCGCCTACCTGCCGGGACTTGCCGTGTGCCGGGTCTCGCTGTTGGGCAACTGCTTGTCCAGAACCTTCTTGCCGGCCGGGATGAGCCCATGGCCGCGGTGAGCCATCTTGCCGACGTCCGAGACGACAGTGGTGTCGTACGCGCGCATCCACGTTATGCATGCCTGCCGCCCGCGAATTGTCCGGCATTCCTACAGGAGGGTGTCGGCCAGCCCTCAGCTCACAGAGCTGCCCTGATGGCTGCTCCAGCGTCCTCGGTGCACAGCGTGCCCCCGAGGTCCGGGGTGACCCGGCGGTGCTCGATCACTGTGGTGACCGCCCTGCGAACGGCTTGGGCCCACTTGTCGTGCCCGAACCGGTCGAGCATCAGAGCCGCGCTGAGAATGGCCCCGATCGGGTTGGCCAGTCCCTGCCCGGCGATGTCCGGAGCTGTACCGTGCACCGGCTCGTACAGTCCGAAGTTGCTTACCGGGTTGATGTTCGCCGAGGCCGCTGTGCCCAGACCGCCTGCCAGCTGGGCGGTCAGGTCACTGAGAACGTCACCGTGTGAATTGTTGGCGACGATGACGTCGTAGCGGGTCGGGTCCTCCACCAACTTCATCACCGCTGCGTCCACGTAAAGATGTGACGTTTCGATGTCCGGATGGCGATCGGCTGCCTCCCGCCAATAGCGCTGCCACAACTGGCCACCGAACGGCACCGCGTTGGACTTGTCGATCATGCATACCGACGAACGGGCGACGGAGAACGCGTAGTCGATGATTCGGGAGACGCCGTAATGAGTGTTGATCTCAGCGTCCATCGACACCTCGAACGGCGTTTGTGGCCGCAGTGTTCCGCCTACCCCAGCGTACAGACCCTCCGTGTTCTCCCGTACGACCACACAGTCCACGGCCCGTTTCGTCTCGTCGCGCAGCGGGCTCAGCCAGTCGCCCAGCAGTTTCGCCGGCCGATGGTTCACGTACAGGTCCAGTTCGAAGCGCAGCCGCAGCAGCACACTGCGCACATAGTCGGTATGCGCCACCCGGGCGTCGCCGACGGCGCCCAGCAGGACGCTGTCACTCGAACGGATCCGGTCGAGGTCCACATCACTGAGGCCCACTCCATCCGCCAGGTACCGGTCGGCGTTGATATGGTCAAGCAGATCGATGTCCAGGCCGGCACCGAGCGCATCCAAGGTCTTCAACGCCTGGTCGATCACCTCGGGGCCTATTCCGTCGCCGGGAATCACCGCTAATGAAGTCATGCTCCTGGTCCTTCCCTCTCTGGGTTACTGACCTTTCGGGATTGCTGTCGTGCGCGGGCCCACACCCTCGTGCGCAAGACCCGGTAACAGCTCGGTGCCCCGATCGTGCTTGTCCGGTGAAGGCCGGCACCGGGCTCGAGGTCAGCAGCCGGCCGACAACAATCCTGAAAGGTCAGTAGTCGGTCGCCGGCCGAGCGCTCATATCGCGACCGTGTCGGTTCGGGGCAACCAGCCGGGCCGCGCGGCCTCGTAGAGAGAAATGGCTGCGTGGCGGCCCAGACTGACCGCGATGTCGTCGTAGCCGTTGAGCAGGAGCCACCGGGCTCGTTGGTCCACGGTGAAGGGATGACTGTGGTCGACGGCGCGCAGTTCGCATGCCTCAAGGTCCACCGTGATTTCGAACCCCGGGTCCGCTTCGACCCGTGAGGCGAGATCCTCAACTGTCCGCGCCGGTAGTTCCACGGCCAGGACTCCATTCTTGAGGGCGTTGCTGCGGAAGATGTCACCGAAGCTACTCGCGACGACGGCCCGAAAACCCCAGTCGCGCAGCGCCCATACCGCATGCTCCCGGGAGCTCCCCGTGCCGAAGTTGTGGGCAGCGACCAGCACTGTCGCGTCCTGCCGCAGTGGATCGTTCAGCGGGAAGGAGGGATCTGCTTTCCAGGCAGCGAACAACGCGTCTTCGAAGCCGCTCTTCGTGAGCCGTTTGCAGAACTCGGCGGGAATGATCTGATCGGTGTCCACATCGTTGCGGCGCAGTGAGATGGCCCGACCTGTGTGCAGGGTCAGCGGTTCCATACGGGGCTCCAGTTCTGTGTCCGGTGACGTCGTGCAGACCGTGGCGGGCCCGGTGTCGTTCACGATGCCGTCGGGCCGCGGCGGGACACCGCCTGGGGGAGACTGCTCGGCGCGGCCAGCCGCCCGGCCACCGCAGTGGCGGCCGCAACGGCCGGAGAGACCAGGTGGGTGCGCGCCTGCGCACCCTGACGGCCCTCGTAGTTGCGGTTGGAGGTGGACGCGCAGCGCCTGACACCGATCAGCCGGTCCGGATTCATACCGAGACACATCGAGCAGCCAGAGAGCCGCCACTGCGCGCCCGAAGCAGTGAACACCTCATGCAGGCCCTCCTCTTCGGCCTGGCGGTGGACAGCCATCGAACCCGGGACGACCAGCATGTTCACGCTGTCGGCGACCTTTCGGCCTCGCAGGACCTCGGCCGCCGCGCGCAGATCCTCGATCCGGCCGTTGGTGCACGAACCGATGAACACCGTGTCGATCTCGATGGTATCCATGCGCGTACCCGGTACCAATCCCATGTAGGCGAGGGCCCGTTCGGCGGCGGCCCGTTGCCTCAGGTCGGCGAAGGCTGCGGGCTCGGGCACCCGGTCCCCGAGGGCAACAGCCTGGCCTGGGTTGGTGCCCCACGTCACATAAGGCGACAATTCGGTGACGTCCACTGTCACCTCACGGTCGAACCGGGCGCCGGGGTCGGTGCCGAGCGTCTTCCAGTACGCCACAGCTTCGTCCCACATGTTGCCCGTCGGGGAGGCGGGCAGATCGGTCAGATAGTCGAAGGTGACCTGGTCCGGAGCGATCAGGCCAGCCCGCGCACCCGCCTCGATGCTCATGTTGCACATGGTCATCCGGCCTTCCATCGACATCCGGGTCAACGGTGCGCCGCGGTACTCGATCACATGACCAGTGGCACCGTTGGCTCCGATCCTGGCTATGAGGGCCAGAATGATGTCCTTCGCGCTGACATCGGGTGGCACATCACCAGCGATCTCCACCGACATGGTCTTAGGCCGTGGCAAAGGCAGTGTCTGAGTGGCGAGTACGTGCTCCACGTCGCTGGTGCCGACGCCGAACGCCAGCGCTCCGAACGCGCCGTGCGTGGAGGTATGACTGTCGCCGCACACCACTGACATTCCGGGCTGCACGAAGCCGTACTGGGGACCGACCACATGCACGATGCCCTGCCCGCGGTCGCCGAGGCGGAAGAGCCGGATTCCTGTCTCCGTGCAGTTTTCCCGCAGCTTCTCGATCTGCCTGCGACTCAACTCGTCAGCGATCACCAACGAGTCGGTGGGGACGTTGTGGTCCTCCAGGGCGAGCGTCAGGGCAGGCCGGCGGACGGCACGTCCCGCGATGCGGAGGCCGTCGAACGCCTGTGGGGAGCTGGCCTCGTGGATGAGATGGAGGTCGACGTACAGCAGATCCGGCTCACCGGGAACAGACTGCACGACCTTGTTGTCCCAGACCTTGTCGATCAGGGTCCTCGGTCGAGCGGTCATACGGTCACCTCCGCGACGGCACTGGTCTCTGTCCCGACGTCGACACCGGTAGCGCTGGAGACGGCGTGTGGCGAGCCGGGACACCCGGTCCCGATGACATTGGCTTCAAAGCCTGCAACGGCCGACGTGCCATCGACCTTCCGCTCCTGCGGTGTATTGCTTCCAAGCGTGTGCCCTTCGACACGCAGTTCTGTGCCTGATACGGAAACGTGTGACGGCCATTCTATTTCACGTAGGAAGGGATTTTCCTTCTGCCATAAAAAGCCAGTCGGCTCACCGTTTTCTGGGATTTTCCACACTTGCGTCTCATCCTCCCTGGATGCTCGTTATGGCCCATAGGTGGTTCTGGACGGCTCAGCCGACTTCCGGTTCTCCGCCCGTGCGTTCGCCGAGGCGATGATGCGTCGTTCCGCGATGAGGTCGGCGGCGACGCCCGGCAGGACGCCGTCTGCCTCGGCCTGTTGCAAGACCGTCAGTGTGGTGTCGAAGACGCGTTCCACCTTCATCGCGCTCTCGCGGGACGTGAGCCCATACAGTTCCCCGGCGGCCTGTATCACGCCGCCGGCGTTGACGACGTAATCTGGAACGTACAGAATTCCACGGTCCGCCAGACGTTGCTCCACCTTTGAATGGGTTAGCTGGTTATTGGCCGACCCACACACCACCTCGGCCGTGATCACTGGGACGACAGCTTCGTCCAGGACTCCGCCCAGCGCGCAGGGAGCATAGACATCCAGCCCTTTGAATCGAATCAGCGATTCGGTGTCGTCCACGACAGTGATGTAAGGGAATTTCTCGACCACACGACGTATCGGACCCTTCCGTACATCGGTGACGACCAAGCGGGCTCCCTCCTCAAAGAGGTGCTGCGCGAGAAGGTAGCCAACTTTTCCCACCCCGGCGATGCCAACCGTCCGGCCTCGGAGGCTGGGAGTTCCCCACCGATGGAGAGCAGCCGCCCGCATCCCTTGGAGCACACCCACGGCCGTGGGGACCGAGGGGTCTCCCGCGCCGCCGATCTCCGGTGAGCGACTTATCGTCCACCGGCACACCCGCGCGATCACATCCATGTCTGCTACGGAAGTGCCAACGTCGCAGGCGGTTATGTACCGGCCGCCCAGGGAGGCTACGAACCTTCCGTAGGCCAGTAGCAGCTCCTCTGATCTGGCCTTCGCCGGATCCCCGATGATGACGGCCTTGCCGCCGCCGAAGTCCAAGCCTGCCAGGGCGTTCTTGTACGACATCCCGCGAGACAGATTCAACGCGTCCCGGACGGCCTCTTCGTCGCTGCCGTACACCTTGAAACGTGTACCTCCCAGGGCCGGACCCGGCGATGTGGAGTGAATAGCGATAACGGCCTTCAAGCCCGAGGCGGCATCTTGCACGAGCATGACCTGCTCGTGCTTGAGAGAAGTCGAGTCGGAGGCGATGATCGGCGTCCTGACAGTGAAAGCAGTCATGCTGCTTCTCCTCAAGGCGATGTTGTGACCGGCCCGTGCCGCTGCTGCCGGCCGGCCACCACGACGGGAACGAGCCGAAGTAACTGACTTTCAGGCCGATGCCGCCGTCAGGGCGTCCAGCTCGCCCCTGGTCAAAGCGAGCTGTGCGAAGCGCAGTTGAGCCTGAAGCTGTTCGACAGTCCGGGCGCTGGCCAGTGGTGCAACAACGGTCGGCTGAGCGGCCAGCCAGGCAAGCGCGACGGCGGCTTGACCCACGTGATGGGCAGCGGCGATGTCGTCGAGAGCGGCGAGTACCCTCTGGCCCCTGGAGGTGTCGAGGTATCGGGCAGCCTGTCGACTCCGAATGCTTTCGACGCGTTCTCCACGCCGGTACTTGCCGGTCAGGAACCCCTTGGCGAGGGCAAAGTACGGTACAACGACCAAGCCATGCTGGGAAACCACGTCAGCCAGCCTGCCCTCGTAATGCTCCCGGACCATCAGGTTGTAGTGCGGTTGAATCACGGAAAAGCCTGCAATATCTCCGTGTGCACAGAACGCCAACGCCTCCTTGAGCCGAGAAGGGGACATGTTGGAGGCGCCTAGCTCACGCACCTTCCCGGCCTTCACCAGGCTGTGCAACGCGGTCATGAACTCACTCACGTCGACCGTCTCGTCATCGACATGGGTGTAGTACAGGTCGAGGTAATCGGTGCGCAAGCGTTTGAGTGATGCCTCCACCGCCTTGCTGATGGTGGCGGCGGACAGTCCCTCGAGCCGCGGATGGGCTCCCACCTTGGAAGCGACAACGATCTGCGACCGATTCCTGCGAACGGTCATCCACCTGCCGATGATGCTCTCTGATTCGCCTCCGACGTGCCCCTTCGCCCAAGCGGAATAGACATCGGCAGTGTCGATGAAGTTACCTCCGGCCGCCACGTACGCGTCGAGGACCTCGAAGGACTGGGCTTCGTCGGCCGTCCAGCCGAATACGTTGCCTCCTAACGCGAGAGATGACACGCGCAGTGCGCCGACGTTCTTTGTGGTGTGAAGGTGCATGGCGTCCTCCTGCCTCGGACGGATGGACCGTCGGCATGTACCCGTCGCGGGAGACGACAGGCCGGAACGGTACGGACGGTCGGACAGCGGTGGGAAGCCGCGTCGGAGGGCGCTCGGCGGGTCGGGACGCCGCCCCTGCCACGATCACCGAGACCGCACGTAGCGACCGGGTGCCGACGCCTCAGCCGGGTGCTGGTCGCTGCCCATCGTCCGGCTGGGGATGCGCGGGCCTGAACGGGGAGCGAGCCACCGGGACCACGCCGACCACCAGGACTCGTGCCGCGGTGCGGAACCGGCCAACCATTCCTGGGGGTCCGCGGGCAATTCACCCTGGCTGGTGCGGTATGCGGCTCTGGGGCGCGGCGGACTGATGATGCTTCCCGCGTGCCCCGACGGGACCAGGTGGAATGCGACGTCACCACCGAGCAGCTGGGCACTCTTGTACACCGTCTCCCAGGGAATGATGTGGTCGCGCATGCCAGCCACGACAAAGGAATCCTGTGTGACTGTGGAAATGTCAATGGTTCTCTCGTCAATTCGTAGTAGGGCGCGAGCCAGTGTGTTATCTGCCGCGATGTTCACCGTCTGCTCCAGCAACACGCGGGGCACGCCGATTCCATCTTCGCTCCACGCCCAGATGTCGAAGGGGGGCGGTCTCTCGCCCATCAGCCAACCAGATACGAGGGGTTTCCATATGTTGTCCGTGGAGCGCAGCAGATCGAACATGAGACCGATCTTCTCGCCCTCGACGATCCCCTTGCTGTCGGAGAGGAAGCGAGCCATGAGGCCGATCTCCGCGGCCGGTGACTTCTCGTTTCCGGCCCCGGCCGTAAAATCCAGGGCGGACATGAGAAAGGTCAGCGATGCCACCCTTTCCTCGCCTTCCAGCGCACACCAGGCCGCCGTCGCCGCCGTGAGTATCCCGCCGGCGCATGCTCCCACCAGGTGAACCTTGGGCGCCGTTGTGATCTCCTGCACGATATCCAAGGCGCGCAGCGGGGCACGCAGGAAGTAATCGTCAAGTCCGAAGCCGGCTTGCTCGGGCCCTGGGTCGCGGAAACTGACGGCGAACACCGTGAAGCCTTTGCGTACCGCCCACTCGGCAATACTGCGGTCGGGGGCCAAGTCAAATATGTAGAACTTGTTCACCCATGCAGGGACCAGCAGCAAAGGCACCTGGTGGACCTCAGTGGTCTGAGGCTCGTACTGGAGCACTTCCATCAGGTCGTTGCGGTATACGACCCTGCCGGGAGTGGCGGCCAGGTCTTTGCCCAGGCGGTAGGTGCCGGGCAGCGTCTTGGTCGGGCGTCCTCGACGATGTACCAGGTCGTCCAGGAAGTTACCCGCGCCGCGAACCAGGCTTGCGCCATGGGTTTCCACGGCACGGCGGAGCACAACCGGATTCCCCGGCAGAAAATTTGCGGGAGCCAGGGCATCGGTAAACAACTGGGCGAGGAACTGCACCTGCTGGCGACGCCATGCCGGCAAGTACGGGGTTTCGGCTGCGCCCAAGGCCAGTTGCTGCCATGCCCAGTAAGTGCGGTGCAGGCCCCGGTAATACGGGTTGGACCTCCAGACCGGATCGTCAAAGCGTGTGTCGCCAGGACCTGGGGCCCACTGGTCTCCAGAGAGCAGATGGTGGAGCCACGCCGGGCAGCTGCGCCGCAGCACCTGGGCCGGCCAGGAGGTGCCGGAATCCGAGTCCTCGTCATCATAGGCGTAGGGCTCGCTGCCACACTGACTCATCGGATCTGTCTCCTCGTCCGGTCGGCGCTCATGCCGGTCTTCGCCGTCGTGGTCCGAAATGGTGCGGACCGGTCTCGGTTCGTGGCAGGTCGGTGTCCAAAGGAGCGGGTGTGCCGACACGCGCATTCTCGGTCTGGAAGGGCCGACCGGGTACAGGTCGCCGTGCAGCAGGCGCGCACATCCGGACCGGCCCCTATCAGACCGCCGCCGTTGCGATGAACCGGTTACATCTCCTGTGGAGTTTTGGGATGGCCGGTGGGCGGCTGCTCAATGGCTTCCTCAGGGCACCCACCGCGCCCTGTCAGGTCTGTTGACGATTATGTTCTTGATGGCCTGAGGGACGTCGTCCTTACCGGTGAACGCCTCAATCAGGACGAGACGGTCGGTGGTGGCCTTGGCCTGGGAAAGCGCGCGGTCGAGATCGGCCGGCGTACGAGCGCTCAACACGAGTGGATGGGGCACGCCGAGGGCCGCCGGAATCTGGGACCAGCGCCAGTTGGCGATCTCGTTGTACTCAGCCCGCAGACCATGGGTGATCCGCTCAATGGTGTAGCCGTCGTTGTCGACCAGCACCACGATCGGGTTGAGGCGATGGC
The DNA here is from genome assembly GCF_053591415.1 of Streptomyces sp. NPDC003032. Taxonomy (NCBI): domain Bacteria; kingdom Bacillati; phylum Actinomycetota; class Actinomycetes; order Kitasatosporales; family Streptomycetaceae; genus Streptomyces; species Streptomyces sp. NPDC003032. The sequence continues at coordinate 90,607 of NZ_JBSFTT010000030.1, read as the reverse complement.
GGCCGATAGTGCCCAGTTCCTGCACGGTGAGCTGCGCCGCACCGTCGCCGATGAGCAGTAGCCCGCGCCGTGAGGGATCAGCGAGCTGTGCCCCCAGCAGCGCGGGGAGGGAGTAGCCGATGGAGGCCCACAACGGCTGCCCGATAAACCGGGCGCCCGAAGGGAAGCGACGGGCGATGATGCCCAGAAGGCACGTACCGTCATCGGCGATCACGGTGTAGCCAGGCTGAACGGCGGCACCTACCGCCTTCCACAGATAGGACTGGGTCAGCGGCACGAAGCTCGGCGGGCATAACTTTCGTGTGAGGGCGGTGGCTGTCTCTTTGACCATGGTCGAGGCGTCGTCCGCCAAATGCGCCAGCGAAGCCAGCGGTTGGCATGCAGAACCGACCGGGGGCTCCGGGGACGGCGGGCGGTCGCCGACCAACTCCGTGAGCGCGTTCAGTGCCGTAGCCAGTGACACGTCCGGGAAAGCCGTCCCGTCCACTTTCGCGACCGTGATACCGAGGTCGATGCCTTCCTCAGGGTCGAAGCGATGCGTGAACTTGCCCGTGGTGAGGTCGGTGAGCAACACTCCCGCGCGGATCAGCAGGTCGGCGCCGTCGATGACATCCCGAACCTGGGGTTCGCTCATAGCCCCGCCGTACACACCCAGGAAGTGGGGAGAACTTTCATCGACGACGGTTTTTCCCGACGCCAGAGTCGCGTGGGGGAAGGAACCGGCCGCGAGGAGACGAGCGAGTTCGGTACGGGCCTTGAACCGGTCGACGAGAAAGTCGGCCAGTACCGCCACCTTGTCCGCTGCTGCGAGCCGCGCCCGAGCTGCGGCACGGAAGGCCTCCAAGCTGTCCTGTGCGGCGGTCGGTTCATCGGGGAGAAGCGGCGCCACGTGCGGTGATGCTGGGCCCAGGGCAACATCGCGGGGCAGCCTGACATAACCGGGGCGGCTCTCACGAAGACAGGTAGTCAGTACTCGGTCGATCTCGGCCACGGCGTTGTCCGGTCGCAGCACGGCGTCAGCACACACCACATGCCGGTGCGCGCGGGCGAACCGATCGAAGTCGCCGTCCATCATGGTGTGATGGACCAAGGAACCGGCTCGCTCGGTGGCCTGAGTGGGTCCGACAGCGATGTGCAATACCGGAACACGCTCGGCATAACTGCCGGCCACACCGTTTATCGCGCTCAGTTCACCCACACCGAATGTGGTGAGCAGCGCACCGAAGCCACGGGTGCGTCCGTAACCGTCAGCCGCGTAGGCCGCGCCAAGTTCGCTCGCGGATCCTACCCAGTCCACGCCCGGGTGAGCGAGCACACGGTCGAGCACCGCGAGGTTGTAGTCACCCGCCATGCCGAACAGGTGCCGCACTCCCAGACCGCGCAGGCGGTTCAAGATGTGGTCCATGACGGTGAAGGTTGTTTCGGGCGAGCTTGCCATATGGGTCTTCCTTCTGTGCGGCGCCCTGTGGAGAAGGCTTCCAGCTGTGCAGCAGAAGAGTTTCGATGAGACGCGCAACTCGTGTGGGCATCGGGCGCCTACCGGCTTCTCGCCGTCACAGCGTTCGGTCGGCCCTCACCGTAAGCGCCTGCCGACCGCTGTCGGCAGGCGTGCGGGAAGGGCATCGGAAGTGAGCGCGCGACATGTAGTGCACGCCTGCTCGTGGCGCGGCCGGAGGCTGCACGGCGAGTTCGTCGACCCGCGTGACGGTTCCATCACCGCCGTTGGAGAGGAAGGGCTCCTTGTTGCTCGCCACCTCGCTGCGATCACCCCGGTTACTATGCTCACTTCCATGCCGGAGGCGCGATGAAGTGGGTGGCCTGAGAAAATGCTGAGAGAGGTCACCGCGACCCGCTACATCGAGCCCCTGCGCACCGGCGGCTCCGTCCCCGGTGTCGTCGAGGCCGACGATCTCGGTACGTACGTCGTGAAGTTCACCGGGTCCGCCCAGGGGCGCAAGGCTCTGGTCGCCGAGATCGTTGTCGGGGAGTTGGCGCGGCGGCTCGGGCTGCGCTTTCCCGAGCTGGTTCTCGTTCATTTCGACCCCGCGGTCGCCGTCGACGAGCCGCACCAGGAGGTGCGGGACCTGCTGCACGCCAGCGCGGGGCTCAATCTCGGCATGGATCTCCTGCCGGGGGCGAAGGACTTCACGCCGGACGCCGTCGATGTGGAACCGCTGGAGGCCGGCAAGATCGTCTGGCTCGACGCGCTCACGGCCAACGTCGACCGTACGGTGCACAGTTCGAACCTCATGGTCTGGCCCACCTTCGGCACCCGGCCGCCGAAACTGTGGCTCATCGACCACGGCGCGGCCCTCGTCTTCCACCACCGCTGGGGCGCGTCCGCACCCGACAAGACGTACGACTTCCGCCACCACGCCCTCGGCGGCTACGGCCCCGACACGGTCGCCGCCGACGCGGAACTGGCGCCGCTCGTCACGGAGTCCGTGCTCCGCGAGATCGTCGCCCTCGTGCCCGACGCCTGGCTCGCCGACGAGCCCGGGTTCGCCTCGCCGGACGAGGTGCGTGAGGCGTACGTCGGCTATCTGCTGGCCCGCGCGCGGTCCTCGGCGGTCTGGCTGCCGACCGACTTCCCCAGCCGGGGGGAGCTGGCGGCGGCCGACGCGCGGCGGGCCGCCGCCACGGAGAAGGGGCGGCCTGATTGGCTCAAGCGCGTTCCCGATCTGCACGGGAAGCCTTCGGCTGCGCAGGACTGGTCGGCGCATCTTGGCTGACCGCGCCGCCGCCGCTGCCGCCTGTGTGTTCCGGGTCGTGCGGGTCGGCCGTGGCTGGTCGCGCAGTTCCCCGCGCCCCTGAGGGGCGCGCCTCTGACGGGGCGCCTCTCCGACACGGACGAAGCCCCCGGCGCTGTGCGGTGCCGGGGGCCTTGTCATGAACGTACGTGCGAAGAAAGTCAGCGCAGCCGCTCGTACGCCGGGAGGGTGAGGAAGTCCGCGTAGTCCTCGTCCAGGGAGACCTGGAGGAGGAGGTCGTGGGCCTGCTGCCACTTGCCCGCCGCGAACGCCTCGTCGCCGATCTCGGCGCGGATCGCGTCCAGTTCCCGCGCCGCCACCTCGCGGGCGAGGTCGGCGGTCGCCCGCCGGCCGTTCTCGAAGACGACGCCCGCGTTGATCCACTGCCAGATCTGCGAGCGCGAGATCTCGGCGGTGGCGGCGTCCTCCATGAGGTTGAAGATGGCGACGGCGCCGAGGCCCCGCAGCCACGCCTCGATGTAACGGATGCCGACCTGGACGGCGTTGACCAGGCCGTCGTACGTGGGCTTCGCGTCGAGGGAGTCGATGGCGATCAGGTCCTCGGGCGCGACCCGCACGTCCTCGCGCAGGCGGTCCTTCTGGTTCGGCTTGTCGCCCAGGACCGCGTCGAAGGACTTCATGGCGATCGGGACCAGGTCCGGGTGCGCCACCCACGAGCCGTCGAAGCCGTCGCCGGCCTCGCGGTCCTTGTCGTTCTTGACCTTCTCGAACGCGACCTTGTTGACCTCCGCGTCCTTGCGGGACGGGATGAACGCCGCCATGCCGCCGATCGCGTGCGCGCCGCGCTTGTGGCAGGTGCGGACGAGGAGTTCGGTGTACGCGCGCATGAACGGGGCGGTCATCGTCACCAGATTGCGGTCCGGCAGGACGAACTTCTCGCCGCCGTCGCGGAAGTTCTTGACGATGGAGAAGAGGTAGTCCCAGCGGCCGGCGTTCAGGCCCGAGGCGTGGTCGCGCAACTCGTAGAGGATCTCCTCCATCTGGTACGCGGCGGTGATCGTCTCGATGAGGACGGTCGCGCGGACCGTGCCCTGCGGGATGCCGACGTAGTCCTGGGCGAAGACGAAGATGTCGTTCCAGAGGCGCGCCTCCAGGTACGACTCCGTCTTCGGGAGGTAGAAGTACGGGCCCTTGCCGAGCTCGATGAGCCGCTTGGCGTTGTGGAAGAAGTACAGGCCGAAGTCGACGAGCGCGCCGGGGACGGCGCGGCCCTCGAACTGGAGGTGGCGCTCGTCCAGGTGCCAGCCGCGCGGGCGCATGACGACCGTGGCGAGCTCGTCGGCGTCCTTGAGGGCGTACGACTTGCCCGTGCGCTCGTCGGTGAAGTCGATGCGGCGCTCGTAGGCGTCGGTGAGGTTGAGCTGGCCGAGGACCACGTTCTCCCAGGTGGGCGCGGAGGCGTCCTCGAAGTCGGCGAGCCAGACCTTGGCGCCCGAGTTCAGGGCGTTGATGGTCATCTTGCGGTCGGTCGGGCCCGTGATCTCCACGCGCCGGTCGTTCAGCGCGGCCGGGGCCGGGGCTACCTTCCAGGAGTCGTCCTCGCGGATCGCGGCGGTCTCCGGCAGGAAGTCCAGCGTGGAGGTGGCGGCGATCTCGGCGCGGCGCTCGGCCCGCCGTGCGAGGAGTTCGTCACGCCGGGGCGTGAACAACCGGTGCAGCTCGGCCACAAAGGCGAGGGCCGCGTCGGTGAGCACCTCTTCCTGCCGGGGCAGGGGCTCTGCGTCGACGATGGCCAGCGGCGACGGCGCTAGTGCGGACATGAGCTGTCACTTCCTTCAGAGAGCTGCGCGGACGGTGCCGGGCGAGCCGCCGGGCAGACACGATGGCACTGAGTGCCACAGGAGCCGGGGTACGGCTGCGGGGCCCCGTCCGAGGAAACGGGCCTTCTGGTCAGTGGATACTAGTTTCCTCATGGTGGAAGTTCAATCGTTTGTTGATGTCGAGATTCTTTTCATCGACAGAACGTGGCGCTGAGTGCCACCCCGGTCACTCCAGGTGGATCAAGTCCTCCGCCGTGTCGATGTCGTACGCGTCCGCCACCTCCCCGCACTCGATCAGCGTGACCGCGTCGGCGTGCGCCCGCAGATAGTCGCGTGCCCCTCGGTCGCCGACCGCAGTCGTCCCGATCCCGGCCCAGTGGTCGCGGCCGAAGAGGACCGGGTGGCCGCGCTGCCCCTCGTACGCGGCCGCCGCGAGCGTCGACGGCGACCGGTACGCGGCACGCACCCGTGCCGTCGCCGCCGCGCCGATCCCCGGCTGGTCGACGAGCGAGACCAGTGCGGCGGTCGCGTCCGTGTCCTGGAGCGAGGCCAGGCCGGCCCTGAGGGAGGAACCCATGCCCTGCGTCCAGTCCGGGTTGTCGACCAGTACGCAGCCGGGGAGCGAGGCACGCGCGCGTACGGCGTCGGAGGAGGCGCCGAGGACCACGTGCACGCGCGTGCAGCCCGCGTCGCGCAGCACCCGTACGGCGTGTTCCACCAAGGGGCGGCCCCGGTGCTCCAGGAGTGCCTTCGGCCGGCCGCCCAGGCGGCGGCCGCCGCCGGCGGCCAGCAGCAGTCCGGCGATCTCAGTCTCTGTCGTCATGACTCCTGGATACACCCGGAAAGTGGCGCATCCCGCGCCGGGAGCGGTTTACTGATCCACGACCCTCCGGTGCCTGACCAGCGCCGCATGGGGTCGCGTGAAACGCACGAGAACAAGCGCACGGCGGCGTACAGCGGCGTGCGAGGGGGAGAGCTGTGTTGCGGAGTATGGGGCAGAGGCGAGTGACGGGCGGCGACGAGGACCCACGGGTGGCGGAACTGCGCGCCGCGGTGGCCCGGCTGCGCCGCGAACTCGCCGCGCATCCGGCGGAATTCGCCGACCGGGGCATCGCCGAGGAAGAACTGGCCGCGCTCGCGGCCATGGCGTCCGGCGGCACCCCCGAGATCCCCCGCCTGCGGCGGTCCCTGCTGCTCGTCGCGGGCGCGATCGGCTCCGTCAGCGCGCTGGCGACGGGGCTCGCGGCGGTACGGGGCGCGGTGGAGATGTTCGGGGAGCAGGGCGGGCGCTGAGGCATGGGGAGGGGTGGGTGGTGAGGTGTGAGGGGCGGGTGGTGAGGGTGCGGGGCGGGTGCTGAAGTGCGCGTTCCGGGTCTGCGGGCAGGTGGGCGTGCCGTGGGTGGCCATGGGTGCGCCGTGGGCGGGCCAAGGGCGGCCGTCGGCCTGCCACGGGTGGCCGAGTGCGTGCTGTGTGGCGTATGGGCGTGCCTGGTGGTGGGGGGGCGTACGGGCGTACCTGGTGGTGCGGGGCGTACGGGCGTACCTGGCGTACGGGGCATACCTGGCGTACAGGGCGTACCCGCATATCCCGCGTACGTAGGCGGTTGGGTCCGTGTCGTTATGCCACCCAGTGGCGGCGGCCCGCGTCGGCGTTGGGTGTCCGGAGGTCGCCGGCCAGTGCTGCCGCCAGGCGGAGCGCCGCCTGTTCCGACAGGTCGGGCGGCAGGGTGTACGGAACGCGGAGGCGGTGTTCGTGGGTTCCGGGGTCCGCCCCGAAGCGTGAGCCGCCCTCGATCCGTACGCCGTGCGCGAGCGCCGCGCGGGCCAGCGAGGACGCGACGGGGCGGCCCAGGTCCACCCAGAGGGAGAGCCCGCCCGGCGGCAACCGCCAGCGCCACTCCGGCAGATGACGGGCCAGCGACGCCGCGAGGGCGTCCCGCTGCGCCCGCAGCCTCGGCAGCCGCGCGCGCAGCACGTCGTCCATGCCCCGCAGCAGATGCAGCGCCACCAGCTGCTCGATGACCGGCGTCGCCATGTCGACCGGCACCCGCGCCATCGCCAGTTCAGTGATCAGCTTCGAGCCCGCACGCACCCAGCCGATGCGCAGCCCGCCCCAGTGCGACTTGCTCAACGATCCGACGGTGACGACCTGTTCGCCCGCGCCGTGCGGCGCCAGTGACGCGAACGGCGCGGGCGGCGGGCCGTCGAGCGCGATGTCGGCGATCGTCTCGTCGATCAGCAGCCAGGTGCCCGTGGCGCGGGCCGTCTCCAGGATGCGTACGCGCTGCTCGCGCGGCATCAGAGCACCGGTCGGATTCTGGAAGTCCGGCACGAGGTACGCGATACGGGGCGCCGCCTGCCGCAGCGACGACTCGACGAGCCCGCTGTCCCAGCCGTCGTCCGTGACCGGCACGGGCACCACGCGCAGGCCCGCGCGGCGTATCGCGTCCAGGGCGTTGGGGTACGAGGGGTTCTCGACCAGGACCCGGTCGCCCTGGCTGCCGAGGAGCGAGAGGGTCAGCGAGAGCGCGTGCTGGGCACCCGTGGTGATCAGGATCTGCTCCGGGAGCGTGGGCAGTCCGCGCCGCGTGAAACGCTCGGCGACGGCCGCTCTCAACTCCGGTATGCCGTACGGGTGGTAGCCCGGCGTCGGCGCGTGCTCGGCCAGCATCGCGGCCGCCGAGCCGAGCGCCGCGGTCAGCTCCGCCTCCGGGGCGCCGGGCGCCGCCACCGCGAGGTCGAGCACGCCGTCACCCGCCTCGAACACGGCCACGCTGGACGGCCGCCGCCCGTCCGGCAGCTCCGTCCAGGTGCCCGCGCCGCGGCGGCTGCGCGCGTACCCGCCCTCGCGCAGTACGTCGTACGCCGCCGTGACCGTGGCCCGGCTCACCGAGAGGGCCGCGGCCAGCTCGCGCTCGGCGGGCAGCCGGGTGTGCAGGGGGATACGGCCCTCCAGCAGGAGGGTGCGTACGCCGTGGGCGAGCGCGCGGTAGCCGGGATGCTCGCCGGCCGTCCCGGTCAGCAGGGCGGCCAGCTGACGGCTGCCCAGCCTCCTGTCCACCGTGTGGACCACCCGTGCCTCTGCCATGCCAACTCCCGCGTATTGGCCCTGCTCTCCAGGCCAATGAGCGTACAGACTCCCTCTCAGCCGGTTTCAGCCAGCCGGGTTTCCACTTTTTGGCCCAGGAGGGGTGCGGATGGCAAGGACGGAGAGCGGACGCGTCGTCGTGGGGGTGAGCGGGTCGCTCGCGAGCCTCGCCGCGCTGCGGGTCGCCGCGGAGGAGGCGCGGCGCGGCCGGCGCGTACTCGTCGCGGTGATCGCCTGGGAGCCGCCGGAGGGCGAGGCGCTGTACCTGCGCCACCCCGACCGGGCGTGGGCACGGCACTGGCAGGCCGAGGCCGGGGCCCGCCTCGACCGCGCCTTCGACGAGGTCTTCGGCGGTGCGCCGCCCGGCGTCGAGTCCGAGCGCCGCGTGGTCCGGGCCCGCCCGGGCAGCGCCCTGAGCGAAGTGGCCTCCCGCCCGGACGACCTCCTCGTCCTCGGCACCCGCCCCACCGGATCCCGCCCCACCAGAACCCACCGCCACGCCCGCGCCCGCACCACGTGCCCGATCCTCGTCGTCCCGTCCCCGCGGGTGCCGAGACGCCTGCGGCGGGCGCTGCGCAGGGTGAGGGCGGAGGACTTCGCGTTGGTGGGGGAGTGAGGCTCGGAGGCATAGGGCGCGCATAGGGGTGTCGCGTACCAGGCGGTGGAGTCAGGGGCCGCTGCGGATCAGGCCGCGGGTCGTGGCCGTCGCGACCGCCGCCGTGCGGGAGTCCACGCCGAGCTTGGCGTAGATGTGCACCAGGTGGGACTTGACCGTGGCCTGGCTCAGGAAGAGTTCCCTGCTGATCTGCTGGTTCGACAGGCCGTCCTTCACCAGGCGCAGCACCTCCAGCTCCCGGCGGCTCAGCGCCTGCGCGGGTGCCCGCATGCGGTCCATCAGGCGGTGCGCGATCGCGGGCGCGAGAGCCGACCGGCCCGACGCCGCGGTGCGGACCGCCGCGGCCAACTCCTCGGGCGGAGCGTCCTTCAGGAGATATCCCGCCGCGCCCGCCTCCACCGCCGCGAGGATGTCCGCGTCCGTGTCGTACGTGGTGAGGACCAGGACCCGCGGCGCCCCCTCGCGCGCGGTGATCGCGGCGGTCGCGGCGGCGCCGTGCATCCCGGCGCCGAACTGGAGGTCCATAAGGACCACGTCGACCATGGCGACGCCGTCCGGTCCCGTCGCCGCGGCCTGTTCCACCGCCGCCTCGGCCGTCGCCGCCTCCGCGACGATCTCGAAGTCCGGCTCCGCGTCGAGGACCGCGCGCAGACCGGCGCGTACGACGGGATGGTCGTCGGCGAGCAGCAGCCGTACCGTCGCCCCGGGCGCCCGCGTCACGCGGCGGCCTCCTTCGCCGGCGCGGGCAGCGGCAGCGAGATCGCCACGGCCGTGCCCTGCCCCGGCCCGGACTCGACGGTGAAGGTACCGCCCAGCGACCGGGCCCGGGCCCGCATCGCGGGAATCCCGAAGCCACCGCTGTCACCTGGACGGCGGTCGTCATCCGGGCCCGCGTTGCCCGGGGTCGCACCGTCCGGGCCCGTACCAGCCGGCGTCCCGGCGGCCGTCGGGGTGAAGCCGTGGCCGTCGTCCACCACGTCCAGCGTGACCGAACCCTCCATGAACGTCAGGGTGATCTCGGCGCGGGCGGCGTCCGCGTGGCGCACCGTGTTCGCCAGGGCGGACTGCGCGACGCGCAGCAGCGCCACTTCGTACGGCGTGGGCAGCTGTACCGGCGTACCGCTGAGCGAGAACCGCACACGCGGCCCCGCGCTCGACGCGCTCAGCCGCTCCAGGGCCCCGGCGAGCGAACCGCGCTCCAGGTCGGGCGGCGAGAGCGCGCGTACGAAACGGCGGGCCTCGGCCAGATTGTCCTGCGCGGCCGTCCGCGCCCGCTCGATGTGCGGGGCGGCCGGGGAGCCGTCCGGCAGCGCCCGCTGCGCGGCCCGCAGCAGCAACTGGATCGACGACAGGCCCTGCGCGAGCGTGTCGTGGATCTCCCGCGCCAGCCGCTCACGCTCGGCCAGCGTGCCCGCGGTCCGCTCCGCGGCGGCCAGTTCGGCCCGCGTGGCCATCAGCTCGTCGATCAGCTCGCGGCGGTGCTCGCTCTCCCGGTACAGCGCCTCGTACCCGAGAACCGTGGCCACGGCCACCGCCGCGCCGAGCAGCGGCCCGATGAAACTGCCCGGCGTGACCTGCGAACTGTGCACCAGGAAGCTTCCGATGGCGGCCCCCGCCGTCGCGAGGACCGCGGGCAGCGACCAGCGGATCGGCAGCAGGTGCAGTTGCAGGAAGTACAGCGGGAACGCCGCCCACAGCCCGTCCGGCGAGAGGGCCAGCAGCGCCAGCCAGGCCACGCCCAGCGCCGCCAGCCAGCATGCCGCCGCGCGCCGCGACCCGGCCACGGCGGGGCTCAGCGTGCCCGCCGCGTACACGGCGGCCATGAGCAGCGCCGCCGCGACGACCCCGGCGGGGTGCGCCCCGTCGGGGCCACCGCCCGTCAGCGCCTTGACCGCGGCGAGCGCCAGCAGCCCCGCGAGGAGGGCGTGCAGGCAGAGGCGGAGGGCGAGGGTTACGGGGGTGGGGACGCGGGTGCGGCTCCCGGTGCGGGTGCGGGTGCGGGCCTGGGGGTGGGTTTGAGTTCGCGGCATGGGAAGGGCGTCGGGTCTCGTCCAAGTCTCGGTGGCGCGGCCGGTGGTCTGCCTCTTCCACCGTACGGGCGGCAACCCTCACCCCCGTCAACCAAAAGGTTGAAACGCGCCTCCCTCCTTCGATTCGGGTGAACCGTGCTGTGGCGCGATGCCGGGCCCCCGACCGTCACCGCAGGGTGGGGGCATGTTCGTCGCATGGAGAGACCTACGGTTCGCCAAGGGGCGGTTCGCCCTGATGGGAGCCGTCGTCGTGCTGATCACCCTGCTCGTGGGCCTGCTGTCCGGGCTGACCGCCGGGCTCGCCAGGGAGAACACCTCGGCCATCACCGGGCTGCCCGCCGACCACCTGGCGTTCGCCGCGCCACCGGACGGCCAGTCCGTCTCCTTCACCGACTCGCTGGTCGAACAGCGCGCCTGGGATACGTGGGCCGAGCGCCCCGGAGTGACGTCCGCGCAGCCCATCGGCATCAGCACCCTCAGCGCCACCACGGGCGGCCGGTCGGCCGCGGTCTCCGTCTTCGGGGTCGAGCCGGACTCCGGGATCGCCCCGGACGGCGTCGCTCCGGGGCAGGCGGTGCTCTCCGAGAAGGCCGCCGAGGATCTCGGCGCCCGCGTGGGCGACCGCGTCCGGCTCGGGGGCGGGGCCCTGCGGGAACGGGTCGCGCGGGTCGCGTCCGACGCCTCGTACAGCCATACGCCCGTGGTGTGGATCTCCCTTGACAGGTGGCAGCGGCTCGGGCACAGGTCCGGGGACCGGGGGACGTCCGCGGACGAGCGGGAGGCGACGGTGATCGCGCTGCGGACGACGGGTGGCGTCGACCTCGCCGCCGGGGACGAGGCCGCGGGGACGGAGACGGAGTCGCTCGACGGCGCGCTCTCCGCCATCGGTTCGTACGAGGCCGAGAACGGGTCCCTGCAGTTGATGCGGGGCTTCCTGTTCGTGATCTCCGCGCTGGTCATAGGGGCGTTCTTCACCGTCTGGACGATCCAGCGGGGCGCCGACATCGCCGTCCTGAAGGCGTTGGGCGCCTCCACGCCCTATCTGCTGCGGGACGCGCTGGGGCAGGCCGTGGCGATGCTCGTCGCCGGTACGGCGGTGGGGACCGGGACCGCCGCGGCGGTCGGCGGGGCCATCAGCGGCGGTGACGTGCCGTTCGTCCTGGAACCGTCGACCGTGCTGTGGCCCGCCGGGGTGATGATCGCGCTGGGCACGGTCGGGGCCGGTCTTTCCGTGCGGCGGATCACCGCCGTCGATCCGCTGGTCGCGCTGGGGAGTGCTCGATGAAGCAGATGAAGCAGACGAAGCAGACGAAGCAGACGAAGCAGATGCATCAGTCGTTGCTGCTGGAGGACGTCACGCTCACGTATCCCGACGGCGCGGGGCGGCTGACCGCGCTGGACGGCGTCGGGCTCGACGTGCCCGCCGGCACCATGACCGCGGTCGTGGGGCCCTCCGGGTCCGGCAAGTCCAGCCTGCTCGCCGTCGCGGCGACGCTGGTCACGCCCGAGCGGGGGCGGGTCGTGGTCGACGGCGTGGACACGGCGACGCTGGGCCGGTCCGAGAAGGCGGAGCTGCGGCGCCGCCGCCTGGGCATCGTCTTCCAGCAGCCGAACCTGCTGGCCTCGCTGACGGCGGTGGAGCAGTTGGAGCTGATGGCGCATGTGGACGGGCGGCGGCGGCGCTCCGGGGCGGCACAAGTGCGGGGGCGTGCGCGGGAGTTGCTGGACGCGGTGGGGCTCGCGGGGGAGGCGGGGCGGCGTCCGCATCAGCTGTCCGGAGGGCAGCGGCAGCGGGTCGGGATCGCGCGGGCGCTGATGAACGGGCCCGCGGTGTTGCTGGTCGATGAGCCGACCAGTGCGCTGGATCACGAGCGGGGGGCCGCGGTCCTTGCCCTGTTGGCGGGGCTTACGCGGGAACGGGGGACGGCGACGGTGCTGGTCACCCATGACAGGGCGGGGCTCGCTGTCGCGGACCGGGTGGTGTCGATGGTGGACGGGAGGCTGGGGGTGGCGCGGGGGGCGTAGGGGGGCGCCCAGGTCCCTGCGCGCCCCCCAGAGCCTCAGTACGTCCTCATCCTGTCAGGCGCAGGCGCAGGCCCAGGCGCAGACTCCGCTCGGTCGCCCCCGGCGGGCCGAGGCCGGGTCGGCCACCACAGGGAGCGGCCGAGGAGCGCGGCGACGGCGGGGACCAGGACCAGCGAGAGGACGAGTGCGGAGAGCATGATGCCGAGCGCCATCGCGAAGGCGACCTGTTCCTGACCGGGGCTCGTGGCGAGCGTGGCGAAGGAGCCGGCCAGGACCAGCCCGGCCGTCGCGATGGCCGGCGCCGTGTGCTGGACCGCGCGGGCCACCGCGGCCCGCGCCGGGCCCGGTCGCCGCATCTCCTCGCGGATCCGGTCGGCGATCAGGATGTTGTAGTCGGTGCCGAGTGCCACGACGAACAGGAACAGCACCAGCGGGAGGGTGAAGCTGACGCCCGGCTCGCCGAGGCCGTGCTGGAAGAGCAGCGTGGCCGCGCCGAGGGTGGCGGCGAAGCCGAGCCCGACGGAGAGCATCAGGGCCAGCGGCGCGAGCAGGCTGCGCAGGAGCAGCAGCAGGATCAGCGCGATCAGCGCGGCCGCGACCGGGAACACGATCTTCAGGTCGTGGTCGACGGCGGTGGAGATGTCGGCGAAGACCGCCGCCGTCCCGCCCACGTGTGCCGCCGTCCCGGCGGGCGCGTGCCGGGCGACCGCGTTCCGGACCGGTCCCGAGGCCACGTCGCGGGCTCGCTGGGTTTGCGCGTCGGCGGTCAGGTAGAGGTCGATGCGGGCGGCACGGCGGTCCTTGTTCAGGACGGTCTCCGCGACCTTGCCCACGCCCTTGACGCGGATGAGCGCCCGGGAGAGGCCGTCCAGTCGGCCGACGGTGAGCGTGCCGCCGTCCTTGGCGGTGACGAAGACGCTCGTAGGGTCGGAGACACCGGCCGGCAGCGCGCGGGAGATCTCGGCCGCGGTGGCCGCCGCGGGGGTCCGGTCACCGGAGTCCGCCCGGCCGTAGTCCATGCGGATGCCGGTCAGTCCGGCTGCCAGCGCGGCGAGCAGGGCGACGGAGGCGGCCAGCATCGTCAGCGGCCGTCGCGTGACCAGCGCGCCGAGGCGGGCGGCACGGCCTTCGCCGGTCTTGTGGCGCAGGGTCTTGGAGGGCCAGAACATCTTGCGCCCGGCGGCCGCGAGCAGCGCGGGCAGCAGGGTGAGGCTGCCGAGCAGCATCACCAGGACCGCGACGGCGATCGCGGGACCCAGCGAGCGGAACTGCCCGAAGGTCGCCACGCCCAGCGTGGCGAACGCGGCCACGATGGTCAGCGCCGCCGAGGTGATCGCGGTGCCCACCCGGCCGGAGACCTGCTCGGCCGCCTCACGGGCGGGCTGCCCGGGCCGGTCGCGCAACTGCTCGCGGAAGCGGAAGAGCAGGAACAGCAGGTAGTCGATGCCGATGCCGAGCAGGACCACGTTGATCAGGTCCGGGGTGCCCGCGTCGAGCTTGCGCCCGGTGAGCAGCGCGGCGCCCGCGACGGCGCCCGCCGCCGTGCCGCCGATGACGGCGACCGCGAGCAGCGGCAGCAGGGCCGCCAGCACACTGCGGAACACCAGCACGTTGAGCAGCACGATGAACCCCATGACGAGGGCGCCCCCGACCTTCGAGGCGGTCTCGTGGGCATCGGTGGTGTCGACGGTGTCGGCGAGGCTCCCGGTGAAACCGGTGCGCATCCCCGCCTCGGAGAACTGCGTCCGGGCGGAGTCCCGGAAGGTCCGGTAGACGTCCTGGACGCCCTTGTCCGAGGGGTTCCCGGTCAGCTGTACGGAGAGCAGTTCGAAACTTCGGTCGGGCGCCGTCACCCCCGGGGCGATCCGAGGCGTCTGGGAGCGGTCCGGAACCATGAAGTCCGGGCGGTCGTCCTCCCTGGGCATGACCACCCGGCGCTCGGCCAGCTTCCTCGCCTCGCCCGCGATCCGCTTACGGTCGGCGGCGTCGAGGGTCTCGCCGTCGGAGCGGGCGACCAGCACCGTCACCGTGGTGGCGTCGGGGTCGTCGCCGAACTGCTCCTGGGCGATGTGCAGCGCGGCGGCCGAGTCGTAGCCGCGGGGCAGGAAGTCCCCGGTCCGGTGCTGCGTGACACGGGCGGTCAGTACGGGCGTCAGGGCGCTCAGCACGACACCCAGCACCACCCAGAGAGCGATGACCTTCCACGGGTTTCCGGTGGAGTATCCGGTCAGGGCGCGGATCAAAATGTCCTCCGGCGGACGGACTTGAGTCGGACGTCTGCCGGGGGCTCCCGGCATGTCCCCAGACCATCACCGGCAGGTGCCACCGGGCGTCGTGGCAGCGGATGATCCGGACCGGGGCCCTGGGTCCCGTCGCGGCCCGTGACCAGGACCCTGGTCCTGGTCCTGGTCCTGGTCCTGGTCACGACGCGGGTCCGCGACCGGGACGGTCGCCAGGGCCCGCTGCCGCCGGTGCTGCCACGACGGGCGCTGTGCAACCCTGTCCGGTGGGCCGTGAGGCCGGACGCAGGGGGCACAGGGGGAACAACGGATATGTCCAGGAGCCGATACGCCGGGGACGGCGATGCCCGGGAGCCGCTGCGCACCGACGGCGCCGAGCCGCCGTGGTCCCGTAACGACGCACTCGTGACCGGCGGGGCCTGTGCGCTGAACCTGCTCAGCTACGTGTTCTTCAACGATCCGGACGGCCGGCACGTCGTGAGCGTGCCCGGCTTCCTCCTCGTCGCGCTGGCGGCCATGCCGCTGCTCGCCCGGCGAGAGCACCCGGTGGCGGCGCTCGCCGCCGTACTGGCACTCGACGCGACGGCCGCCCTGACCGTGCCGCTGCCCCGGCACTTCGGCGCCGTCCTGGTGGTCGCCCTGTACTCGGTCGCCAGGGCCTGCCCGGGCCGGGTGACGGCGGCCGCGGCGTTCGCGACGGTGTCGCTGACGCTGCTGAGCCAGAGCGGCGGCCGGATCCCGCCCTGGCAGGACGCCCTCGCCTCGCCCCTCACCACCCTGATCGTCGTCGGCACCGCACTGGCGGTCAACCGCTGGCAGCGCGAGGTGGCGGCCAACCGCGAACTCCTCGCCGACCGCGCGGTGGCCGACGAACGCCGCCGCATCGCACGGGAGTTGCACGACATCGTGGCCCACCACATCACCACCATGCAGCTGATGGCCGGCGGAGCCCGCGCCAACCTCGCGCAGCCGGAGGTGGTCCGGGACGCCCTGGTCACCCCTGGAGTCCTCCGGGCGGCTCGCCCTGCGCGAGATGCGCCAGCTCCTCGACGTGCTGCGGGCCGGCGACGAACCGGAGGCCGCGCCGTCGCTGCCCCAGCCCGGCGTCGAGGATCTCGGCCGCCTGGTGGCCGAGTCACGCCTCGCCGGACTGCCGACGGAGTTCGTCGTCCGCGGACCGCGGCGCCCACTGCCGCCGACCGTCGGCCTCACGGTGTTCAGGATCGCCCAGGAGGCGCTCACCAACATCCGTAAGTACGCGGGGGCCGCCCGCGCCTCCGTACAGCTGACGTACGGCCAGGAACGGGTCACCATCGAGGTCCGCGACGACGGCGGGGGCGCGCCGCCGCGGGAGGGGACGTCGGCCGCGGGCTCGGGCGGTTACGGCCTCATCGGCATGCGCGAGCGCGTCGCCCTGCACGGCGGCACCCTCACGGTCGGCCCGCGGGCCGACGGAGGATTCACCGTGCTGGCCGACCTGCCACTGCCCCCGGATGAGGCGGACAAGACGAACGAGGCGGACAAGACGTACGAGACGGACGAGGTGGCCGGCGAGCACGAGGGGGCGCGCCGATGACCGGGAACGGGCCGACGCCGCCGAGAATCAGGGTGCTCATCGTGGACGACCAGCCGCTGGTGCGGCGCGGCCTGTCGCTGATCCTCTCGCCCGACCCGTCCTTCGAGGTGGTGGGAGAGGCCGAGGACGGCGCGCGGGCCGTGACCCTGGCCGGCCGACTGCGCCCGGACGTCGTGGTGATGGACATCCGGATGCCCGTCCTCGACGGGGTCGGCGCGACCGCGGAACTCGCCGCCACCGTGCCCGGCTGCCGGGTCCTCGCGCTCAGCACCTTCGACCTCGACGAGTACGTCGTGGGCGCCCTGCGTGCCGGGGCCTATGGATTCCTGCCCAAGGACAGCTCCCCGGAGGATCTGAGCGCGGCGATCCGCACCGTCCACGCCGGCGAGGCCGCGGTCGCGCCGCGGCTGCTCACCCGGCTGATCTCCACGTTCGTACGGGCGCCCCGCGACGCGCGGCCGGCGCCCGCCACCCGCCTCGGCGAACTCACTCCCCGGGAGGTGGAGGTGTGGCGTCTGATGGCCACCGGCCTCGACAACACCGAGATCTCCCGCGCCCTGGACATCAGCCTGTCCACGGTCAAGAACTACATCACCAGCATCTTCGACAAGCTGCCCGCCCGTGACCGGGCCCAGGCGGTCATAGCGGCGTACGAATCGGGCCTGGTCAAACCCCGCGACCCAACAACAGACGCCGACACCGACTGACGAAGGCCCCTACGCCCACCCCTCAAACGCGGGGCAAACGGGCGGGTGGGTGGGAAAAAAATCCGACCCAGGGCTCAGGAGCCAGCCCCCGCGTTGGTCAGTGCCGAAGACAGCTCCACAGCCACCTGCTGCAACACCGGCACGATCTTCTCCGTGGCCGCCTCGGTGACCCGACCCGCCGGGCCGGAGATGGAAATGGCCGCCGCCGTGGGTGAGTTGGGCACCGGCACGGCGAGGCACCGCACGCCGATCTCCTGCTCGTTGTCGTCGACGGCGTACCCCGCGCGGCGGACCTCGTCGAGCGCGTCGAGGAACCCGTCCGGCGTGGTGATCGTCTTCTCCGTGGCCGCCGGCATCCCGGTGCGCGCGAGCAGCGCCCGGACCTCCTCCGGCGGCGTGTACGCGAGCAGCGCCTTGCCGACGCCCGTGGAGTGCGGCAGGACCCGCCGGCCGACCTCGGTGAACATCCGCATGGAGTGCTTGGACGGCACCTGTGCGACGTACACGATCTCGTCGCCGTCGAGCAGCGCCATGTTGGCCG
Organism: Streptomyces sp. NPDC003032; assembly: GCF_053591415.1. Taxonomy (NCBI): domain Bacteria; kingdom Bacillati; phylum Actinomycetota; class Actinomycetes; order Kitasatosporales; family Streptomycetaceae; genus Streptomyces; species Streptomyces sp. NPDC003032. The sequence goes on along the minus strand of NZ_JBSFTT010000030.1, from coordinate 73,253 downwards.
TCTCGCCGGTCTCCTCGACGAGGCGGGCGAGGTAGGGCCGGGCCCAGGTGCCGAGCAGACGCGAGGCCGATTCGCCGAGGCGGATCAGGCGCGGGCCCAGCGAGTAGCGGCGGTTGGCCTGCTGGCGTACGTAGCCGCAGGCGACCAGCGTGCGCATGAGGCGGTGGATCGTCGGGAGGGGAAGGCCGCTGCTGGCGGAGAGTTCGCTGAGACCGACCTCGCCCCCCGCGTCCGCCATCCGTTCGAGCAGATCGAAGGCGCGCTCGAGTGACTGCACGCCGCCGCTCGCGGCGGGGGGCTTCGAGACGGCGACTTCAGCAGGGGCGTCGTTGGCGCTTGACGTCGGCACGGCGCGTTCCTTTCGGTGCTGGCGGGCAAGGAAGCAGCCTACCGGGCGGTTCTTCCCGGGGGCTCTCGCGCGAGGGGGCGTCATCCCCGGTCAGATGGGTTTTGCCCGGTTCTCCGCAGGGTTGTCCCGTGATCCGTGACGCTGCCGTTGTGGGTAGCTACGTTCTGGCAAGCGGAATTCTAATTCCACGTTGTGGAAACGTCCAGTGGGGAAGTCCGCTCTTGACGCCACGGGGCGGAGCGTGAAAACTCCTTCAACAGAACGTTGAATTCCGTTAAGCGGAAACAAAAGGTCTGTGAAGCGGAACAGAAGAGAGGGGACGCGGGTGTCCGAGAAGGACGTGAACGACGTGGACGGCGTGGACGTGGACGCAGGCGTCGGCGCACATGTGGAGCTGGTGCTGCGCTCCACCCGCGTCGTCACCCCGGAAGGGACCCGCGCCGCCTCGGTCGCCGTCTCCGGCGGGAAGATCGTGACCGTCGGCGCGTACGACGCCGCGGTACCGGACGGCGCACGCCTGGAGGACTTCGGCGACGACGTCCTGCTGCCCGGCCTCGTCGACACGCACGTCCATGTGAACGACCCCGGCCGCACGGAGTGGGAGGGCTTCTGGACCGCCACCCGCGCCGCCGCGGCCGGCGGCATCACCACCCTCGTCGACATGCCCCTCAACTCCCTGCCGCCGACGACCACGGTGGACAACCTGCGGACCAAGCAGGACGTCGCCCGCCCCAAGGCGCACATCGACGTCGGCTTCTGGGGCGGCGCCCTGCCGGACAACGTGGCGGACCTCAAGCCCCTGTACGACGCGGGCGTCTACGGCTTCAAGTGCTTCCTCTCGCCCTCCGGCGTCGACGAGTTCCCCGAGCTGAACCAGGACCAGCTCGCCACCTCCATGGCCGAGATCGCCGGGTTCGGCGGGCTCCTCATCGTGCACGCCGAGGACCCGCACGAGCTGGACGCCGCCCCGCACAAGAGCGGCCCCAAGTACGCCGACTACCTCCAGACGCGGCCCCGTGTCTCCGAGGACACCGCCATCGAGGGCCTCATCGCCGTCGCGAAGCGGATCGGCGCCCGGATCCACGTACTGCACCTGTCGTCGTCGGACGCGCTGCCGCTGATCGCCGCCGCCAAGCGCGAGGGCGTCAAGCTGACGGTGGAGACCTGCCCGCACTATCTGACGCTGACCGCCGAGGAAGTCCCCGACGGGGCGAGCGAGTTCAAGTGCTGCCCGCCCATCCGGGAGGCGGGCAACCAGGACCTGCTGTGGGAAGCGCTGGCCGACGGCACCATCGACTGTGTCGTCACGGACCACTCGCCCTCCACCGCCGACCTGAAGACCGACGACTTCGCGACCGCGTGGGGCGGCATCTCCGGGCTCCAGCTGAGCCTGCCCGCGGTCTGGACCGAGGCCCGCAAGCGGGGACACGGCCTTGAGGACGTGGTGCGCTGGATGTCCACGCGCACCGCGCAGCTGGTCGGACTCGACCAGAAGGGCGCCATCGAGGCCGGCCGCGACGCCGACTTCGCGGTCCTCGCGCCCGACGAGACCTTCACCGTGGATCCCGCGGAGCTCCAGCACCGGAACCGAGTCACGGCGTACGCGGGCAAGACCCTCAGCGGCGTCGTGAAGTCCACCTGGCTGCGCGGCGAACGCATCCTGCACGGCGGCGAGTTCAGCGAACCCGCAGGCCGACTTCTGGAAAGGAACAACTGAAACAGTGACGGCGCAGCACACAACCCCTGTGGCCACTTTCACCGGCGACGCGAGCCCCTACGGCGGCGGCGAGCCCTACGCCGACTACCGCACGGCCGACTTCCCCTTCACCCAGTACGCCAACCTCGCCGACCGGCAGCTCGGGGCCGGTGTGATCGCCGCCAACGACGAGTTCTTCGCGATGCGCGAGAACCTGCTGCTCCCGCACCCCGCCGTGTTCGACCCCGAGCACTTCGGGCACAAGGGCAAGGTCATGGACGGCTGGGAGACCCGCCGCCGGCGCGGTGTGTCGGGCGAGCACCCGTGGCCCACCGAGGACGACCACGACTGGGCGCTCGTACGCCTCGGCGCCCCCGGCGTCATCCGCGGCATCGTCATCGACACCGCCCACTTCCGCGGCAACTACCCCCAGGCCGTGTCCGTCGAGGGCACCAGCGTCGAGGGTTCGCCGACGCCGGAGGAGCTCTGCGGCGACGACGTGAAGTGGACGACGCTCGTCCCGCGTACGCCCGTCGGCGGGCACGCCGCCAACGGCTTCGCCGTCGACGTCGAGCAGCGCTTCACGCACCTGCGCGTCAACCAGCACCCGGACGGCGGCATCGCCCGCCTCCGCGTGTACGGCGAGGTCGCCGCCGACCCCAAGTGGCTCGCCGCGCTCGGCACGTTCGACGTCGTCGCCCTGGAGAACGGCGGCCAGGTCGAGGACGCCTCCGACCGCTTCTACTCCCCGGCCACCAACACCATCCAGCCGGGCCGCTCCCGCAAGATGGACGACGGCTGGGAGACCCGCCGCCGCCGCGACAACGGCAACGACTGGATCCGCTACCAGCTCGTCCAGCGGTCCGAGATCCGCGCCGTCGAGATCGACACCGCCTACCTCAAGGGCAACTCGGCGGGCTGGGCCTCCCTCTCCGTACGCGACGGGGGAGAGGACGGCGAGTGGGTCGAGGCGCTGCCCCGCACCCGGCTGCAGCCCGACACCAACCACCGCTTCGTCCTTGACGCCCCGGTCGTCGGCACGCATGTGCGCGTCGACATCTTCCCGGACGGCGGCATCTCCCGCCTGCGCCTGTTCGGTTCGCTGACCGAGGACGGCGCGGCCAAGCTGGCGGCCCGCCACCAGGAGCTGGGCGGCTGACCGGCCCCCGCTCCCGCTGAACGCGGGGCGCACCGGGTGGACAGCCCCGGTGCGCCCCGCACCCATGTCCCGGGCACGTCAGGCGGCGTGGCCGCCGTCGACCGACAGCTCGGTACCGGTGACGTACGCGGCGTCGTCCCCGGCGAGATAGCCGACCAGGGACGCCACCTCGTCGGCGGAGCCGAAGCGGCCGAGCGCCGTCATGGCGCTCTGCCCGTCGGCGAAGGGGCCGCCCGCCGGGTTCATGTCCGTGTCGATCGGACCCGGCTGGACCAGGTTCGCCGTGATCCGGCGCCCGCCCAACTCCCTCGCCAGCGCCTTGTTGAGGCCGATCAGCGCCGCCTTGCTCGTCGCGTAGAGCGTGCCGCCGGGGCCCGGCACCCGCTGCGCCATGCAGCTGCCGATGGTGATGATCCGGCCGCCGTCGCGGAGCCGTCCGGCCGCCGCCTGGGAGGCCAGGAAGACCCCTCGTACGTTGACCGCCAGAACCCGGTCGACATCGGCGAGCGTCAAGTCGCCGATGGGGCCGAGGACTCCGATGCCCGCGTTGTTCACCAGGATGTCCAGGCCGCCCAGGTCGTCGGCCGCGCGCTCCACCGCGCCCGCGGCGTCCCCCGGGTCGGCCGCGTCCGCCCGGACGGCGATGCCGCGCCGCCCCATGGACTCGATCTTCGCGACGACCTCGTGGGCCGCCGCCTCACTGTGGACGTAGGTGATCGCCACGTCCGCGCCCTCCTGGGCCAGGCGCAGCGCGATCGCCGCGCCCATGCCGCGGCTGCCGCCGGTGACCAGGGCCGTCCTGCCGGTGAGAGTAGACATGTCCGTACCTCTTCCGCGTCTTTATCGGGATATCCGCATATCCGCCGCTCTGGGCGGTAAGTGCTTGCGGGTTCAATGAAAGACGTTCGCGAGGGCGGGGGCTGGCGGTAAACGGACGCGGTCGTCAAGGACGTACGGCAGTCACCGACCGCGACCGCTGACCGCTCCGCGGCTCTCCGCGGCGGCGAACAGCGCGATCGCCAGCACGATCATCGCGATGCTCGCGTAGAGCCCGTAGTCGTCGAGGAGGCCGAAGCGCCGCAGCAGGCCCCAGCCGTGCCGCTCGTCGGTGACTTCGTGGACCACGCCACCGGCGCCCTGGATCAGCAGGATGACACCGAGAAATTCCAGTAGCCGTTTCATGGGGGAGATCCTCGCCCCGCGCCCTCTGCGCGCACATCCGCCGCGGGACGAGGATGTGCTCGGCGGGCAGGTCCGAAAGTCGAGGGCCCGCGCGACTTTCGTAGACGATCAGGTGCGCGGGCCGTCCAGGGCCGTCCCGGGCCGCCACCGGTGCGTAGATTTGTCGACCATGAGCGGTACTGAGGACACACGGCCGTGGGCGTTGCCCTCCGCCATCGCGCGGGAGTTCGACCCGGGGTTCGACCCGGGCCGGGCGGGGCGCAGGCCGCGGCGGACCGTGCGCGACTGGTTCGCCGACTTCACCTGCTTCGCCGCGGCCGTCCTCATCGGGATGACCGGCGCCGACGCGATCAGCGCCAACCCGCACATCTCCCAGGGCCTCGCGGAGTTCGACCAGGTCCTCGGGGCCCTCGCCTGCGCCGCCGTCTGGCTGCGCAGACGCTGGCCGGTCGGCTTCGCCGTCGCGATGGTGCCGGTCGGCATGGCCTCGGACACGGCGGGCGGCGCGGCGGCCGTCGCCATCTTCACCCTCGCCGTGCACCGTCCCTTCCGCTACGTCGCGTGGATCGGCGGGGCCTCGATCGCGGTGATCCCCTTCGCGTACTGGATGCGGCCCGATGCCGACATGCCGTACGCGGTCTCCATCGCCTTCGGGGTGCTGATCACCGTGGCGGTCATCGGCTGGGGCATGTTCGTGCGCTCCCGCCGCGAGCTCCTGCTCAGCCTGCGCGACCGCGCCGTCCGCGCCGAGAACGAGGCCGCGCTCCGCGCCGAACAGGCCCAGCGGCTCGCCCGCGAGGCCATCGCCCGCGAGATGCACGACGTGCTCGCGCACCGCCTCACCCTGCTCAGCGTCCACGCGGGTGCCCTGGAGTTCCGCCCCGACGCGCCCCGCGCGGAGATCGTCCGCGCCGCGGGCGTCATCCGGGAGAGCGCCCACGAGGCCCTCCAGGACCTGCGCCAGGTGATCGGCGTCCTGCGCGGCGGCGACGCGGACGCCCCGGGCCGCCCGCAGCCCACGCTCGCCGCCCTGGACGCGCTGGTCGCCGAGTCCCGCGAGGCGGGCATGAAGGTCGTCCTCGACAGCCGCGTCACGGACCCCGAGGCCGTGCCCGCAGCCCTCGGCCGCACCGCGTACCGCATCGCGCAGGAAGCCCTGACCAACGCCCGCAAGCACGCCCCCGGCGCCGAGGTCACCGTCAGCGTCGCGGGCGCGCCCGGCGAGGGCCTGACGATCGCCGTACGCAACCCCGCGCCGCCCGGCGACGTACCGAAGGTGCCCGGCTCCGGGCAGGGCCTGATCGGACTCACCGAACGCGCCCACCTCGCGGGCGGCAGCCTCGCCCACGGACCCGGGCCCGACGGCGGATTCCACCTGGAGGCCTGGCTACCGTGGGCGTCATGAAACCGATCAGGCTGCTGCTCGTCGACGACGACCCGCTGGTGCGCGCCGGGCTCTCCTTCATGCTCGGCGGCGCGGACGACATCGAGATCGTCGGCGAGGCGGGCGACGGCACCGAGGTCGCCCCGCTGGTCGGTGAAGTCCGGCCGCACGTCGTCCTGATGGACATCCGCATGCCCACGATGGACGGCCTCGCCGCCACGGAGGCGCTGCGCAAGCGCCCCGACGCGCCCGAGGTCATCGTCCTCACCACGTTCCACGCCGACGAACAGGTCCTACGGGCCCTGCGGGCGGGCGCGGCCGGGTTCGTCCTGAAGGACACGGCGCCCTCGGAGATCGTCGCGGCGGTCCGCGCGGTCGCCGCGGGTGAGCCCGTCCTCTCCCCGTCGGTGACCCAGCAGCTGATCACCCGAGTGACGGGCGACAACCCCCAACTGGACCGCAGGCGCCGCGCGCTGTCCCGGCTCGACACGCTCGGCGAGCGCGAACGCGAGGTCGCCGTGGCGGTGGGCCGGGGCGGCTCGAACGCGGACATCGCGGCGCAGCTGTTCCTGAGCGTGGCCACGGTGAAGGCGCACGTGTCCCGCATCCTGACGAAGCTGGACCTCAACAACCGTGTGCAGATCGCCCTGTTGGCGCATGACGCGGGGCTGCTGGACGAGGACAGGGAAGGTTGAGCACCCGCGTCCTGCGCGTCCTGCGTGTCCTCCGTGTTTGTCACGTGTGTGGCTAGTCCTCCGCGCCTCGCTGGTTCACGGTGGTTCCTCCTGGCTGAGAACTACCCGAGTGCCCACCCGAGTGGAAGGGACCAGCGGTGAGACGAAGAGGATTTGTGGCGGGGACGATCGGCGCACTCTCAGGGGTCACCCTCGGTTCGGGCCCTGTCCGGGCCGACGCGCCGGCGCCCCGGTCCGGGGCCGGGCGAGGCGCGCAGGAGTGGCGGGCCGTCCCGACGCCCGGCAGCACCCCGGCCGCACAGCTGCGCGGCATCGCCGCGGCCGGGCCGGAACTGGCCTGGGCCGTCGGCGAGGAGAACCTCACCGTGTCGTCGCAGGCGCGGGCACTGGCCATGTTCTGGAACGGCAGCTCCTGGTCGAAGACCGACCTGTCGCGCCTGGACTACACGGGCCGGCTGAGCGACGTCGCGGGCGTCTGCTCCACCGCGGCGTGGAGCGTGGGTCTGCCCGCGGGGAACGCGAGCCCGCTGCTGCGCTGGGACCGAACCACCTGGCGCGAGGCCACGTTCCCGGGCAGGGGCGAGCCGGGCGTCAGGCTGGAAGCGGTGGCGGTCGGCCCCGACCGGCGGGTGTGGATCTGCGGCAGCCGGGGCGGCGCGGTCCGGCTGCTGATGGGGGACGGGCGGCGGTGGCGGTGGCTGGACCCGCTGCCCGTCGCGAGCGCCAACCTGTACCGGGTCGTCGTGCGCACAGCGGACGAGGTCTGGGTGAGCGGTGACCAGGCGTACGGCGGCGGCTGGAGGGGGCTCGTGGCCCGCTGGAACGGGTCCTGGACGGTCCTGCCCCCGATCGCGGGCGGCCGCCTCGGCATCGGCGACCTGCACGCGGCCGCCGCGGACGACGTATGGGCCGTGGGCACCGAGGCCGGTGTCGGGGGACCACCGGGACGTCCCGGCAATCCCGCCCTGGCCCACTGGGACGGCACGGCGTGGACCCGGGCCGAGGCGGGCTTCACCCTCGGATCGCTGTCCGGGATCGCGGGTGACGCGCGGGGCCGCGCCGCCTGGATATCGGGGTGGAATTACCAGGACCAGAGCCGCAGTACGTATCTGCGCCGCGACGGCGACGGCTGGACCGTCGTCCGAGGCCCGGCGGGCCCGGCGACGGCTCCCTACCTCAACGATGTGACGGCCGTTCCCGGCACCGGCGGATTCTGGTCGGCGGGCATGACGAGCCCCGCCGCCCTCCCGTCGACCGAGGCGTATACGGAACGCCTCGACACCTGACGCCACCGGGCGGTCCGCCCTGGCGGGGCGCATCAGCCCGCGGGGATCTCGGACATCCGCACCAACCGCCGCTCCCGCCGCGACAGTTCGCACGCCTCCGCGATCCGCAGCGCGTGCAGCGCCTCACGGCCGTCGCAGGGGTTCTCCCGCTCCCCTCGTACGACCTCGACGAACGCCGCTAGCTCCGCCTCGTACGCGGGGGCGAAGCGCTCCAGGAAGCCGGGCCAGGGCTTGACGGGCGCGGGCGGACCGGCCGGTTCTGTCGAGGTGAGGGGCGTGCGGTCGTCCAGGCCGACCGCCAACTGGTCCCGTTCCCCGGCCAGTTCCATGCGTACGTCGTAGCCCGCGCCGTTGCAGCGGGTCGCCGTCGCCGTGGCGAGCGTGCCGTCGTCGAGGGTGAGGACCGCCGCCGCCGTGCCGACGTCGCCCGCCTCGCGGAACATCGCGGGGCCCGCGTCGGACCCGGTCGCGTACACCTCGGTGACCTCGCGCCCCGTCACCCACCGCAGCACGTCGAAGTCGTGGACCAGGCAGTCGCGGTAGAGCCCGCCGGACAGCGGCAGATACGCGGCCGGGGGCGGCGCCGGGTCCGAGGTCATCGCGCGCACGGTGTGCAGCCGCCCGAGCCGGCCGGCCCGCACGGCATCGCGCGCCGCCGAGTACCCCGCGTCGAAGCGCCGCTGGAAGCCCAGTTGCAGCACCGTGCCCGCGGCCTCCACCTCGGCGAGCGCGGCCAGCGTGCCCGGCAGGCCGAGCGCGATGGGCTTCTCGCAGAAGACCGGGAGCCCGGCCCGCGCCGCCCTGCCGATGAGTTCGGCGTGTGCCGAGGTCGCCGCCGTGACCACCACGGCGTCCACCCCGATGGTGAAGACGTCGTCCACCGAGGGCGCGGGCACCGCCCCCGTCCGCGCCGCGAGGTCGGCGGCCCGCACCGGGTCCGCGTCGGCGACGACGAGCGACGTCACGTCGGGGTGACGACTCAGGGCCGCCGAGTGAAATGTGCCGATACGGCCCGTTCCGATCAGTCCGATGCGCATGGACCCACCCTCGCCATGCCCACCCCACGGTGTCAATCCTTTGTCCGGACAAAGGTACTGGCCGACAACCACGCTGTCCGGACAACAGGACTTCACAACTTCCCGTCATCATCTCCCGGCACTACGCTCGGGCCGTGTCCAAACCAGTCGCCAAACCAGCTCAGGACAAGCGGGTCGACGACCCCGCCCTGACCCTCCGGCTCGGCGTCGACCGCAGCAGCCCGGTCCCGCTCTACTTCCAGCTGGCCCAGCAGCTGGAGGCGGCGATCGAGCGCGGCGCCCTCACCCCCGGCAGCCTCCTCGGCAACGAGATCCAGCTCGCCGGACGGCTCGGCCTCTCCCGGCCCACCGTCCGCCAGGCCATCCAGTCCCTCGTCGACAAGGGCCTGCTCGTGCGGCGCAGGGGCGTCGGTACGCAGGTCGTGCACAGCCAGGTCAAGCGCCCCCTGGAGCTCAGCAGCCTCTACGACGACCTGGAGGCGGCGGGCCAGCGCCCCGGGACCCGCGTCCTGCACAACGCCCTGGAGCCCGCGTCCGCCGAGGTGGCGGCCGCGCTCGGCGTCGCCGAGGGCGACGAGGTGCACCGCGTCGAGCGGCTGCGCCTGGCCCACGGCGAGCCGATGGCGTACCTCACCAACCACCTTCCGGTGGGCCTCCTCGACCTCGACACCGAGCGCCTTGAGGCCACCGGGCTCTACCGCCTCATGCGCGCCACGGGTCTCACCCTGCACAGCGCCCGCCAGTCCGTCGGCGCCCGCGCCGCCACCGCCGACGAGGGGGAGCGCCTCGCCGAACCCGCCGGAGCCCCGCTGCTCACGATGCGGCGCACGACCTTCGACGACACGGGGCGCCCGGTCGAGCTCGGCGCGCACGTGTACCGGGCCTCGCGCTACTCCTTCGAGTTCCAGCTCCTCGTACGGCCGTAGGTCCGCCGCAGGTCCCAAGTCCGCTCACGGTCGTCAGAATGTTCTGACAAAGCCATTGACGCTGCCGCGCGCCCGCCGCTAGAACTCCCCCAGCCGCATTCGGGCGGCCGGGAGAAGAGGTGGTCCCATGCGCACAGCCCGTACAGCACCCCGTACGGCCGCGGCCCTCATCGCGACCGCGGTGATCGCGCTCGCGGGGTGCAGCAGCTCCGGCGGCAAGGACGACGAGGACAAGTCGGGGGACGGCTCGGGCGGCGGCAAGGGCGTCGGCACGCCCCGCCTCAAGATCGCCATGGTCACCCACTCCGGTGAGGGCGACACGTTCTGGGACATCGTCCAGAGCGGCGCCGAGCAGGCAGCGCACAAGGACAACGTCGAGTTCCTCTACGCCAACGACAAAGAGGCCAAGGGCCAGGCCGAACTGGTCCAGTCGTTCGTCGACAAGAAGGTCGACGGGATCGTCGTGACCCTGGCCAAGCCCGAGGCGATGAAGAGCGTGCTCGCCAAGGCGGCGGACGCGGGGATACCGGTCGTCACCATCAACTCCGGGGGCGAGTTCTCGGCGAAGTCCGGCGCGCTCGGCCATATCGGACAGGACGAGTCCGTGGCCGGCGAGGCCGTCGGCGAGGAGCTGAACAGGCGCGGCAAGGAGAAGGCGCTCTGCGTCATCCACGAACAGGGCAACGTCTCCCTCGAACAGCGCTGCGCGGGCGTCAAGAAGACCTTCGAGGGCTCGGTCGAGAACCTGAACGTCGAGGGCACCAACGCGCCCGGCGCCCAGTCGTCCGTCAGCGCGAAGCTCCAGGCCACCAAGGACATCGACGCCGTCGTCACGCTCGGCGCGCCCATCGCCGCCGTCTCGGTGAAGGCCAAGGAGGACGCCGGGGACGCGGCCGGGAAGGCGGAGGTCGTCACGTTCGACCTGAACGCCGAGGTCGTCAAGCGCCTCAAGGTCAAGGAGGTCGGGTTCGCCGTCGACCAGCAGCCCTACCTCCAGGGCTACCAGGCCGTGGACCTGCTCTGGCTCTACAAGTACAACGCCAACGTCCTCGGCGGCGGCAAACCCGTCCTCACCGGCCCCGCGATCGTCACCGCGAAGGACGTGCCGAAGCTGGAGAAGTACACGGCCCGCGGTACCCGATGAACGCATGCGTGATCCGAGTGGTCGATACTTGGGCGGCTGGGGCCGGGGATCCGGACCGGCCGCACCGAGGAGCAGAACAAGAAGGGCACGGCGTCGTGGCAAGGGTTCAGACAGGGGTACGCGCGGTGGGCGCCGTGCTGGTGGCGGTGCTCGGAGCGTCCCTCGTGGGGTGCAGCAGCACGGGCGGCAAGCGCGCCGAGGACGCCCGCAAGGCGGCGACGGCCCAGGGGAAGGCGGCGGTGGACACGCCGCGCTGGACCTTCGGCATGGTGACGCACTCGGGCGACGGCGACACGTTCTGGGACATCGTCCAGAGCGGCGCCGAGCAGGCGGCCGTCAAGGACAACATCAAGTTCCTGTACGCCCATGACGACGAGGCCCAGCAGCAGGCCCAGCTCGTGGACTCCTACATCGACAAGAAGGTCGACGGGATCATCGTCACGCTGGCCAAGCCCGACGCGATGAAGGGCGCCCTGGCCCGCGCCCGGAAGGCCGGCATCCCGGTGATCACGGTGAACTCCGGCTCCGCGGAGTCCAAGGAGTTCGGCGCGCTCACCCACGTAGGCCAGGACGAGACGATCGCGGGCGAGGCTGTCGGCGAGGAGCTCAACAGGCGCGGCAGGAAGAAGGCGCTGTGCATCCTGCACGAGCAGGGCAACGTCGGCCATGAGCAGCGCTGCGACGGCGCCAAGAAGACCTTCGACGGCAAACTGCAGAACCTGTACGTGACCGGCACCAACATGCCCGACGTGCAGTCCTCCATCGAGGCCCGCCTCCAGACCGACAAGTCGATCGACGCGGTCGTCACGCTCGGCGCGCCCTTCGCGGACACCGCCGTGAAGGCGAAGGAGGGCGCGGGCAGCAAGGCGGAGATCGACACGTTCGACCTGAACGAGAAGGTCGCCGCCGGTCTGAAGTCCGGCTCCCTCGGCTTCGCCGTCGACCAGCAGCCCTACCTCCAGGGCTACCAGGCCGTGGACCTGCTCTGGCTGTACAAGTACAACGCCGACGTGCTCGGCGGCGGCAAGCCGGTCCTGACCGGACCCCAGATCGTCACCAAGGACCAGGCCGCCGAACTCGAGGAATACGCGAAGCGAGGGACCCGATGACCGCCACAGCCCCGGCGCCGGCTCCGCGGACCAAGAGCGACGAGCGCCTCCTGAAGACCTCGCCGCTGAAGAAGCTGATGGGCCGCCCCGAGCTGGGCTCGGTCGTCGGCGCCATCGCCGTCTTCGTCTTCTTCGCCGTCGTCGCGGACAGCTTCCTGCAGGCCAACAGCCTCGCCACGGTGCTGTACGCCGGCTCGACCATCGGCATCATGGCGGTGCCCGTCGCGCTCCTGATGATCGGCGGCGAGTTCGACCTGTCGGCGGGCGTCATGGTGACGACCTCCGCGCTGATCTCCTCGATGTTCAGCTACCAGATGACGGCGAACGTCTGGGTCGGCGTGCTCGTCTCCCTCGTCGCCACCCTCGCGTTCGGCGTCTTCAACGGCGTCATGCTCACCCGCACCGACCCGCCGAGCTTCATCATCACGCTCGGTACGTTCCTGATGCTGACCGGCATGAACCTCGGCTTCACCAAGCTGATCAGCGGCACGGTCTCCACCAAGTCGATCGCCGACATGGAGGGCTTCTCCTCCGCGAAGGAGGTCTTCGCCTCGACGATCTCCATCGGCGGCGTCGACTACAAGATCACCATCGTCTGGTGGCTCGCCCTGATCGCGGTCGCCACCTGGGTCCTGCTGCGTACGCGCGTCGGCAACTGGATCTTCGCGGTCGGCGGCGGCGAGGACGCGGCCCGCGCGGTCGGCGTCCCGGTCGCCGCGACCAAGATCGGCCTCTATATGGGCGTCGCCTTCGGCGCCTGGATCTCCGGCCAGCACCTGCTGTTCTCGTACGACACCGTGCAGTCCGGCGAGGGCGTCGGCAACGAACTGATCTACATCGTCGCGGCCGTCATCGGCGGCTGCCTGATCACCGGCGGCTACGGCTCCGCGGTCGGCGCGGCCGTCGGCGCGCTGATCTTCGGCATGGTCAGCAAGGGCATCGTGTTCGCCGAGTGGAACTCCGACTGGTTCAAGTTCTTCCTCGGAGTGATGCTGCTCCTGGCCACCCTGCTCAACCACTGGGTCCGCAAGCGCGCGGAGGCGACGAAGTGACCACGGACACGACCAAGGCGGACGCGGCACCGGCGGCGGGGGAGCGCGACCCGCTCGTCGAACTCGACGACGTCAGCAAGTACTACGGCAACGTCCGCGCCCTCGAAGGCGTGTCCCTCGTGGTCCACGCCGGGGAGATCTCCTGCGTGCTCGGCGACAACGGCGCGGGCAAGTCCACCCTCATCAAGATCATCGCGGGTCTGCACCAGCACGACACGGGCGGCTTCCGCATCGAGGGTGAGGACGCGCGGCTCGGCTCGCCGCGCGAGGCACTGGACCGCGGCATCGCCACGGTCTACCAGGACCTCGCCGTGGTCCCGCTGATGCCGGTCTGGCGGAACTTCTTCCTCGGCTCCGAGCCGACGAAGGGCGTCGGCCCCTTCAAGCGCATGGACGTCGACCTCATGCGCGAGACGACCCGCGCGGAGCTGCTCCGCATGGGCATCGACCTGCGCGACGTGGACCAGCCCATCGGCACGCTGTCGGGCGGCGAACGCCAGTGCGTGGCGATCGCGCGCGCCGTTTACTTCGGCGCGAAGGTCCTCGTCCTTGACGAGCCGACGGCGGCGCTCGGCGTCAAGCAGTCGGGCGTCGTCCTGAAGTACGTCGCCGCGGCGCGGGACGCGGGCCTCGGAGTGGTCTTGATCACCCACAACCCGCACCACGCGTACCTGGTCGGCAACCGCTTCGTCCTCCTCAAGAGGGGCGCGATGTCCGGCAGCTACGCCCGCGACGAGATCACCCTCGACGAACTGACCCGCCAGATGGCGGGCGGCAGCGAACTGGACGACCTCCGCCACGAACTGGAGACGGACCGCACCCCGTAGCGGGGCGCGCCGAGCTGCGGGGCGCGCCGAGCTGCGGGGCACCCGAGCCGCGGGTCCCCGTTGTGCGCGCCCCCGCGAGCGTGAGGCAGAATCGCCGCAATGAGCACCTACCGCGACCTCGCGCACCGCGGCTCCGCCCGAGCCACCGTCCTGCGAACCGTGGGCACGCGGGAGCGCCGGTCCCATCTGACGGCGCCCCGCGTCCCCACCGTCGGCATCGACATCGGGGGCACGAAGGTGATGGCGGGCGTCGTCGACGCCGACGGCAACATCCTGGAGACGCTCCGCACGGAGACCCCGGACAAGTCGAAGAGCCCGCGCGTCGTCGAGGACACCATCGTCGAGCTGGTCCTGGACCTCTCCGACCGCCACGACGTCCACGCGGTCGGCATCGGCGCGGCGGGCTGGGTGGACGCGGAGCGCAACCGCGTCCTGTTCGCCCCGCACCTGTCCTGGCGCAACGAACCGCTCCGCGACCGCATCTCGGGCCGCCTCGCGGTCCCCGTGCTCGTCGACAACGACGCGAACACCGCCGCGTGGGCGGAGTGGCGCTTCGGCGCGGCCCGCGGCGAGGACCACCTGGTCATGATCACGCTGGGCACCGGCATCGGCGGCGCGATCCTGGAGGACGGCCAGGTCAAGCGCGGCAAGTTCGGCGTCGCCGGCGAGTTCGGCCATATGCAGGTCGTCCCCGGCGGCCACCGCTGCCCGTGCGGCAACCGCGGCTGCTGGGAGCAGTACAGCTCGGGCAACGCGCTGGTCCGCGAGGCCCGCGAGCTGGCCGCCGCCGACTCCCCGGTGGCGTACAGCATCATCGAACGCGTCAAGGGCAACGTCCCGGACATCACCGGGCCGCTCATCACGGAGCTGGCCCGCGAGGGCGACGCGATGTGCGTCGAGCTGCTCCAGGACATCGGCCAGTGGCTCGGCGTCGGCATCGCCAACCTCGCCGCCGCCCTCGACCCCTCCTGCTTCGTGATCGGCGGCGGCGTCAGCGCGGCCGACGACCTCCTGATCGGCCCGGCCCGCGACGCGTTCCGCCGCCACCTCACCGGCCGCGGCTACCGCCCCGAGGCCCGCATCGCCCGCGCCCAGCTGGGCCCCGAGGCGGGCATGGTGGGCGCCGCCGACCTGGCCCGCCTGGTCGCCCGCCGCTTCCGCCGCGCCAACCGCCGCCGCGTGGAGCGCTACGAACGCTACGAGCGTTACGTCGAGGCCCGCCGCTCCAACGACCGCACTTCGCAGGGAACCCCGTAGATGACCGTCCCCCGCCAGCCCTCGTCCCCGGAGTTCCCCGGCGCGCCCGAGCCGGGCCGCGACGGAGACAGGACCGAGGACCGCCGCCACATGATCCGCCGCCGCTGGCTGACAGCGACGATCATCGTGCTGCTGATCGGCGTCCCCGCCGGGTACCTCGTGATCTCCGCGAACCAGAGCCGCAACAGCGGCCGCGACAAGGAGGACAAGTACTCCGCGACCGGCCTCACCGAAGGCTGGCCCTCCAGGGTGCAGCGCCGCCTGTACGACGTGCCGGTCCCGCCGTACTCGGCGGAGGTCGCCTACTACGAGACGAACAACTGGCGCACCAGCCGCCTGTACGTCCAGTTCCTCACGAGCAACAAGGGCCTGGACAAGTTCCTCAAGCAGATCGGCACGACGACGAGCGCGCTCAAGCCGAACGACCTCACCATCAGCAAGCGCGACCGGAACGTCGTCGGCTGGGAGTTCACGGGCCGGGGCCCGTGGTCGGGCCTCACCCATGAACGCAAGGACCCGAGGCCGACGCAGGACATCGTGGTGGACCGCGCGAACCCCGAGCACCCGATGGTGTACTTGGTCTCGACGACGACGCCCTGACGACCGCACCGCCCCGCACCCCGCCGCGCGGGACCCGGCTCACCCGGTGGCGACCCACCTTTCGTACACGGCGGCCGCGACCCCCAGGTCCTCCCAGGCCATCCCCGCCGACTTGAACAGCCGCGGCCGTCCCTCACGGGGCTTCACCGCGCCCCGGACGAGGGCCGCCAGCGTGTGCGGCGAGGCCAGGTCGCAGGTGCCTTCGGCGGCCGCGAGGATCAGGTCGCCGCACTCCCGCGCCGCCACCTCGCGGGACTCCGCCACCACCGTGGCACGGCCCACGAGAGAGGCGTCGACCTCGCGGGCGCCGGGTTCGTGGGAGCCGACCGCTGCGACCGTCGCGTGCTCGGGAAGCAGGGCGCTGTCGAAGAGCGGGGTGCGCGCCGTGGTGCAGCAGCAGACCACGTCCGCGTGAGCCACGTCCTCGGGGCCCGCGGCGGCCGTCGTCAGGCCCGCGGCGCGGCAGCGGTCGACGAAGGCGGCCACCCGGTCCGCGTCCCGGCCGACCACGTCGACGTGGAGCAGGGAGGGCCGCACCGCGCGCACCGCCTCCACATGACCCCACGCCTGCGGCCCCGTCCCGAAGACCAGCAGCCGGCGCGCCCGGGGGACCGCCAGGTGCCTGATCGCGACCCCGGACACCGCGGGGGTGCGCAGCGAGGTCAGCGCGATGCCGTCCAGCAGCGCCAGGGGCGCGTGCGTCGCCCCGTCCAGCAGGACGTACAGGCCCTGGACGCGGGGCAGGCCACGGCCGGGGTTGGCCGGTATGACCGTGGCGATCTTGACGCCGGTGTACGAGGCGGTGGCCGACGGCATCAGGAGCAGCTGGCCGCCGGGCACCTCCACGACACCGCGCGCGGGCTCCGCTTCCGGGTCGAGGCCCGACGCGAGGACCGCTTCCAGCGCGTCGATCGCGGCGGACATCGGGACGAGGCGGGCCATGGCCGCGGCGTCGAGGTGGGGTGTGGCGGGGGACGGTGGTCTGCGGTCGCTCATGTGGTTCCTCACGTGGACGGCCTGCCCACTCCGCGCCCGCCCATCCGACCGGCCGCCGCCTGCTGACAGGGTGACACCGCGCGACCAGGCGGGTGACTCCCCGGTCCTGTGTCGTTGCCTGCGGCCGCCCACGGAGTTGAGGTGAGCTGGTTCCAACTCCCTCACACCCTGGAGGTTCCCCTTGTCGCGTACCCGTTCTCGCACCCGGCTGCTCCGCGCCGGCGTGCTCACCGCCGCTTCCGCGGTGCTGGCAGGCACCGCCCTGACCTGCGCCGCCGAGGCGGCCCCCCGGCCCGAGCCCAAGGAAAGCTCCAAGGAGAGCGTGCAGGTGCTCGACTGGCTGGCGGTCAAGCAGTCGGACAGCAGGCCGGACCATCCGCACGTCGGCGTCGACTGGACCGTCCACTCCCACCTGTACACCAACCACCACGGACGGCCCGGAAAGAAGATCGGCGACGCCTCGGCCCAGTGCAGCGTGGTCGACGTGCGGCGCCACGGGTACGTCGCCATGTGCCAGCGGGTGCTGCGGACCGACAAGGGCGGCATCAGCCTGAGCGACACCATCGACCACGTCGGTCCCGCTCCGCACGGCGGGCTCTCGAAGGTCACCGGCGGCACGGGCAAGTACCGCGAGGCCGAGGGCCAGGCCGAGGTCACCACGCACGGCGACCTCACCCGGTTCCGCATCCTGCTCGACGACTGACCGTACGCCCGGTACGGGCGTGAGCGAATGCCCGGTCCGCCTGCTGGGGCGCCAGCAGGCCGGCCGGGCATTCCGCGCTCTGGAGAGGCGTAAATGTCACCTATCCGGTGAAATGGTCTAGAGCCCGCTGAATCACGCTAGGGGCCGATCATGGGTGACCGAAACTCTGTGACCGTAGGGGTGCTCGGATCCTACGGCGGGCGGAACGTGGGGGACGAGGCGATCCTCACCGCCATGCTCGACCGCATCCGCGCCGGGCGTCCGGACGTCGATGTCGTGCTCTTCTCGCGCACCCCCGAGTACAGCCGCGTCGCCCACCCGGACGTCGAGGTCGTCGGCTGGGAAGGCGTGTGCCGGGAGTGGATCTCCGAGCACCTGCGCCGCCTCAGCGTGCTCGTGCTCGGCGGCGGCGGAATCCTCTACGACACCGAGGCGCGCCGCTATCTGCGGCTGGCCAGGACCGCCCAGGACCTCGGCGTCCCGGTCTTCACCTACGCCGTGGGCGCCGGGCCGCTCACCGACGAGGCGGACTGCGCGTGGGTCCGTACGACGCTCTGCGACGCGGCCGAGGTCACGGTGCGCGACGAGGAGTCCAAGCTCGTGCTGGAGGAGGCCGGGCTCTCCCGGCCGGTCTCGGTCACCGCCGACCCGGCGCTGCTGCTCGAACCGGGAGGCGGCGGCGGAGAACTCCTGCGCGCCGAGGCGGTTCCCCCCGGAGTGCGTCTCGCGGGGATGAGCGTGCGGGAGCCCGGCCGTGCCGCCGAGCACCTCGACGAGGAGGGCTACCACCAGCTGCTCGCCAACGTGGGCGACTTCCTCGTACGCAGGCTGGACGCGCACGTCGTCTTCGTCCCGATGGAACGCGACGACATCCGGCACGCCCACGCGGTGGTCTCCCACATGGCGGACGCCGACCGCTGCACGGTGCTGCACGGGAACTACCGCCCGCAGCAGGTGCTCGACATCGTCGCGCGCCTTGACCTGGCCATCGGCATGAGGCTGCACTTCCTGATCTTCGCCGCGCTCGCCGACATCCCCCTGCTGCCCCTGCCCTACGCGGGCAAGGTCTTCGACTTCGCCCAGCAGGTCGGCGCGCCCGCCCTGCGCGGCGTGGTCAGGGAGAACACGGGCCAGCTCCTGGCGGAGGTCGACCGGCTGTGGGACGAGCGGCCCGCCCGCATGGCGCACATGTCCGCCCGGACGCAGACGCTGCGGCTGCGGGCCGCCCGGACCGCCGACCGGTTCCTCGCCTACCTCGACAGCACCGCACCCGGTCCCCTCAGGGAGGAACCGTGTCCCATCTGATGCCGCCCCGCGTTCCCCGGAGCGTGGAGCTTCCCCCGCGCCAGGCTCTGCACGCGGGTACCACCCAGGTGCTGGTGATCGGCGGTGGGCCGGCCGGTATCGGGGCGGCCATCGGGGCCGCGAACGCGGGCGCCGAGGTGGTCCTCGTGGAGCGGTACGGATTCCTCGGCGGCAACGCCACCGCGGCGCTCGTCATGCCCCTGATGAGCTTCCACAACGAGGTCAAACAGGCCGTCGCCGGTGACGCCGCACGCCTGCTGCCGCCCGACCACGGCGAGGGCGAACCGGTCGTCGGCGGCGTGCTGTGGACCCTGCTCGAACAACTGGTGCGCGCGGGAGCCGCGATCCGCCCCTCGCTCGAAACCGGCTACACGGTGCCCTTCGACGCGGAGCTGTTCAAGCTGGTCGTGTACGAGCTGCTGGAGACCCACGAGGTCCGCACGCTGCTGCACGCCTTCGCCTCCGGCGTCCTCACCCTGCCCGACCGCGCGCGGGCGGTGTTCGAGACGAAGTCGGGGCCGGTGGTCATGGACGCGGACGTGATCGTCGACTGCACCGGGGACGGCGACATCGCCGCGGCGGCCGGCGCCCCGTACGACATCGGCCGGCCGGAGGACGGCTGGACACAGCCCATGACCCTGATGTTCCGCATGGTGCGCTTCGACCACGAGGAGTTCACCGCTTACGCCCGCGCCAACCCCGACCAGTGGAAGGGCGTGCACGGGCTGTGGGACCTGGTGCGCGCCGCCACCGACGCCGGTGAACTGGACCTGCCGCGCGAGGACATCCTCTTCTTCGCCACGCCCAACACCGGCGAGATCGCGGTCAACTCCACCCGCGTCACCGAAGTGCTCGGCACCAGCGTCTGGGACCTCACCCGCGCCGAGTTCGCCGCCCACCGCCAGATGGCGCAGATCGGCCGCTTCCTGCGGGAGCGGGTACCGGGCTTCGCCGACTCCTACGTCGTGCAGAGCGGCGTCCAGGTCGGCGTCCGCGAGACGCGCCGGATCACCGGTGAGTACCTGCTGACGGGCGACGACGTGCTGACCGCCCGCAAGTTCGACGACGCCATCGCCCGCGGCGCGTACCCGGTGGACATCCACAACCCGAGCGGCCGCGGAACCACACTGAAGCGGCTCCCGCGCGGCGAGTCCTACGACATCCCTCTGCGCTGCCTCTTCCCCCGCGACGTGGACCGCGTCCTGGTGGCCGGCCGCTGCATCTCCGGCGACCACGTCGCCCACTCCTCGTACCGCGTCATGCCGATCTCGATGGCCACCGGCCAGGCGGCGGGCGTCTGCGCGGCGCTGGCCGCCGCCCAGGGCAGACGGCCCCGCGATGTCCCGGCGAGCGCGGTACAGCGTGAACTGCGCTCGCAGGGCGCCAGCCTGCACTGAGGACCGGCTTTCGGGTCCGGGCCACAGGCGTGGTGTACAGGACGAGATTGCGCTCGTACCGGCCGAGCGCCCTGTCGTAGGGCCCGGCGCAGGTGACCAGCGCCAGCCGGTGGGGGCCGTCGGCGGTGAAGAGATCAGCGGGGAGCCGTTCCTGACGGTACGTGCGCCGCGCCGTGACCCGGTACGCGCGCACCCGGTCGTCGGCCCCCGTCACGTCGATACGGGCGCCCAGCGGCATCCGGTGCAGAGCGGCGAAGGGCCCGAGTCCGTCCTCGCGGGTGTCGACGTGTCCGGCGATCAGCACGGTGCCGTTCGAGGAACCGGCGGCGGCCCCCAGCGCCCACCATCCGCCGGTACGCACGCCCTCCGGCAGGGCCAGGGCCCCGTCACCCGCGGCCGCGACCGGTACGACGGCGGCGTCGAGGCCCTTCGGCCCGTGGACGTGGGTCGGGGGCGAGGCGGCCGGCGTACTGGTGCCGGTGGCCGCGCTCTGTACGCCGGCGGGCAGTGGACCCGCGTCCTGCGGGCCCGTCCGCGGCGTGCCCGGGAGCAGCCACCCGACGGCCACCGCGCTCAGCCCGCATGCGGCCGTGAGCAAGGCGGCCGACCGGTGGCGTGCCATGGTTCAGCGCCGCTGCGCCGAGCGGTGACGGGTGCGCCAGGACCAGGCGGCCCCTCCGGCGGCGAGGAGGCCGCCGGCCACGCTGAGCACCCCGGCCGCGGCCAGGGAGCCCTCGCCGGCCAGGGCGACCTCGGCGGCGGCCAGGTGGCCTCCACCACCGGCCCGGACCGTTCCGGCGTTCTTGGCCGCGTGGCAGGTGCCGCCGCTGACCATGTCCAGGTGCATCGCCACGACCGGGCGGGCGGCGCGGGCGGCGGCCTTGACCTCGGCGTTCCTGCCCGCCTTTAGCTCCTGGTCGATCAGCGCGAGCGTCTTGCGGTGCGCGGCGTCCTGGGCGGTGAGCCACGCCGCGTCGTACGCCGGGCCGCCGGCTTTCGCCTGTACGGCGGCCAGCTCCTTCTTCTGCTGCGGGGAGGGGGAGCCCGGCAGCGTCACGTTCAGCTTGCCGGCGAGCGTCTTCAGGTCCGCGTCCAGCTTGGAGTGGTCCCGCACCAGGACACCGCCGGCGTGTTTCACGCACTCGGTGGTGGCGTTCCTCCCGGCGTCCTGTCCTGCCGCGATCTCCGCGAGATTGCCCTGATGGGCCCGTTTCGTGAACATCTCGTCCTGTGCGCCCACCCCGGCGGCGAACGCGTACGGCGCGGATATACCGGACAGCGCCACCGCCACGGCGGCGGCGGACAGCAGTCGTCTGCGCATCGGTACTGCTCCCTTCGAACCGGCCCAGGAACGCCCCGCACGCCGGCCGGTGATCGGAATACGGGCGCATGGACAGCGCCCAGACCTATGTCTTCCACGGCGGCTCCCGCCTTCCCGGCCACGGCGTGCCGTTCACCCGGACAGCCGACGCGCCGCCGTCACCGCCGGGCTCCCGCCCCTCAGTCCGGTACGAGTTGGGTTCCTTCGTAGGCCAACCACTGGGCGAAGCTGTGGAGTCCGCGGTGGAGGCCGGTCGTCGGTGCCCACCCGTCCGGTGGGGCCCCGTCGGCGGGCAGCGGCCGACGGGGCCCCACCGCACGGATGGGCACCGTCTCGATCCCCACGGGGCGGACCGCTCCGCACACCGCTTCCGCCATGTCGGCGACCGTGCACGGCTTCGGCCCGGCGAGGGTGAGCACGCGCCCGGCATGCGCGGCGGGGGGCGTGCGCAGGACCAGCGACACGGCTTCCGTGAGATCACCGACATGCAGCGGGTGCAGCGGGCTGTCCGGATCCTCGTCGACAACCACGGGGCGGCTGCGCAGCGCGTCCCACACCATGCGGCCGATCGGAGTGTCCCGGGAGCAGCCGGGGCCGTACACATCGCCCGGATGGAGGACGTACATGACGGGGCCGGCCGGCGGTGTGCCGTCGGGGCCGGTCCGGAGCCGGACGGTCAGGCGGGCGGCGGCGCCCCGCGGGCCCGGTTCGAGCCCCTTCAGGTCGACGACGGCGCCCCACCCGGGCTCGTCGAACGGGCGGACCGAGGCGACGGCCGTCACCGGGTGGCCGCGGTCCGCGAGCCCGCGTACGACGTGTTCGCCGAGGGGAGTCGCCGCTCCGAGCACCGCGACCCGGCCCGCCGGAGACGGCGTCCGGGACAGCACCCGAGACGGCACCTGGGGAGGCGTCCGGCGGCTCGTCCGCGGCGCCGAGACGCGTTCGGCTGCTTCCCGGCCCGCCTCCATGCCGTCCCGGGCGACATGAGAGAGCTCTTCCCTGCGTGCCGCGATCTGCTCCTCGGTCCGCGTGTGGCTGATGCCGCCCGGACCGATGGTCGCCAGCGCTTCGGCGAGGACCGCGGGGTCCGGTGAGACGCCCGGTCCGTGGGGGGCGGGCCGGTGTCCGTCCCGCCGGTCCACCCATCCCATGGTGAAGGCGGTGAGCCAGGTCCCTCGTACGCTGCTCGCCTCCGCGCCCGCGCCCGCCCGGCCGGGCGACGGACGGAGCAGGCCCGCCGGGACGCCCGCGCCTTCGAGGTAGCGCTCGCAGTCGAGGTGCAGCCAGCGACGCGGACCGGGGGCGGTGACACGGACGGCGCACTGCGCGACGCCGTGCTTGAAGAACGGGATCACGTTCACGCCGGTCAGCCGCAGGCCCTCCCTGCCGGGGCGGTCCGACGGCAGGAAGCACACGGACCGGCGCGGCCCCCGGAACGCGTTGCCGGAGATGCTGCCCCGGTCCTCGTGCTCGGCCAGGTTCGGCACCGAGACATAGCGGGGGACGCCCTGTCCACGCAGGTAGCGGTACATGAGGATGTCGTCGGGCCAGCCTCCGAGGCGGCTCCTGCCGTACTCCACGAACCCGTCGGCGACGCGACGCGGCAGGATGATGGCCACGCACGGGAAGTACTCGTTGACCGCTCCCACCCACCGGGCCCCCGCCATGGCTCCCAAGCGCACGGCGGCTCCATTGCGCGAGTCCCAGAGCGCGAACAGGGCGAGCGCCGCGTCGGGCATCTCCTCGATCGCCAGCCGGGCCCGCTCGAAGAGGGATTCGGACAGCACCATGTCGTCCTGAACGACCAGTTGGTGGGTGGCCCCCTCGTCGATGGCGGACCAGGCGGCCAGCGCCGTACGGAGCACGGAGGGCGTGCCTCCGGGGTCGGGGTCCATGACGACCCGGAGCGCCCCCGGCGGTGCCCCCGACGCCAGTCTCTCTGCGGCTTCACGTCGCTTCGGGTGGGTCATCACCACACCGCTCAACCGATAACGCGTCACGCGCCCTCCACGTGTCCCGGGGGTCCCCCGTGCCTGGGTGCCGCAGCCGGATCCGGACATTACGGCGAGGCCCCGGGCCCCGCAAGAGCGCCGAAAAGGCCCTCTGGTACCGGCCGTCGGGCGGCACGGATGCTGGCCGGACGCACCCCAGGACGCACCCGAGCACACACCGGACGCACGAGGGGATACCCATGACCACAGGGCTGGACGGAACGGCGGCCGCCGCCTCCGAGGCACCCGCAGCACCCCGGCTGGAGAAGCTGCGCGACGCGCGCGTGCTCGTCACCGGCGGCGGTGGCCTCGTCGGCAGCCGTCTCGTGTTCCTGCTGCACAGGGCGGGCGCCGAGGTGACCGTGCTGGACCGGATGGACGCCTACCCGCAACCCACTCACGAGATGTTCGCACTGGCCCGGCGCGGAACCCGGACGGTGATCGGCGACGTCTGCGACCCGGACGCGGTGCGCCGTCTGTGCCGGGCCGCGGACTACGTGGTGCACGCCGCCGCCTACGCCGATGTCGCCGCGTGCACCAAGCGGCCCGACATCGCCTTCCGCGCGAACGTGCAGGGCACCCAGGTGGTCCTGGAGCAGGCCGCCGCCTCCCGGGTCCGTCGACTGGTGCTCGTCTCGTCGGCGTCGGTGTACGGGGACGGCCCGCGCGACGCCCGGGGCCCGCAGGAGTTCCACGAGGACCAGCAGCTGTTCCCGCTGTCCGTGTACGCCAACTCCAAGCTGTGGGCCGAGCACCAGACGCGGCTGATGCTCGGCGGCTCGTCCGGGACCGAGTACGCGGTGGTGCGGTACTTCTCCGTCTACGGCGACCCGCAGGTCCCCAAGCCGGGCAGCCACTCGTGGATGGTGCCCTGGCTGGCCATGCACGCCCGGGCGGGACTGCCGATGCGGCTCAACGGGGGCGGCTCGCAGGTGCGGGACCTCGTCCATGTCGACGACGTCGCCGCGGCCACGGCCCTGGCCCTGGTCGAGGACCGGATGGCGGGACAGACCGTCAACGTGGGCACCGGCGTGCCGACATCCGTACGTGACGTGGCCCAGCTCATCGCCCCGCACTTCCCCGGTTCCCGGTGCGTCACCACCCCGCGGCCGAAGGGCGATCCGCTCGGCGGGTACGCCTCCACGGCGCGCTGCCGCGACCTGCTGGGCTGGCAGGCGCGCATCGGGGTGCGCGAGGGCGTGGAGCGGTACGTCCGGTGGCTGACCGCCACTCCGCACGTGGTCCCCGACTGGCTGACCGAGTCGGTCGCGTGACAGCCTCCTCGCTGACGAGTGGTCACGGCGACGCGAAAGGCGACACGCGATGAGCTATGTCGGTTCCTACATCTGGTCGTTGCGTCAACTGGTGGGCGGCAGACCACTGCTCGTACCCGGCGTCCAGGTCCTGCTCCTCGACGACGCCGGGCGGGTGCTGTTCCAGCAGCGCGCCGACTCCGGCGTGTGGGAACTGCCGGCGGGGGCGTGCGAGGAGGGCGGTGACTTCGCCGACGCGGCCGTGCGGGAACTCGCGGAGGAGACCGGTCTTGAAGTCGAACGGGCGGACCTGGTCGCCTTCGGTTCGATCTCCGACCCGAAGGTGCACACGCTCACCTATCCCAACGGGGACGTCACCCACTGCTTTGCCCTGTGCTTCATGGCCACGCGCTGGTCCGGTGAGCTGTCCCCGGGCGCGGACGAGGTGCGGCAGGCGGAGTTCCGCCTCCCGGGGGACGCTCCGCGGCCTCTGCACCCGCCGACCGCGGTGGCGTTGGACATGCTGGACGCGTTCCGCTCCACGGGAAGGTTCCAGGCCCGATGAGCGCGCAGCAGGCGGTGCGCGCCGTCGTGCCGTGCCGGGCCTGTCTGTCGGGCGAGGACCTGGACTGGCTGGGCGGCCGGGCGGTGAGTCTGGCACTGGACCTGACGACCACCGTGGAGGTTCGCCCGCCGGAGCAGCCGCCTTCGGACACGGGAGCCAAGAGCCCCCAGCCCGCCGGGAGTTGGCCGACGGAGGTGTGGGCGTTCCTGCGGGAGAGGCTGCCGGGGCTCGCCCCGCGGCCCCCGGCTGTCTCGGTGCGCAGCGACGCGCCCGCCGCGAGCGGCCTCTCGTCGTCCACCGCGCTGATCGTGGCGCTCTTCCGCGCCTTCGCCGACGCGTGCGGGCCGGACGTGCCCATATCGGTGCGCACCCTGACCCAGTGGGCGTACGAATTCGAGTTCGCGGTGTTCAACGGCGGCGGCATGGACCATCTCGCCGTCGTCGAAGGGGGCGCGCTGCTGCTGGAGGGCAGGGCGAGCGGGCTCCCGGCGATACGGGAGCGCATGGAGTTCCCGGAGGCCCTGGCCGTCGTCGTCGTGGACTCCGGCAGCCGCAAGGACACCGGAGGGCACATCCGCTCCGTGCGGGCGCAGCTCGCCGCCGGAGACGCGGATCTGGCCGCGTACCTGGCCCGCGCCGACGAGGCGTCGAAGGCGGTGTGGGAAGCGCTGGGAGCGGGCGACCACATCGCGGTCGGTGCCGCGATGAGCCGGGCACACGAGGCCATGCGCGACTTCCAGGGAATGTCGACGCCTCTGCTGGAGGAGCTGCGGGACCTGGCTCTGCGCTCCGCCGGTCTGCCGCTCAAGCTGAGCGGGGCCGGCGGAGGCGGCGCGCTGGTCGGCGTCTGCCCGGCGGCCGACCAGCCGGAGGTCGTCGAGGCGGTCCGCCGCGCGCTGCGCCCGGCCCACCCGCGGGCCCGGGTGATCCCCGCCCGCGCGGCGGCCGGGTCGGCCTCGGCCGGATGAACCCGCCTGGATGAACGCGCCTGGATGACCTACCTGGATGAACGCGCCTAGATGAACGGGTCGTAGTCGTCGGCGAGCAAGGGCCTGCCGCCGCCCTTCGCGATCTCCTCCAGTTCGAGGTTCGAGCGATGGCGTGCGCAGTGGAAGCGGCAGTCCCTGCTCGGGTCCACCATGCCGCGGTCGGAGTCCCGCCAGATGTCGGCCAGGTCGTCCGTCACGGCGTCGCCGATCCGGGCGAGCGGGTTGCCGCGGTGGTACGCGCACACATAGACGCCCGACGGTGTGACGAGGGTGCGTAATTCGGCCACGGGGCAGCGGTGGTAGTCCTTCGGCTGGACCGGGCCCACGTGGGTCCTGAGGGACGTCAGGGTGGAGGAGTTGACGAGCTGGAACGTTTCGCTCTCCAGCCCGGCGGCCTTCTCCAGCTGACGGTCGACGGAGTCGAGCAACTGCTGTGGCACATCGATGACGTGGTGGTCGTCGTCGAACATGGCCTTCGTCTCGAAGTAGTCGCATCCGATGCCGTGGGCCAGCTCCGCGGCCTGGAGCACCTCGTGGTGGTTGCTCACCGTGCTGCCGTCCTTCAGCTGCCGCGACATCACGAGGAAGGAGTAGCCGAGGGCGCCCCGCTTGGCATCGGCAAGGAGCCGCATGTTCGCGATCACCTTGTCGAAGACGCTGCCGCCCTTGCGGTCCGGGCGGAACACGCCGTACGTCTCACTGGTACCGGCGTCGACGGAGACGCGTACCCAGGCGGCGTACTCCGCCAGCTCCGCCAGGTTCTGCTTGATCATGGTGCCGTTCGTGACGACGCCGACAGCGAGCCCCGCCTCGCCCAGGATGCGCAGGACCCCGCGCGTGCCGCGGTGGGCCAGCGGTTCGCCGCCGCCGATGAGCACCACCGCCCGTACGGACATGGCCACGAGCTCCTCGGCGAGCGCGGCGAGCCTCTCGGGCGTGAAGCGGCCCTGGTTGAGCAGCTTGCCGCTGATGCACTCGGGGCAGGCCAGGTCGCAGAAGGTCGTCGGGTCGAGGTCCACGACAAGGGGGGCGGCGGAGGGGGCGCCGGACGCGACTTCCAGGATCCGTGGCCAGTCCCTGGGCTGGTACAGCTTCGACACCAGGTCAAGACGGTCTGACGGCATGGCGATCTCCTCATGGTCGTGGACGAGGGAATCGGTCGGCGTGGCCCGCGGCTCCCGTACCGCGGCTACCCCTTGACCGCGCCGCTGGCGAGTCCCGCGGCGATCTTGCGCTGGACGATCAGGAAGAAGACGACGACGGGGAGGGCGGTGAGCGTCGCACCGGCCATCAGTCCGCCGTAGTCGGTGCCGAAGCCGGTCTGGAAGGAGACCAGCCAGATGCTGAGGGTCTGCTTCTCCGTACTGGACAGCAGCACGTAGACCAGGACGTACTCGTTCCAGGCCTGGACCATGGCGTACACGGACGTGGCGACGAGACCCGGCCCGAGCAGCGGCAGGACGATCCGCCGGAAGGCACCGAACCGGCCGCACCCGTCGACCATCGCGGCCTCCTCCAGCTCCACGGGGATACCGGCGATGAACCCGCGCAGCATCCACACGGTGAACGGCAGCATGAAGACGAGGTACGTGAGGACCACCCCGCTCAGGGTGTCCGTCAGGCCGACCTCGTTGAGGAGCAGATAGAGCGGGATCACCAGGGCGGCGAGCGGGACCATCTGGATACCGAGGATCACCAGGACGAACGCCTTGCGTCCGGCGAAGCGGAACCGGGCGAGGGCGAACGCGGCCAGCGTGCCGATCAGGAGGGAGACGACGACGGTGCCCAGGCCGATGAGGGCGCTGGACCGGGCGTTGGCCCAGAAGGTCTCCGTCCCCATGGCCCGGGTGAAGTTCCCCAGGGTCAGCTCGCCGGGCCAGAAGCTCGGCGGGTACCGCAGGATCTCGGAGGCGGGCCGGAACGCCGTGAGGAGCATCCAGAAGACGGGGAATCCGGCCACGGCCGTCACCAGCAGCCCGAGCAGGTCGTATCCGCGCCGCGGACGACGGTTCAGCGGACGGCTCACTCGACTTCCCCCATCTTCAGCATCTGACGTAGGTACACGACGGACCCGGCGAGCAGGAGCACCACGGTGACCAGGGCGATCGCGGCCCCCGTGCTGTAGCGGTTGACGGCGAAGGACTCGATGAAGGAGTAGACGCCCAGCAGGTAGTACTCCCGCTCGGGCTGGCCGCCGCGCATCAGCCAGATCTGGCCGAACACGCCGAAGTCCCAGATGGCCATCAACGTCGTGACCATGACGAAGGCCGGTTTGATGACGGGGAAGGTGACGTGCCGGAACAGTTGCGTGGGCCGTGCGCCGTCGAGGAGCGCCGCCTCCTCCAGCTCCGGCGGAACCTGGGTGAGCGCGGCGTGGAGGGTGACCGCCGCGAAGGGTACGGCTCCCCAGACGACGACTCCGGTGATGACCGCGAATCCCTGCCAGGGGTCGGTGAACCAGTTGTGCTTGGTGAAGTCCACCAGGGGCAGCCGGCCGAGCAGCCAGTTGACGACTCCGTAGTCCGCGTCGAACAGCCAGCGGAAGACCGACGCGGCGACCATGACGGGCATGGCCCATACGGCGATCAGCACCGAGACCATGATCAGCCGCACCCACGTCGAGACCCTGCGCATCAGAAGTGCGGTGAACAGACCGAGCAGCATGGTGAGGACGACACAGACGACGGTGAAGAGCGCGGTGCGGGCCACGACGGTCCAGAAGAAGCTGTCGCCGAAGACCGTCCGGAACTGGTCGAACCCCACCCAGGGCGGGGCCGCGCCGCTGAACAGCTCCTTGCGCGTCATGTCCTGGAACGACAGCAGGACCATGTCGACCAGCGGATAGCCGAGCACGACGGCCAGGGAGAGCACGGTCGGGGCGATCAGCAGATAGGGCATCAGACGGTGGCGCCCGCCGGGTGCCCGCCGTCCGCGGTGTCCGGCCGGGCGCGCACCGCGGGGCTCCGGGGCCGGTGCCTGCCGGGCCGGCGGCGGCTTCGTCGCCTCAGTGCTCATTGATCACGGCGTCGATCCTGCGGTCCGCCTCCAGGGCGGCGGCCCGTACCGACTTCTTGCCGGTGGCGATGGTCTCCAGCATCTCCGGGAGGATGTTCGACTTCTCCACAGCGGTCCATCCGGGTGCCAGGGGCGTCACCCACCCCCGCTCGGCGGCCCGCGCGGCGGGGCCGTTGATGCCGCCGGACGCGACATCACGCAGCTGGACCGTGTTGTTGGGAAGCGTGTCGGCGGCGATCAGCCGGCGCTGTGAGGTGCGGTCGGTGAAGACGCGGATCCACTCCGCGGCCAGCTCCTGGTTCCCGGACTTCACCGGGACGGCCAGGGTCGACCCGCCGAGGAAGGGAGGCAGCAGCTTCCCGGACGGGCCGGGGAAGGGGAACGTGGCGAACCGGCCGCGCAGCGCCGGGTCCCCGCCGGAGCGGCTGTCGGCGGCGGCCCCGGCCTCCCAGGTGTTGCCGTAGAAGACGCCCACGCGCCCCTGTCCCACGACGGCCGGCTGGTCCCCGTTGTCCTTGGCGCGGTCGCCGACGTAATAGGTGTCGAGCAGCTTGTGCCAGGCGGTCAGTCCTTCGACGGACCGGGGCGAGGACAGGGCGCCCCGCCAGCGGCCGTCGCTCTCGACGGCCATCTCGCCGCCCGCGTCCTTCACGAACGCCATGGCCGCGTACCAGTACCGGCCGGGCATGTAGAAGGCGGAGAAGTTGCGGTCCTTCCCGTACTCCTTCTTCAGGTCGTCGAGGGCCGCGAGCAGCTCCGGGTAGGTGCGGGGCGCCCGGCTGACGCCGGCCCGCTTGAAGTAGTCGGTCCGGTAGATGCCCACGCGGGCGCCCGCGTAGTACGGCACGCAGTAGGTCTTGCCGTCCATCCGGCACGCGTCCGCCAGCGCGCCGAGCCACTGCCGTGACCGGTCGAACCGCTTCGGGTCGAGCGGGGCGAAGGCGCCGTTGACGATGTAGTTGGTGGTCTCGCTGTTGCCCATCTCCACCACGTCGGGGACGTCCCGGCCGGCGAGTACGGCGTCGAGCTTCTGGTTCTTGCTGGTCCACTGCTGGTACTGGACCTTCACCTCGGTTCCGGGGTGCTTCTCGGCGAAGCGGGCGTTGGCCGAGGCCACCAGCTCGGGCCAGCTCTCCCGGGCGTCGACCGTGAGCCACACCGTCAGCTCTCCCTCGCCACGCGCGTCCCGGCCACCGGACGTACACCCCGCCTGCGCGAGCAGCAGGAGACTGCCGAGCAACACGGGCCAGCGGAGCCGTCGCAGTGCCATGGTTTCCTCCGTGGCGGTCGTCGGGAGAGTCAGTAACTACCCGACCGGACGGGGCTTCTGCACGGTGCCACCCCGTTTCGGCTTGAAGACACCGGCAGCCCCCGGAGGGGCAGCCGCTTTGAGTCAGAGGGAGCGGCGTGTGACAAAGCGGCTCTTGACGGTGACGGTCCGCTGCCCCACGTTTGCTCCTGACGCTCATGCTCCCCATCCGCTCATGCCCCCCATCGAAGGGTGAGTACGTGACCGAGCAGAGGACGACTTCCACCGATTCCGGCACCCGGCCCTTACGGGTCAACTCCTGGAACGGCTGGGACCCGCTTCGGCATGTCATCGTCGGGCGGGCCGAAGGCACCGTGGTGCAGGCACCCGAGCACGCGGTACGACGCGACTACCCGGACGACGGTTTCCCCCTCGGCACGTACGGGCCCATGCCGCCGGACATGGTGGCCGAAGCCGACGAACAGCTCGACGACTTCGCCGCGCTGCTGGAACGGCGGGGCATCCGCGTGGACCGCCCGACGCCCGTCGACTTCACGCGGGCCGTGTCGACGCCCGAGTGGACGCACGACTCGATGTTCGGCTGCATGCCTCCCAGGGACCTCCTGCTGACCGTGGGCAACGAGGTCCTGGAAGCGACCATGTCGTACCGCAGCCGCTGGTTCGAGTACCTCTGCTACCGGCCGGTGCTGCAACGACTGTTCGACGGTGACGCGAGGATGCGCTGGGAGGCGGCGCCCAAACCGCGGCTGACGGACGCCTCCTACAAGCCCGGCTTCTGGGACACGTTCAACGAACTGACGACCGAGGAACAGCTCGCGCGAGTGCGCGACTACGACCTGGTGCTCACCGAGGCCGAGCCGCTGTTCGACGCCGCCGACGTGGCGCGCTTCGGCAAGGACCTGTTCGTCCAGCTGTCGTTCGTCACCAACCGCGGCGGGTACGACTGGCTCAGGCGGCACTTCCCCGACCACCGGGTGCACGCGGTGACCTCGACCAACACCCATCCGCTGCACATCGACTCCACCTGGGTGCCGCTGCGCCCCGGCCTCGTCCTGCACTGCGGTGAGCGGCTCGCCGACGCCGAACTGATGGAGTTCTTCAAGCTCAACGACTGGGAGGTCGTCGAAGCGGTCCAGCCGGCCAGCTGGGACCACCCGCCGAAGCTCTCCTTCTGCAGCCCCTGGCTGGCGGCGAACATGCTCAACCTCGACCACGACACCCTGTGCGTCGAGGAGAACGAGGTGCGCCTGGCCGACCAGCTCTCGTCGTACGGGTTCGAGATCGTCCCGGTGCCGTTCCGCGCGGTGGGCCCGTTCGGCGGCGGCCTGCACTGCTCGACGGTCGACATCGAGCGCGAGGGGACGCTGGAGGACTACTTCCCGCGCCGGTACGGACGGTTCTGAACGACGTGATCCGGGCAGTGATCTTCGACTTCTACGGCACTCTCGTGCGGATGGTCCCGCCGCTGCCGCCCAGCCACCGGGCGATTTTCGCCCGCAGAGGCCTGAGGGAGCAGGGCGAACGGTGGGGGGACCAGTGGGCGGTGGGGCCGCGCGAGGGCGAGGAGCACATGGCCCACTCCGTCAGCGAGGAGGCGTACACGGCCTGGGAGCGGGAGCGGCTCCGACGCAGGGCGCGCGCCTGCGGGGTGCCCGAGCGCGAACTGGCCGGGCTCGTCGCGGAGTTGGACCGGGCGATGAAGGACATCCGGCTCGCGCTCTTCGACGATGTGCCCGACGTGCTGGCCCAGCTCCGCGGCCGGGGATTGCTGGTCGCCGTCTGCTCCAACTGGTTCTGGGATCTCGACCGGTGCCTCGACGAGGTGGGCCTGGCCGGGCTGGTCGATGTGGCGGTCAGCTCGGCGCGGGCCGGGGCGCGCAAGCCGCACCCCCTGGCCTACCGGGCGGTGCTCGACCGCTGCGGCCTGCGGCCGGAGCAGGCCCTGTTCGTCGGTGACGTCTGGGGGCCCGATGTGGAGGGGCCCCTGGCCGCGGGCATGCGCGCCGTGCACCTGTGGCGGCCGGACCGCGCGGTGGAAGGCGTGGCGCCGCCCCTCCCGCCGGGGGCGGCGCGGATCACCGGCCTGCGGCATCTCACGGCTCCGCTGGTGACCGGTGCGTCAGCCGGTCCAGCAGGTTGCGGGTGACGCGCACGACGCCCGGGTCCTGTTCCCGGCCGCAGACGACGGGCCAGTCGGTGGTACCGGCGGTGAACACCGTGCCACCCGCGGTGTACAGGCCCATGGTGGCGGCGCGCGGACTCGTGATCGCGGGCTCGCGCACCGCGCCGTTCCAGTGCCCCCACTTGAAATGGTGGAAATCCTCGTGGACGGGGTCGAGGACATGGATACCGAGAATGAGGAAGGATTCCGGACTTCCGTCGATTCCTGTCGCCCACGCGATTCCGTCGCTGTCGTAGGCGAACGCGGCACCGTCGCACTCGTAACCGATGAGGGGAGTTCCGGCACCGAGCGCGTCGGGAATCCCCCCGTCGGAGCCGTCGCGCAGCCCGGTGCCCTCATAGATCCAGTGATCGGCGTGCTGCACGGTGTATCCGGCACGTGGCCGGTCTCCCGGCCATTCGCTGCTCGGCCACATTCCACCGTTGCGGAAGCTGACTCCGGTGAGTCCGTTCTCCGGATCTCCGACACCTTCGGGGCGGGGACGCCACCAAAGGTCGGTGGCGGGCAGATGGGGATACATGTCGCCCACATGGTGGTCGGTGTCCGATACGAAGGCGGTGTTTCCCTCGGTCGGATGGACACGCCACCAGCAGGTGTTGGCGCTCAGGAAGGCGACGTTTCCACGGTCGCGCACGAACTGTTCCACGTGGGCGCGCATCGCCGCGCTCCAGTATTCGTCATGCCCGACGCTGAGCAGTAGATCGTAGGGCGCCAGGAATTCGGGATCTTCGTGCAGGTCGAGGTCCGTGCAGTATTCGACGGCGTAGTCGTTGCGTTCGAGCCATGAGATGAAGGGGGCGTCCCAGTACGCGAGGTCGATGACGCCGCCCGGCCGGTGCAGGCTGACCTTGTGACCGCGCGGTGCGCCGTCGCCGCCCCGCTGGTACACCGGATTGTCGTACAGGCTGGCGGCCCGCTCCTCGCCCCGCCGGTCCGACCTGTTGTACGCGTGCCGGGTGAGAGTGGATTTCTTGTAGAGGATGCGTGCGCGCCGGCCCGGATGCCGTGGCCGGACCACGAAGAATTCCCGCTCGAACCCCTCGATGCTGTCGGAATCCAGACGAGGCGCGTACTCCGCGTACTCCTCTCCACCCGGCCCTCCCTCGATGAACTGGACGAGATAGATGCCCGTATTCCAATCGTCCGGGATGGGGAAGGAGACGGCGGGCCAGTCCCAGTCGACTGCGGGGGAAGCCCTCCCGGGATGCCCATCGGGGTGGACCGGAGGTGAATGAAGCGTTCCAGGCTTCCACGCCGATTCTCCGACGAAGTCCAGCTCCTTTCCGAGCCGGTAAAAACGCACCCGGAAAAGAGGGGCGTCCGTCGAGACGTGAAGGAACAGACAATCGCCTGCGGTGACGCTTTCGCGGCCGACATAGCCTTCTATCACACTGCCCCCTGGATCGCGTCGGCCCGTCATATTAGGCGGCCGCCGATGGTTCGACAACGACACGGCGCGAACCGGCCACTCCTGGGCCCGTTCTGGACACAAGACCCGGCCGGTCGACTCTGTTATCCACCGGTGGGGTAGTGCGGAGGCCGACGCAGAACCTTCCACTGATCAGTGAGGGGCAGCCGAATGAGCGGTGAATTCCGCGTACGGGAGCTGGTTCTGGGAATTGAGGGCCTGGCGCTGCTGCGCCACGCCATCGACGGGGACGAGAAGTTCCTGCGCGAGCGGGTCGAGGACATCCGCCGGTTCGCCGTCGGCGACGAGCCGCTGCCGGACGGCGGGGCGGCCGTCGGGGAACTGGACGCGGCGGACGGATACGCGGCCTGGTCCGCCGTCTACGACTCCCTCCCCAGCTCCTACATCGAGGTGGAGGAGCCGGTGGTGCACGCCCTCCTCGACCAGGGCCGGGCAGGCGGGGCGGGCGGGGCGCGCGGCACCGCGCTCGACGCCGCCTGCGGCACCGGCCGGCAGACGCTGGCCCTGACCTCGCGCGGCTACCGCACCATCGGCGTGGACCAGTCGCCGCAGATGCTGGAGAAGGCCCGCGGCCACGCGCCCGACGCCGAGTACCGCGTCGGGCATCTGGAGAACCTCCCCCTCGACGACGACTCCGTCGATCTCGCCGTGTGCTCGCTGGCGATGACGCACCTTCCGGACCTCTCCGCGGGTATCTCCGAACTGGCGCGCGTCGTCCGGCCGGGCGGGCGGATCGTCATCTCCGACATGCACCCCTTCGTCATCTCGCTCCAGGGGCAGTGTCTGTTCGTCCACGGCCCCGAGCGCCTGGCGTTCGTCCGCAACCACGTTCATCTGCCGAGCCGCTACCTGGCGGCCTTCAGGCGGTCCGGCCTGACCGTGCTCGGCTGTGAGGAGCCCCTCTTCAACGGACGGCTGGCCCCCGGCGGATACGAGGAGCACATCGCCGACGCGGCCCGCGCCGCCTGGGACGGCATCCCTTTGGTCATCGTCTGGGAAGCGGCCGTTCCGGCCTGAGAGGAGTCCGGCCCCCATGCCCCTCGTTGTGGTGCGTCACTCGGAACGACCGGAACTGTGGGACCGCATCCCTGCACAGTTCGCCGGGGTCGTACCGGAGTACAACCTTCACGGCGACATCAACGGCGACTACTGGAACCGCCTGTTCGAGGACTTCGGCGACTACCAGTTCGTTCTGTACGACGACGGGAGCGACGAGATCGTCGGCGCGGGCCGCTCCCTGCCCCGTACCTGGGACGGCACGGCAGAAGGGCTCGGACCCGGTCTCGACCACTCCATCGCGCTGGCCTTCGAGGAGCGTGACGCCGGGCGCGACCCGGACGTGCTGTGCGCCCTGGGAATCGAGGTCGCGGCGGCCCATCAGGGAAAGGGCCTGTCGAAGGTGCTCCTGGACCAGATGGCGGCGACCGCGCGCGGCGCGGCGCTCGGCACGGTGATCGTGCCGGTGCGGCCCACCTGGAAGGAGCGGTACCCCCTCATACCGATCGAGCGCTACGCCGCCTGGACCCGCGGCGACGGGTCTCCCTTCGACCCATGGATCCGTACGCAGGTCGGTGCCGGGGGCGCCGTCGCCGCTGCCTCCGCGCGCTCGTCGCGGATCACCGGGACGGTCGGCGAGTGGGAGAGCTGGACGGGGATGCCGCTCCCGGGCGACGGTGAGTACGTCTTCCCCGGTGGCCTCGCCACCCTGACCGTCGACCGCGGGCGGGATCTCGGCACTTACTGGGAGCCGGGCGTGTGGATCACCCACGACGTCACCCACGCGGCCACCCACGACGTCATCCACGACGTCAGTCGTCCAGGAGCCGTTCCCCGCACCGGATAGCGGTCCAGGCGAACTCCGCCATCAGCCGCCTCTGCGCCGGCCCGGCCTCGGGGCGGCGTTCGGCGGGCAGACCGGCGGGCCCGACGGTGCACACGGCGGCCTGCCTCAGCCTGGTGAGGGCCGCGGTGTCCGCGCCGCCCGGGGGCGCGTGCCGACGAGCGGCGTCCGCTGCCTGGCGGCCGAGGAGCAGACAGTGGGTCCACAGCTCCTCCGCGAAGAGGGCACCGAAGAGCCGGGCCACACCGGCGGTCAGATCGGACGGCATCTCTACGTCGACCACGTCCCGGACGCGCTCCTGCGTCAGCCCGGCCACGGGCAACGCGTCACGCCACCGCACGTGTTCGCGCCGGCCGTCCGCCGCGGCCTCCTGACAGGCCGGCCGCAGATAGCCCTCGCCGTACCGCATGTAAGGCAGCAGGCCCGGCTCCTCCAGGACCCACCCGCCGCGCAGCATCCCCTCGGCGCCGGCGGCGTCCATAGGGCAGGCGGCCAGTCGTATGCCTTGTGCCGCATGCCCGTTGATGCTGCTGGTACCGATGTGCTCCACCACGTTGGGGACCGCGAGGAGGCCCATCCGGCCGCGAGCGCGGAAGAAGACGGACAGCATCTCGTCGTCGTGGCGCTCCGAGCTGTCCCGGGCGAACCGGCGGAACTCCGCGGCTTCGTCCGTCGGCAGACAGATGGCCAGGGACGGAGTGAACTCCTCCGGGACGGCGCGTACCCAGGCGGCTCCGGCCAGTGCGGCGAGCCGCGACGCGGCACCGTTGCGTGCGTGCCAGTTGGTGTAGAACACCAGGGCCTCGCCGGGAAACCGGGCCACGCAGTGGGCGACGAGGTCCAGCAGTCCCGGTGGTGCGGCGACATCGTCCTGCACCACCAGATGGTGGGTCGCCCCGGAATCAGCCGCCGCCCACGCCACCAGTGCCGTCCGCAGCGCCGACGGGGTGCCGTCCGGATCCGGGTCCAGGGCCAGCCCCCCGAGCCCCAGGCGGTCGGCCAGCTCCTCCGCCTGGTCCTTGCGCACAGGGTGGGTCATGACGGCCGAGCTGATGCGTACTGCGGACACGGACACCATTGAGCTCCTGTTTTCGGATGTCACGGCCGGCCCTTGGAGCGCCAGCGGGACCTGGCGATGGCGTCCGAGTCGGTCCGGAACTGGACAGCGGCTTGATTTTCGGTGAGATCGGCGGGTGAGCGGGGTTCATGCGGCCTCTCATCGGACTGCCGGAGCGCCCGCAGGAAGAGAAACGGAGCGGCGCTCAGCCAACAGAGCCCCACGACGGCGTCGACCAGGACCCGGACCACGAAAGGGGAGTCGAAGACCCGGTGAACGGCCGTCACACCCAGAGCGGAGAGCAGCAGAGCGAGCGCGAGCAGCAAGACCGGCCGGGCTCGTCCCATATGCCACCCATCGTCACGACGCGTGCCGCCTGCATCGAGGATAGGGAGAGCCGTCGGCTCACGGAAGACGCCCGCATCCGACGGAAGACGCCCGCATCCGACGGAAGACGCCCGCATCCGACGGAAGACGCCCGCATCCGACGGAAGACGCCCCGCGTCTACTCGCCGGGCTCCGCCCAGTGGATCCCGTCAGCGGTGGCCACCAGGCCGCCCGGACGCAGCGGACCGCTCTCCGCGAAGTCGCCTCCCGCGACTCCCCGCTCGGCGAGCAAGTCGCTCTCGGCGAAGGTGTCGCCCAGCATGGGGCATTCGTCCCACGGGTCACCGTCGGGGTTCGCCTGGTAGTCGTGGGTTGTCGCGTCGAGCACGCGGGCAGCCGTCCCGAGGCGGTCGGCGAAGGCTTCGGAGTCGATGAGCACGCGGTCCTTCGACGCCACGCCTCCCACCAGGTTGACGAACGAGACCGTGGCGTCCGCCTGACCGCCGGTCACCTTGTGGGCCTGCCAGAAGTAGCCGTCCTTCTCGGCCTCCATGTTGTAGAAGGCGGCGAGGAAATCATGGAAGACGGAGTACTCGCGCCGGTAGCGGATCTCGAATTCCTCGAAGGCGCGCCGCTCGTCCATCCCGTCTCCGAGCACGCTGTTGACCGACCGGGCCGCCAGCATGGCCGAGTAGGTCGCCAGGTGGACCCCGGAGGAGAAGACGGGGTCGATGAAGCACCCGGCGTCACCGACGAGCGCCACTCCGGGCGCCCAGAACCGGGTGTTGCAGTAGGAATAGTCCTTGCGGACGCGCACCTTCCCGTACGTTCCCTCCGTGACGCGGCGGGCGTCGACCAGCATGTCCCGTACGGGTGGGCACTGGGTGACCAGCCGGGCCAGGGCCTGTTCGGGGTCCCCCTGGACCCGGGTGGCGTGTTCGCGGCGGATGACGGCGCCGACGCTGGTGAGCCGGTCGCTGAGGGGGATGTACCAGAGCCATCCGGCGTCGAAGGCGGCGCACAGGATGTTCCCCCGGTTCGGTGGCGGCAGCCGGCGGCCCCCTTCGAAGTAGCCGAACACCGCGACGTTGCGGAAGAGAGGGGAGAACACCCGCTCGCCGCCGGCCGCGGCATGGAGCCGTCCGGTGTTGCCGGAGGCGTTGACGACCCAGCGGGCACGGATGTGCCGGTCCTGGCCGTCCGGCGTCTG
Source organism: Streptomyces sp. NPDC003032 (assembly GCF_053591415.1). Lineage (NCBI taxonomy): Bacteria > Bacillati > Actinomycetota > Actinomycetes > Kitasatosporales > Streptomycetaceae > Streptomyces > Streptomyces sp. NPDC003032. Next base: position 34,700 of record NZ_JBSFTT010000030.1, on the reverse strand, counting down.
GTACGTAAGACCGTTGACGCGGCCGTTCTCGTCGCGGCCGAGACGGCGCACGGTGCAGCCTTCCCGAACCCGCGCTCCGACGTGGCGGGCGTGGTCGAGCAGCAGCGCGTCGAACTTGGTGCGCTCGACCTGGTAGGCGTAACCCTTCTCGGGACCGAGGCCGGGCGAGTCCGCGAAGGAGAACGTCCACGGTTCCGGTGCCCTTCCCCAACGGAACGTTCCGCCGTGCTTGCGGACGAAGCCCGCCGCGTGGAGCGCGTCTTCCACTCCGAGCAGGCGGCCGATGCCGTGCACGGTCGCCGGCAGGAGGGATTCCCCGATCTGGTAGCGCGGGAAGTGCTCGCGTTCGAGGAGCAGTACGTCGTGTCCCGCCTTGGCGATCAGTGCGGCGGCCGTGGAACCTCCGGGGCCGCCGCCGACCACGGCGACATCGAACTGTTCGCTGCGCGCGGTATTCGTCATGGAGACCTTCTCTCTGGGAGGTCACCAGGCCACCGGCAGGCTGAGCGGTGACCTGATGGGCGAGTCGTCGTCCCACGTGGGGGGCTGTCCGGTCAGGTGGAGGCCGGGGAAGTGGTCGAGCAGTGCTTCCAGAGCGACGTTCATCTGGGTGCGTGCGAGGTGCGCGGCGACGCAGTTGTGCGGGCCCCGGCCGAACGCCAGATGCGGGTTGTCGGCGCGGTCCAGGAGCAGCCGGTCCGGCTCCGCGAAGACGTGCTCGTCCCGGTTGGCCGCGGCCAGCACGGGCAGCACGGCCTCTCCGGCGCGGATGGCGCGACCGTGGAGGGTGATGTCCTCCGTGGCCTGTAGTACGACGACACCGTTCTGTACGGGGAGAAAGCGCAGCAGCTCCTCGACCGCGACGGGCAGGGCCGACCGGTCGCGCAGGAGCCGCGTGTAACGGTCCGGTTCGGCCAGGAGGGTCAGCACGGCGTTGGCCAGGAACATCGTTGTGGTGCGGTAGCCGGCGACGAGCATCGACAGGCCGAAGGCCAGGACGCTCTCCTCCTCCAACTCCCCGCTCTCCTGGGCACGGAGCAGCTGGGAGAGAATCCCGTGGCCGGGGGCGCGCCCGCGCCGAAGGCGCCCCATCAGGTCCGTCATGTAGGCACGCAGCAAGTGGGCGGCCCGGCGGCCCTCTTCGACGGTGATCAGTGCGCCGAGGGCGTCGTCCGCCAAGGGGAGGAAGAAGTCGCGGTCCTCGAAGGGGATGCCCACGAGTTCGCACATCACCAGCAGGGGGAAGGGTTCACAGAAGCCGTCCACCAGGTCGCCGGGCGGCCCCGGGGCGGCGAGGTCCGCCAGCAACCGGTCGGCGGTGGCGCGTACGGCAGGCCGCGTCCGCCGCACGGAGCGGACGCTGAGCGAAGTGGCCAGGGCTTGCCGCAAGGCCGTGTGCCGCGGTCCTTCCAGCTCCATCATGGTGACGAGGCCGGGAGCGCCTGTCGTGTCCGCGGTCGCGGGCCAGTCCTCGATGGTCGGCCGGATGAACCGGCTGTCCGCCAGCAGGTCGCGCACGTCCTCGTAACAAGTCACGTACCACGCCGGGGCGCCGAAGGGCGTCATGACCTTGGCGACGGGGCATCCCTGGCGCAGAAGCCGGTACTCCGTGGGCGGGCCCATGCTGCCTGGCGGAGGAGACGGAAAGGGCCGAACGGCTTCCTCGGGGTCCGGACAAGGCTCGGGGTCCGGACAAGGCAGGTCAGATGGGCACGGCATCCTTCCACGCTCCTCGGCGACACACGTGGTGATGGCTTCCTGCATACCCCTGGCGCCGCACACCGATCTGATGCCGCGCGCAAACCACCGATGCTGACGAACCGGGTGCGCGGCGGCCGCGCGGGGGCCGCGCGGGGGTGCGACCGCGCATCCGTGGGGTGCCCCCGCCGCATCCCGTTTCCTGGCGTCCCCGAAGCCAACTACCCTGAGGCAGCCCCTACGTTGGGGCAGCTACGGGGAGGTGCATCGCATCAGCTACCGCAGGCCGGCCGAGTGCGGTGGGCGTGTGACCGGCAGGCCGGCGCCCGCGGTGCTGCCCCCACCGCTACGCGCGTGGCTCGGGCCGGTCGCGGCCCTCGCCACGCTGATGGTCGTCGCGCTCGGGGTCCTGTACGCCGGTCACAGCGAGCCCGGCAGGGCGGACAGGTGGATCATCCGGCCGACGGCGGACAGCGTGCGGCCGCCGTGGCGGAACGCCGCTCTGGCCACGGACTTCCTGGCGGAGCCCGCGGGAGCGGCGATGCTGGTCCTGGCCGCCGTGACGTACTGCCTGCTGCTTCGGCATCCTCGCGCGGTGGTGCTCGTCGTTGCCGGGACCGGCCTGACCGTGGGGACGACGACGCTGCTCAAGTCCCTGGTGGGACGGACCATCCACGGCGACGGCAACCTGTCCTATCCGAGCGGGCACACTGCTTTCCTCACCGCGCTCGCCCTCGTCGTGGCGCTGCTCGCGACCGGCCGGCTCGGCCTCGGCAGGACGGCCGGCGCGTTACTCGTGCTCGCCGCGGCGCTGGTCGCCGGCGCCGCCATGGGCTGGGCGCAGGTCGCGCTGGGCGCGCACTACCCGACCGACGTCCTCGGCGGCTGGTGCACCGCGCTGGCGGTGGTTCCGGCGACGGCGTGGCTGGTCGACCGGATGGCACGGGCCCGTCTGCCGCAGGACCGCTGACACCAAGTCGACTCACGTCACGCCAGGCGGCGGAACGCGGGCTTCACCGGTCGCCCGGCCAGCCAGGGGGTGGGGTCGCCGGCGTCCAGCGCCTTCCGGTACACCGCACATGCCTGGGCCACCACGTCGACGGTGCGGTCGATGTCGGCGTCGTCGAGCGCGCTGCTCACCACGAACGACGGAGCCAGTACCCCGCCCGCGAGGAGCCGCCGCAGGAACAGGGTGCGGTACCGCTGCGACGGCTGCCGGTTCTCGTCGAGGGTGGCGAAGACCAGATTGCTGGCCCGGCCCCGGACGACGATGTGGTCGCCGACGCCCATGCTCGCCGCGGCGGAGCGGACACCGGCGGCCAACCGCTCGCCGAGGGCGTGCAGCCGCGCGGTGACGCCCTCCTCGACGTAGGTGGTCTGCACGGCCATCGCGGCCGCCAGCGAGTGCGTTTCCGCGCCGTGCGTGGTGGACAGCAGGAACACCCGGTCGCCGGAGTGGCGCAGCCCGCCCCGCTCCATCAGCTCGCGGCGCCCGGCCAGCGCGGAGACGGCGAACCCGTTGCCCAGCGCCTTGCCGAACGTGGAGAGGTCGGGGACGACGCCGTACAGACCCTGGGCACCCGCCTCCGACCAGCGGAGGCCGGTGATCATCTCATCGAAGACCAGTACGCAGCCGTGCCGGTCGGCCAGCTCGCGCAGGCCCATGAGATATCCGGGCGGGGGCTCGGTGTGGGCGGCGGGTTCGAGGATCAGGCAGGCGATCTCGTCCTGGTACCGGGTGAGCAGCTCCTCCGTGGCGGCCAGATCCCCGTAAGGGAACGACACCGTGAGTTCGGTGGTCGCCGCCGGGATACCGGCGGACATCGGCGTGGTGCCGATGAACCAGTCGTCGACGGAGAAGAACGGATGGTCGCCGCAGACCGCCACCCGCGGACGCCCGGTGACGGCGCGGGCCAGGCGCACCGCGGCGGTGGTGACGTCGGAGCCGTTCTTCGCGAACTTCACCATCTCGGCGGTCGGCACGGTGGCGAGGAAGCGTTCCGCGGCCTCGACCTCCACGATGGACGGCCGGACGAAGTTGGAGCCGCGGTCGAGTTCCCGCCGTACCGCCTCCAGCACGCGTGGGTGGGCGTGGCCGAGGCTGACCGACCGCAGACCGGAGCCGTACTCGATGTAGCGGTTGCCGTCGATGTCCCACACGTGGGCGCCGCGGCCGTGGCTGATGACCGGGGCCAGGTTCTCGGGGTACTGGTCGTCGCCCTTGGCGTAGGTGTGCGCGCCCCCGGGGACCATGGCGTGCAGCCGCTCGTTGGCCAGCCGCGACCGGGGCAGGAGGAACTCCTCAGTTTCCACGCCGACTTCAGCTCTCTCTCTGCTTCAGGACTTCGGCGAGGCCGGGCGCCTCCCGGTCCCGCTGGGACATCGATGTGACCGGCAGCGGCCAGGGAATGGCCAGCTCCGGGTCGTCGAAGGCGATCGTCACGTCCTCGGCCGGATCGTGCGGGCGGTCGATCCGGTACGAGATGTCGGCGGTCTCGGTCAGCGCCTGGAAGCCGTGCGCGCACCCCGCCGGGATGTACAGGGTCGTCTGTGTCTCGCCGGACAGCTCGAAGAAGGCGCGGTCGCGGTACGTCGGTGAGTCCGTCCGCAGGTCCACGACGACGTCGAAGATCTCCCCGTACGCGCACCGCACCAGCTTGGCCTCGCCGGCCCCGGAGCGCAGGTGCAGGCCGCGCAGCACGCCCCGGACCGAGCGGGACAGGCTGTCCTGGACGAAGGAGCCCGGGTCGAGGCCCACCGAGCGGACCACGTCGGCGTCGAAGGTGCGGCAGAAGAAGCCGCGTTCGTCGGCGTACGGCGTCGGCTCGAACAGGTATGCCCCGGCGATCGCCGGGACTTCGGTCGCTTTCATCGGCTCTCCTGCGGGGCGGTCGACGGGAACAGGGCCGTGGTCAACGCGGCGAACTGGCGGGCGAGTTGCCGGGCGGCGGCCTCGTTGCGTTCGGTGAGGGTCCGGCGCAGCTCCGCCGCGTGTTTCTCCAGGGCCCGGAACTGTTCGAGCAGCCGGTCGGCGTCGACCTCGCGGGCCGGATGGCAGTACGCGCCGAGGCCCATGCGGTCCATGAGCGCGTCGCTCTTCGCCGCATAGCTGACGGCGAGCGTCGGGGTGCCGGTCTTCAGCGCGCAGACCAGATTGTGGTAACGGGTCGCGACGACGGTGTCGGCGGCCGACGTCTCCTTCAACAGGTCCGCGAGCGAGCCCACTTCGGCGGCGGTGACCAGTGGCGAGTCCACCGCGGCGAGGATGGCCTCGGCCACCGGTGCGTCGCACGCGTCGCCGGTGAGCAGCCGGACCGTCCTGCCGTCCTCGACCAGGGCGCGCACGAAGGCGGTCGTCCCGGCCAGGTAGCGGCGGTGGATCTCCTCGGCCCGGGCGCGGTCGTCGTTGCCGCCGTGGAAGTCCATGACACCGACGCAGACCGTGCCCGGGGACGCGGCGGCAGCAGGTGCGGGCAGGGCGAACGCGAGGTCCGGGTAGACCTCGTCGCGGGCGGTGTCCACGCCCATCGCCCGTATCGCGTCGCGGGACAGGTCGTCCCGGTACGACCGGTACGTGGCGAGCCGCGCCGACCAGCGCACCAGGGCCCGGGTGGGCCGGTCGCCGATCGCGGCGGCGCCGACACCGACCAGCGCGACCCGGGTGCCGAACAGCCGGCCGCTCGCGCAGAGCAGGAACAGCGAGTACGGGAAGCCCCACGGCCGCAACGGCAGCGTGGCCTCCAGGACGCCCATGCCCGGCACGATCACCACGTCGTGCCGGCGCACCCAGGCAGCGGTGCGGAAGGCGTCGACGAGTTTGCCAAGGCCCTTGCCCGCGATCGCGCCGGCCCGTGACGCGGTCCGGTACTCCCCGCGGTACCAGTGCAGCCGCGTCGCGGGGATCCGGTACCGTGCCGCGACGGCCTCGGGTCCGCCGCACAGCGCGTCCACGACCGCCTCCGGGTGCTCGGCGCGGAGGTAGCCGAGCACGGCCTCGAGCGACCCGTCGTTGCCGAGGTTGCCGGAGCCGAGCAGGCCGAACACCCCGACGCGGACAGCGGTCACGCCTGCCCCCCTTCACGGCCTCCACGGCCTTCACGGCTTCCACGCCCGGCCACGAGGGCGTCGACGGAGACCGTGAGCTGGGCCGGGTCGGCCGGGGCGCGGTCCTCGACCCGCTCACCGGCGCCGGGCCGGACCCGGCTGGTCATCCACGCGGCCAGATGGCGGTAGCACGCGCGCCGGTCGGCCGTGGACAGCGGCGCCCGCCGGATCGCCGCGACGAAGCCCCAGACGTACTCGGCGAGCAGCCGGGGCGTCGGGTGCAGCGGGCCTGCCCGGCGCGGGTCCAGGTTGACGCACCGGGAGCGCTTGCCCGGGTTCGCGCGCTCGGCGCGGGTGGGGTGGTCGCGGCGGAAGTACAGCAGCTCCGGCACCTGGTGGAAGGGCCCGTGCAGGACGATCTCGGCGACGAACGTGCGGTCCGCGTGGTGGTAGCTGTCGTGCGGCCTCACCCGGCGCAGCACGTCGGCCCGCATCACCCCGTAGAAGTCGTCGCCACCGGGCTCGAACAGCAGACTGCGGAAGCGCTCCGGCGCGTGCGGCGAGTCGGTGGCGAGCCCGTACTCGTACGGGACCTTCACCTGGCCTTCGCCGTCGATGACCGCCTGCCCGGAGTGCGCGAGGACCACGTCCGGCCGCTCGTCAAGGGCCGATACGCAGCGCCGCAGCAGGTCCCGGGCGTACAGGTCGTCGTGCGAGGCCCACTTGAACAGCTCGCCGCGGCACTCGGTGAACACGTAGTTGTGGTTCGGCGCGGCGCCGATGTTCCGGGGCAGCCGGATGTACCGGATACGTGAGTCCCGGGCGGCGTACCGGCGGCAGATGTCCTGGGTCCCGTCGGCCGAGGCGTTGTCGGAGACGACCAGCTCGAAGTCCTCGTAGGTCTGGCCGAGCAGGGCGTCGAGCGCCTCGGCGAGGTACTCCTCGCCGTTGTAGACGGGCAGGCCGATGCTCAGCCTGGGTTGCGCGGTCATGAGGTCCTCACTTCGGGGATGGAGTTGCGGTGGCGCTCGCGCAGGGCGGACCGCAGCTGCAGCCACCACACGGCCGAGCCGCCGACGGTCGCGGCGGCGACGCCCCAGGCCGAACCGACCGTGCCGGCCGCGGCCGCTCCGCCGAGCCCGCCGCCGACATAGCAGGCGGAGGCGTACAGCTGGCTGCGCAGGCTGCGCCGGGCCGCGCCGAGCGCGCGAAGCCCGGCCGCCGCGCCGGTGCCGAGCCCGGCGCCCGCGACGCCGAGCGCGGCCGGCACGATGAGGTCCGAGGCGGCGCTCCAGACGCCGCCGAGCACGAACTCGCCGAGCCGGTCCGGCACAAGGAGCAGCGCCCCGCCCCAGAGCAGCGCGGCGACGGCCTGCGCGCCGCCGAGGAGCAGACAGAACGTGCCGAGCCGGTGCGGTGCCCGCCGCACCACCCGTGCCGCCTCCGCGACGGTGACCAGCGACAGACCCATCAGCACGGCGAGGAACGGGCCGAGCAGGAGTTCGGCGCCCCGGATGACACCCACCGCGCTGACCCCGACGATCGCGCCGAGCCCGTACGCCCGCAGCTGGCTCGCGCCGCTGACGCAGGTGTTCTCGACCAGGTACCGGTAGCCGAGGTCGTGGTGCTCGCGAATCCACTCGCGCGCGCCGGTCAGCCGGGGCCGGATGCCGGACTGGAGGCAGCCGTACACGGCGGCCACCGCGGCGGACGCGCCCCAGGCGAGCACGTACGCGGCCACACTGCCCACGCGGGCCGCCACCACCATGGCCGGGACGAGCGCGACGCCCCACACGAGGTCGTTGACGAACGCTTTGCGCCCGGCCCCGGCGGCGAAGAACGCGTACCGCCAGGCGTCCTGCAGCAGCAGCCCCGGCAGCATGACGCCGAGGCCGGCGAACGCGGTCCCCACACGGCCGCCGAGGGCGAGGCCGACCACGAGGCTCACCGCGCCGATGGCGGCACCGACACCGAGCGCGGTACCCGACGACCGGGCCACCGCCCCGCGCCAGGACGCGTCCGGCACGCCGCTGAAGCGCACCACGAGCGGGTCGGTGGCGAGGCCGCGGGAGACGCTGAGCACCACGCCGTAGGTCACCCAGGCCAGGCTGAACACGCCGAAAGCGGCGAGCCCCAGCGAGCGTGCCACGTAGATCCCCACCACGAAGTTGGACATGCTGGAGGCCGCCTGGTCGGCGAGGCCCCAGGACAGCCGGCCGACGACGGCCCGCCTGGCGGTGGGCCGGGCCGTCTTCTCCCCTCCGGTGGTCATCGGCGTCATGCCTTGAGCAGCCCGGCACCGTGCAGGGCGCCGGCCGCGGCGGCGACGGTGTCGAACGGCAGCCCGGACCGCTCGGCGACGTCCAGCAGACCGTGCTCGCCGTCGGAGAGGTTGAGCACCCACAGCATGGCCATCTGCGCCTGCTTCGCGTCGCTGCGGCCGCCGAGCGAGTCGTACAGCCCGCGTCGGCCCAGCTGTGGTTCGCCGTAGGGGCTGAGGTTGAGGTACCGCCGGTCGCGGTCGAGGACGGCGAACGCCTCGCGGCAGACGGCGAGCGTGTCCGCCATCGCCTCCGGGGAGACGAAGTCCGGGTTGTCCGCCGAGGTGTGGTACTCGGGGTAACCGGCGTACGGGGTCCGGCTGAGCGAGCCCACGCCGAGATCGAACCCGGGTGAGCAGAACTGCCGCTCGTCGTAGCCGTAAGGAGTGAACTCGGTTACCTGGTGCGGGCGTTCGGAGGCGGTGAGCACGTGCCGCATCACCCGGTCGATCTCCGCGTCGCCGCGCCTGCTCTGCTTGTACGTCAGTTGGCCCCGGTCGCCCGCGCAGGCCAGCACGAGCCCGTGCTTGACCCGCTCGATCCGCTCCTTGTTGCGGGCCAGCCAGGTGATCGCCCCGATGGTGCCGGGCGCGAAGAGGAACCGGTAGGTGTAGTACGGCGTCTGCTCCGCCAGCGCCCGGGCCAGGAACGTCGCCACCGCGATGCCGGCCAGGTTGTCGTTGGCCAGCGACGGGTGGCAGACGTGACAGGAGACGATCACCTCGTCGGGGACCTGCCCGGGGACGACGTGCTCGGCGTAGGTGAGGTGGCCATCGGTGAGGGTCGAGTCGACGCACACCTCGTACTCGCCGTCCGGCAGCGCGTCCAAGGTCTCCTGGGCGAGACAGAACCCCCATTGTGGCTGGTAGTAGCTGGTGCGGTACGGCACCCACGTCGGGTGGTCGGGGAGGGTGTGCAGATGCGCGCGCAGTTCGGCCAGCGGCATGGTCGTCGACACCGGCACGCTGTAGCCGAGCACATGCAGGCTCGACGCGGCGAAGTCGACGACCCGCTTGCCGGTGGCATCGGCGATGTACGCGTCCCGGATGTTCCACTCCTGAGGCACCGTCCAGTCGAGCACCTGCGTCCCGGTCGGCACCTCGTGCGTCCGCAGCGGAACGTACTCGTCGACGATCTCCAGGGTGGCGCGCACACCGTCGCCTGTGATGCTCCGGCACAGCGGGTACAGCCGCTCCACCAGCGCGTGCATCTCCTCGCCGGCCGCGCTCACCGGCGCCACCGCAGGGTGTCGTCGACGGCACCGGCGTCGGACGCCGCGCGCAGCACGGCGAGGCGGGTGAAGCGCCGCTCGAAGTCCTCCCGGGTCAGCCCGAACTCGCGGTAGGCGTCGGCGAGTTCGAGCGCGCCCCGCTTCACCGTCCACTCGCAGTCGAAGCCGGGGATCGCGGCGCGGAACCGGGAGAAGTCCACCCGGTAGGACCGCGGATCGGCGCCGTTCTCGCCGGTGATCCGCACCTTCGCGCCGGACACCGCCTCGGCGACCTGCCCGGCGATCTCGGCGACCGTGACGTTGTTGACCTCGCTGCCGATGTTGAACGCCCGGTCGTGCACCGCCTCCCGCGGCGCGGTCAGCGCGGCCGCGAAGGCCCGTGCGATGTCGGCGGCGTGCACCAGCGGGCGCCAGGGCGTGCCGTCGGAGAGTACGAGCACCTCGCCGGACAGGAGCGCGTGGCCCACCAGGTTGTTCAGCACGATGTCGGCGCGCAGCCGGGGCGAGTGGCCGAAGGCGGTGGCGTTGCGCATGAACACCGGGCTGAAGTCGCCGTCGGCCAGCGCGTGCAGGTCGTCCTCCACCCGCACCTTGGACTCCGCGTACGGCGTCACCGGCCGCAGCGGGGCGTCCTCCCCCACCAGTCCTTCGCCGCCGGCGGCGCCGTAGACCGAGCAGGTCGACGCGTACAGGAAGCGCCGCACTCCCGCGTCGCGGGCCAGCCGGGCAAGGCGTACGGACGCGTGGTGGTTGATGTCGTAGGTGAGGTCCGGTGCCAGCGACCCCAGCGGGTCGTTGGAGAGCGCGGCCAGGTGGATCACGGCGTCCACCCCGGCCACGTGTTCGGCCGTGACGTCGCGCAGGTCCACCCGGTGCCCCGGTGGATCCGCGGGCGGCGGGCCGAGCACGCAGTCGGCGAACAGGCCGGAGTCGAGACCGACGACCTCGTGCCCGGCGGAGCTGAGAACCGGAGCCATCACGGTGCCCAGATAGCCCTGGTGTCCGGTGAGCAGTACGCGCAAGGTTCATTCCCCCAGATCGAAAGTGCCCAGATCGAGCGTGAGTTTGGTGACGGCGAACGCCTCGGCGTAGCGCGCGTGGCATTCGATGCCGCGGATCCGTGCGAGGCCGAGGAAGGCCTCCCGGTCGTACCAGGGCCGGTGCCGCTGCGAGGGGTAGTGCTCCTGCAGCAGCCGCACCTTCCGTTCGGCGGTCTCCGGCGACAGCGGCTGGTACGCCGCCGGACGGCCGAGATCGCCGTCCCACTTGACGATCTCGTAGCCGAGTACGAGGTGGTCGCGGAACGCGGTGGTCAGCAGTTTCGCCAGGCCGCGGTGGTCCTGGTGGGCGTCATCGGTGCGCGGGGCGAGGACCAGATCCGGCTCGGTCCGCTCGCGCAGCTCCTCGACCGCGGCCTTGGCCTCGTCCCACTGTGCCGGCAGCCGGCCGTCCGCCAGCTTGAGCACGGTGAGCCGCAGGTCGGCGCCCGGGCAGAAGGCGGCGAGCGCGGCCTGCTCCTCCTGCTCCCGTTCACTGCCACCACCGGAGAGCACCAGCGCGTCGACGCGGATGCCCGGGTGCGCGAGGCACATCGTCAGCAGCGTGCCGCCCGCGCCGATGGCGATGTCGTCGCAGTGCGCGCCCACCGCGACGAGCCGGCCCAGGCGCCGCCCGGCCCCGAGCCGGATCACGCGGTCCCCACCCCCGCGCCGTCCCGCTCCCACACGGCCCACGGGCGGTCGCCCCGGGTGTAGGCGTCGTCGAGCGCGGCCCGCTCCTTCACGGTGTCGGTCGGCTTCCAGAAGCCGCGGTGCTGGTACGCCGCCAACCGGCCGCGCTTGGCCAGCTGGGCGCATCCGTCGGCGACCAGGTCCCCGTTCTCCGGGATGTGGTCGAAGACCTCCTGACGGAGCACGAAGTAGCCGCCGTTCTCCCACAGCGGCAGTTCGCTCACCGCGGTGATGCCTCCCACCAGGCCGTCCTCGCCCAACTCCACGCAGTGGAACGACGATTGCGGCGGCACCACCATCATCGACGCACCGGCGTCGCGCCGGGCGAACCGGTCGATCATCTCCGGCAGCGGGGCGTCGGTGAGCACGTCGGCGTAGTTGGCGAGGAACATCTCGTCGCCGTCCAGGTGGTGTCGCACCCGGCGAAGGCGTTCCCCGATCGGTGACTCGATGCCGGTCTGCACGAACGTGATCGTCCAGGAGGCGATGTCGGTGGAGAGCAGCTCGGTCTGCCCGCCCCGCAGCACGAAGTCGTTGGACGTCGTCTCCTCGTAGTTGAGGAAGAAGTCCTTGATGTGGTGGGCCCCGTACCCGAGGCACAGGATGAACTCGGTGTGCCCGAAGTGCGCGTAGTAGCGCATGACGTGCCAGATCAGCGGCCGCGGGCCGACCATCGCCATCGGCTTGGGTATGTCGTCGGACGCTCCGGCGCGCATGCGCAGTCCATAACCGCCGCAGAACAGTACGACCTTCATGCCGCGACCTCTTTCATGACGGCCTCTTTCATGACGTGGCCTCGACAATGCTCAGTTCCGGGATGGGAAAGACCAGGCGGCCGCCCCAGGCGTGCACGAAGGACAGCTGCTCGACCAGCTCGGCCCGCAGGTTCCAGGGCAGGACGAGCACGTAGTCCGGCCGGTCGGCGGCTATCCGCTCGGGCGACAGGATCGGGATGCGGGTGCCCGGGGTGAACCTGCCGTGCTTGTAGGGGTTGCGGTCGACCGTGTACGGGAGCAGGTCGGGCCGGATGCCGCAGTGGTTGAGCAGCGTGTTGCCCTTGCCCGGCGCGCCGTAGCCGACGACCGTCTCGCCGCGCTCGGCCGCCTCGACGAGGAACCGCAGGAGGTCCCGGCGCACCTTGGCCACCCGGGCGGAGAACTCGGTGTACCCGGACAGCTCCTGGAGCCCGGCGGCCTTCTCCTGGTCCAGTACGTCCGCCACCCGCCGGGACGGCTCGCCGGCCACCTCGGCAGGCCGCGCCCACAGCCGGATGGAACCGCCGTGCGTGGGCAGCAACTCGACGTCCACGAGCGCGAGTCCGCCGCTCGCCAGGGCTCGGGCCGCCGACGCGACCGTGTAGTACTGGAAGTGCTCGTGGTAGATCGTGTCGTACTGGTTCTCCTCGATCAGGGTCAGCAGGTGCTGCACCTCGATGGAGACCCAGCCGTCGTCGGCGACCAGGGCGCGCAGCCCCTCGGTGAACCCGACCACGTCGGGGATGTGCGCGTACACGTTGTTGGCCACGACCAGGTCCGCCGGGCCGTGCTCGGCGCGGACGGCGGCGCCGGTGTCCGGGCTCAGGAACTCGGTGAGCGTGGGCACGCCCGCGTCGCGCGCCACGGTGCCGACGTTCACCGACGGCTCGATGCCGAGGCAGCGGATGCCCCGGTCCACCACGTGCTTCAGCAAGTACCCGTCGTTGCTCGCGACTTCGACCACGAAGGCCTCGGAGCTGTCGGAGCCATCGGAGCCGAGACCCACCCGCTGTACGGCGTCGGCGACGAACGTGCGCGCGTGCTCCACCCAGGAGGTCGAGTACGAGGAGAAGTACGCGTACTCCTTGAACGTCTCCTCCGGCGTGATCAGCGGAGGGATCTGCGCGAGCCAGCAGTCGGTGCACACCCGCAGGTGCAGCGGGTACGCCGGCTCCGGTTGGTCCAGTTGGTCCGCGGCGAGAAAGCTCTCACACGGTGGCGTCGCCCCGAGATCGACGACGCTCGCCATCGCCTCCGAGCCGCAGAGTCGGCAGCGTGTCATGTATTGCCCCCCATAGTGCCCCCCATTGATTCCGTCCGACCCGCGATCGCGGTGCGGTACCCCTCCACCAGGCGCTCCAGACCGACGGCCGGGCTGAAATCCCGCTCGTAACGGCGCCGGGCCGCCTGGCCCATCTCCTGGTTGCGGGCGGGCTCGGCCGTGATCCGGCGCAGGCAGGACGCGAGCGAGGCGGGCTCACCCGGCCGGTGAAGCAGCCCGGCCACCCCGTCCTCGACGAGTTCGACGAAGGCGCCGTGACCCGCGGCGACGGCCGGGACCCCCGCCGCCATCGCCTCCACGACCACCAGGCCGAACGCCTCGAGCCACGTCGAGGGAGCCACCACGGCGACCGACCGCGCGATGGCCCGCCGGCACTGCGCCGCGTCGTACAGGCCGACATGGCGCACGTCGCCCCGGCCCGCCGCCCAGGCCGTCACCTCCCGCTCCAGCGGCCCCGCGCCGGCGATCACGAGCGGCACGCCCACACCGCCGCCCGCGGCGATCTCGTCCCACGCGGCCATGAGCAGCCGTACGCCCTTGGCCTCCGCGAGGCGGCCGAGATAGAGCAGATGCTCGCCGGCGCCCGAGCGGCGGACGTCCGGGTCCGGCACGAAGTTGTGCTTCACCGCGAGGCGTTCGGCCGGCATGCCGGACCGCACCAGGACGTCGCGCTGCGCCGCGGAGATGCAGAAGAACCGCTCCACGCCGGACCACCACCGCCGCCGGTTGACGAGGAGACCGACCGCCAGCGGCACCGTCGCGAGCCGGGAGTTCCGGTAGCAGCCGTGCCGGACGGCGGGCAGCGGCGTCGACCCGACGCACTCGGTGCACGGCCGACCGTCCCGCTGCAGTGTGCCGGGCGGGCAGACCTGGGTGTAGTTGTGCAGTGTGGCGACGGCGGGCACGCCGGCGTCGGCACAGGCGGCGAGGACCGCGGGAGACAGGAGCGGGAAGACGTTGTGGACGTGCACCACGTCCGGCCGCTCGGCGCGGAGCCGGGCGGCCAGCTCCGTGCGGACCGCCGGGTTCCACGGCACGAGCAGCGGCACCGCGGCCTTGGCGAGGAGGGACCGGGCGGCGATGTCGTCGCTGCGCCGCTCGAACACCTCGACCCGGTGGCCCGCCGCGCGCAGCAGCCCCACCTCTTGGTCGACGACGTTGTTCTCCCCGCTCGGCTGCGCCGAGGAGTAGCGGTTGTGCACCACGAGGACGTGCATGTTTGAGGTCACTTCCGATCCCTGGCCCATCGCGGGACATGTCGTTGGGGCGCTTCGGGCGCCGCGAGGGGCGTGGCCGCGGCGGGTGCCGCGAGGAGCGAGGCGGCCAGGGCCAGATGCAGCAGATACGGCGAGGCGTCGCCGAGACCGGCCTCGGTGTACGACGCGATCACGCAGTAGCTGATCAGGAAGATCGCGCAGGCCCTCGCCAGTGACGGCGGCCGCAGCAGCGCGACACCGGCGAGGACGGTGATGATGGCCGCCACGAGGGTGACGCCGGTCCAGCCCTGCTCGTGGTAGACGGCCAGCCAGCTGTTGTCGATCGGCAGCCCACCGAACGACTTGTCGCCCAGGCCCATGCCGAACAGCTTCTCCCCGGTCGTCCGGGGCGCCGCGAGCAGGGCGTCCCAGACCTTGGCCCGGCCGGTGAGGCTGGTGAGGTGCTCCTGGCTCTGTCCGCGCAGGAACCACGCCCGTAGCGCGGGGGCGAAACCCACCGCGGCCACCGCGGCGCACAGCACCGCCCAGGTGAAGAACCGGCGGGCGGCGGCACTGGTCAGGACGAGCGAGCCGATCGCCAGCGCCGACCCGATGAGCAGACCGAGCGTGGCCGTCCGGGTATGGGTCAGCGCGAGCAGGACGAGTGAGGGCACGATGACGACCGCGGCACTGGTCCTGTCGGTCCGGCGGCCCAGTACCAGCAGCACGGTGAGCCCGATGATCACCGCGGCGTACTGTCCGATCTGCGGCGGGGTGAGCGGCCACAGCGCGCCGACCAGGCGTCCGCCGTACAGCTCGGGCATGGCAGCGCCCGGTGAGATGACCGCGCCCGCGGCGACCGACCCGAGCACCGCGAAGTACATCCGGATGTGGTGCCGCACGAAGCCGAGGCCGCCGTCCCACCAGCGGCTGAGCAGCCACAGCGTGCCGACGAAGAGAGCCAGCCGAGCACAGCGGAACAACGCGCCGAACCCCGACTCCAGTTGCACGCTGGAGATGATGCTCGGCACAAGGAGCAGGGTGAGCAGGAGCACGAAGGCGCTGGCCCGGATGCGCAGCCGGAGATTGACCGCGAGCGCCAGCGTGAACGCGGCGACCAGCGCGCCCATGGTGACCAGCTGGATGAGGGAGCGCGGCAGCGGGATGATGGTCTTCGCCCCGGCGGAGCCGAGCGTGTTGAGGATCAGCAGCCCCCAGACGACCCCGACGACCTTCGGTGTGCCGGCCGGGCGCGGTCCGGCGCCGGACCGCGTCCCCTCCGTGACCGCTCCGCCCGGCAGCCCACCGCGCCGCAGCTCCCCGCCCATCTCAACCACCGGCCCGTGGGTCGAAGGTGCTGCCCGCGTCCTGCTCGTACGGCATGCCCTGCCACTGCCCGGAGTCGAGCACCCGGCTCGGGTCGTGGGCGACGAACTTCCACGGTCCGACGTAGACGTTGTCGTGCCAGCGGTTGTGCTGCTTGTGGGTGATCGCCTCGGCCACCCGCTCGCCCTTGTACGGCGACCAGTCCGGATAGGTGCCGTAGTTGGCGAGGACCGCCATGCGGTCGCACTTCACCGAGCACTTGACGACGGACTTGTCCAGGACGAAGCGGTTGCCGTGGATGTCCACCCGCTGGGTCTTCCACCGGCAGTCGGCGTGGAGCGGCGCGGTGGCGATCGCCGGCCGCGCGCAGCGGTCGGTGTCCCGCACCAGCAACGTGCAGTCACCGGACGAGGTGTTGGCCGGGCTGTTGCAGAACCGGTCGGCGTTCTCCCACAGGGTGATCCCGGACCAGTTGTTCTCCAGCACGTTCCGGTAGACCTCGATCTTGTCCGTGCGGGCCCGGACCCGTGGTTCGCCGCCGGACTCGGACAGGTAGACGGTCGCGAACGGGAAGCTGTCGCCGCGGTCGGCGTACCTGCGGCCCTCGACCCAGTTGTTCCGCCGGATCGTGTTCTTCCGGATGACCGCGTTGTAGCTGGTCTCGTAGATCAGCGCGGCACCGTCGTTGGCTTCGAGGACGTTGTCCTCGATGCGGAAGTCGTTGTTGTTGGTGTCCGCCCACAACCCGGTTCCGCGGTTGTCGTGCACCCAGTTGCCGCGTACGTCGGCGCCGTCGACGGCCCAGAACTTGACGCCCCCGGTGCAGCCGCAGCCCTTCCGCCGCCGCTCCCAGTCGTCGGTGTTGTTGCCCACGATCTCGTTGCCCTCGACCACCAGGCCGCGGATACGGCCCTTGGCCTTGTACGCGTTCATGCCGTACTGGCCGTTGCCGCGCAGGCAGCTGGCGCGGACCCGCTGGCGGGCACCGGCCATCAGCCCGGCACCGGAGTTGTGCTGGATCTTCGCGTGCTCGATCACCCACCCGTCGGCCGAGTCATGGTTGACCACGCCCTCGTCCGGCGGTGCCACGAAGCGCTGCACGGTCAGATGGCGGACGGTGACGTCGCGGGCACCGCCACCGAACGCGTACTGGTTGGTCTTCCGGCCGTCGAGCACCGCGCCCGGCGCGCCGAGGTAGCGGTTCCCCTTCTTGGGGATGACCTGGGCGTAGCGGTCCGGTGTGAGCCTGTGCTTGCCCGGCCGGAGCCAGAACGTGGTGTTCGCGGGGCTCTTCTTGGTCTTCGCGGCCAGGTCGCCTACCACCGCGGGGTCGACCGTCACCGCGCCCTTCGGTGCCTTCGCGGGACCGGCCGCGGGCTTGGCGCACACGCGGGCCACGGAACGGGCCGCGGACGTGGACGGCGCGACGGTCGGTTCCGCCGCCGGGGTGCCCGGCGTGCTGACACAGCCGGTCGTCAGCAGGACCGGCACCGCCACCGGCACCGCCCAGTTCCGCCACTTGATCCCCACGCGTCCCCCTCCCTAGCCGTGGAACCTGAGTACGGTGGTGAACCCCTCCACGCCGTCGGCGAAGCCGGTGCCGATCAGCGATGTGGTGGGTTCCTTGCGTCCGAAGCCGGGGGAGTACCAGCCCAGCATGGGATATCCCCTGCTCGAAGAGCTTGCGGAAGGGCCGGTCTCGCCGCGATGCGCCCGCCAGCTCAGCTGCCCGGGCAGTTCGAGTACCGCGGAGCGGTCCTCGCCGTCCCGGGTCCAGGTGAGCACCGCCCGGTTGCCCACCAGGTCGGCGGCGATCGCCGGGCCGAGGTGGAACGCCAGGCGCGCGGCCCGGCGCGGGCCACGCACCTCGTCGATCACGCGCAGCTCCTGGCTCGCGGCGGTCAGCTCCACCCGGCGGCGGTGCACGGAGCGCTGGTAGCCGTCGTGTTCGGCGCACCAGCGGGTCACGCTCCCGTCGGTTGTGTCCGCGACCAGGACGCGGCTGCGGGCCTGCCGGGTCCACAGGAACGGGCCGCCGGAGACGGACTGGTCAACGCCGTCCAGTTGCAGGGTGTTGTGGCCGAGGGTCGACCGGAAGTACCGCCGCCACTCGGGCTGCCCGTGGTAGCAGAACGTCCCCGGGTCGGCGAGCACGTCGACCCCGTCGTGCCGGACCTCCACGGACAGCGCGTCCGCGTGGGCATGCGCGGCGATGGACAGGAAGCCGTGCGGACCACCGTCGCAGCGGCACCAGATCTCCGCCGGACCGCGCAGGATGGTCATGCCCGCGTCGGCGAAGTGAGCCGGTCGGCTCGGCGGGCGGGTCACGGCCGGCGCGGTTCCTTCCTTCGCGTACGGCCGGATGAGCGCGGCAAGGAGCGGGGTGCGCACATCGGTGCCGGTCACCGTCGGCCACCAGGCGAGCCGGCCGAACACGGCGTCGCCGGTGGCGAGGAGCGAGGCCCAGCGGTCGGTGCCCGCGCCGTCCACGACCAGGCCGTGCCCGTCGTCCGCGTCCCCCTGGCGCGGCGGCCGCAGCCGGTTGTCCACGATGGCCGCCAGCGCGTCGGTCATGCGCAGCAGCACCAGCCTCGTCGACGCGGGGACCGGCACGCCGGCGGCGTCCGCCTCGGCCACCGCGGCAAGGCCCAGCTCAAGCACGAGTCCGTGGTACTCGGTGGCCAGCTCGCGGTTGAGACCGGAGCCGAAGGTATTGCTTCGCAGATGCCGCTCCAGCGACCGCAGCGCGTCGGCCCGCCAACGCGCCGAGGAGGGGAACCACCCGAACGCGCAGGCCGCGGCGGCTTGCCCGGCGGCCTCGGCGATGGCGTGGTTGTTCGCCGAGGACCCCCGGCTGGGGAAGGCGGCCAGCCAGCGCTGGTGGTGCCAGATCTGACGGCGCGCCACCGGGTTGCCCTCGAAAAGCCCGGCCGCGCCCGGCCAGCCGTCGAGCAGTCGGCGTATCCACACCCAGGACAGCAGCCGGATCCCCAGCTCGATGCCGCTGATCCAGTGCACGCCGCGCAGCGGTGGGTTGGCCGCCCACCAGGACCGCAGGTGGGCGGCCACGCGCTCGGCGTACCGCTCGTTCCCGGTGATCGCGTAGGCGGCGGCGAGCACGGTGAGGTACTGATGCCGGGACAGCTCCCAGATCTGCTTGATGTCGCCGACCGCGTCCTCGTTCCGGTACGGCACGTCGAAGGCGTAGCCCCACGGAGCCCGCCGCCCGGTCTTCGGGTCGTACCACCAGTCCGGGTCGGCCAGGTCGTCGCGGACCACCCCGAAGTACTCGACGTGCCCGGCCATCAGCCGGTCCGCCTCGGCGACGAGACGTTTCGCGGCGTCCGGTGGCACCGCGGCGATCGTCCCGGCGGGCAGCACCGCGGTGAACCGGGCGCCGGTCACGCTGGGGCACTCCGGCCGCGCCGACCGCCACCGCCGCCTGCGCACCGCGTCGCCCACCCGGCCGCCGACCTCCCGCGGCCCCATCCGGGACAGCCGCCGCAGGTACCAGCCCGCGTTCATGGTCACCGCGCGCTCGTCAGCGTCACCGGCGCGCCACCGGCCAGGCCGGTCCGCACGGCGAGCGTGGCCGCCGTGGTGGCGACAAGGGACGACAGCGGCACCGGCATCGGCCCGCCGGTCCGCACGGCCTTGACGAACGCGGCCAGCTCGGCGGACTGGCCCTTGTCCCGGGCCTTGGGCAGCCGCGAACTGACCCACCGCTTGCTGCCGGCCGTGCCGTTCGAGAACACCGAGGCACGGACGAAGTCGTCGAGCCGCAGCGCGCGGCCGTCCGCGACCATGTCCAGCGTCTCCTTGGGGAAGGAGGCCGGGCCGGTGGTGACGTAGCTGATGGTGGCGGTGGACCCGTCCGGGTAGCGCAGCACGACCTGCAGGTCCTCGTTGCCGGGCGCGGCGGTCGCGTACACCGAGACGGGGTCGGCGGCGAGCAGCCAGCTCACCGTGTCGATGAAGTGCCCGCCCTCACCGGCGAACCGTGAGCCCTCGCTGCCCTGTTGGAGGTACCAGCTGCCGTGCGCGAGGCGGCCCGCGTTGACCAGGTAGCGGACGTTCGCCGGGCCGGTCCGGGCGCCGAACCGCTTCCTGGCCTCCTGGAGCAGCGGCGCGAACCGGCGGTTGAAGCCCACCTGGAGCCGGTCGTTGCCGGACTCCTCCACCGCCGCGAGCACGCCTGCCAGGTCGTCCTCGGTGAGCGCCAGGGGCTTCTCCACGAACACCGCCTTGCCGGCGAGCAGGGCCCTCCGGGTGAGTTCGGCGTGCGAGCTGTGCCGCGTGACCACGAACACCGCGTCGATGGACTTGTCGCCGAGCACGGCGTCGAGATCGGTGCTCGCCTCGGCGAAGCCGAACTTCCGCTTCGCGTTGGCGGCGGACAGCGCCGTCGTGGTGACGACCGTGGACAACTCGACGCCGTCGCGCCGCGCCAGGTGCGGCAACAGCATCGACGTCGCGTAGTTCCCCGCGCCGACGAACGCGAGCCGCACCGGCGTCGTGGCGGCCCGCGCCGGACCCCGCCGCACGTTCACCGCGGGCACGGCCACCGCCGGGGCCTCCGCCTCCGCGGCCTGTTCGGGGTACCGGAACAGCACCGCCACGGCCTTCAGCTCGCCGTCCTTCAGACGCTCGTACGTCTTGACGGCGTCATCGAAGTCGGCGATGTGGGATATGAGGGGTTCCACGTCGACGCGGCCGCGGGCGACAAGATCGAGGAAACACGCCAGGTTGCGACGCTCGGTCCAGCGCACGTAGCCGATCGGGTAATCGCGCCCCTCCAGCTCGTACGCCGGGTCGTAGCGCCCAGGGCCGTAACTGCGGGAGAACCGTACGTCCAGCTCCTTCTCGTAGTACGCGTTCCACGGCAGGTCCAGGCGGCACTTGCCGATGTCGACGACCCGGCCGCGGTCCCGGCTCAGCCGGGCGGCCAGCTCCACGGGCTGGTTGCTGCCGCCGCCGGCGGCCAGGTACACCTGGTCCACACCGTGACCGCCGGTGAGTTCGGCGACGGCGGCCTCCACGGCCGCGGACGCGGGATCGCCGCAGGCCGCGGCGCCCAGGCCCTCGGCCAGCTCGCAGCGCACCGGGTCGGGGTCGGCCCCGACGACACGGACCCCCGAGGCGGTGAGGAGCTGCACCACCAGCTGCCCGATCAGACCGAGGCCGATGACCAGCGCCACGTCGCCGAGCTGCGGTTCGCCGCGGCGGACGCCCTGCATCGCGATCGACCCGACGGTGCCGAAGGCCGCGTGCCGCGGCGCGAGGCCGTCCGGCACCCGGGCGTAGAGGTTCTTCGGCACCCAGTTCAACTCGGCGTGCAGCGCGTGCTCATTGCCGGCGCAGGCCACGACGTCACCGACCGCCACATCGTCGATCCCGGCGCCGACCTGCTCGACCACCCCGCACAGCGAGTAGCCCAGCGGCGTGTAGGAGTCCAGCTTGCCCATCACCTTGCGGTAGGTGGCGGGCACCCCGTTGGTGGCCACGCTCTGCATGACCTTGGCCACCTGGTCCGGCCGGGAGCGGGCCTTGCCCACCATCGACATGCCCGCCTCGGACACCTTCATCAGCTCGGTCCCGGTGGAGATCAGCGAGTAGGCGCTGCGGACAAGCACGCCGTCCGGCTTGCATCCCGGCACCGGCACGTCGAGCAGCGCCAGCTCGCCACTCTTGTAGTTCTGCACAACCTGTTTCACCCGAGCTCCTCTTGTTTCTACGCAGTCAAGCCGTCGAGCCGACAAGTCACCTGACG
The DNA here is from genome assembly GCF_053591415.1 of Streptomyces sp. NPDC003032. Classification (NCBI taxonomy): domain Bacteria; kingdom Bacillati; phylum Actinomycetota; class Actinomycetes; order Kitasatosporales; family Streptomycetaceae; genus Streptomyces; species Streptomyces sp. NPDC003032. Next base: position 13,347 of record NZ_JBSFTT010000030.1, on the reverse strand, counting down.
TCAAGCCGCCTGGCTCCGGCCGGAGCCGGAGGTCGCCTCGCGATACCAGTACTCAAGGGTCAGTACGTGCCACAGATGCTTGGAGAAGTCCCGCTGCCCGGCGGCGTCCTCGGCGACCATCCGCGCCAGCGCGTCGCGGCGCAGGATCCCGGAACCGACGAGCACGCCGTCGTTCACCACCTCGCGCACCAGCGGTGCCAGATCCCGGCTCATCCAGGCCCGCAGCGGGGCGCTGAACAGGCCCTTGGGCCGGTACGCGATCTCCCGGGGCAGGATGGAGGTGGCCGCCTCCTTGAGGACGGCCTTGCCCTGCCGTCCGACGATCTTGCGGTCGCCGGGCACGGCGAACGCCGCCTTGACCACCTCGACGTCCACGTACGGCACCCGCACCTCGGTCGACGCGGCCATGCTGGAGCGGTCCGTGTAGGCGAGGTTCAGGCCCGGCAGGAACATCCGGGCATCACCCAGGCACATGCGGTTCACGAAGTCGTCGAGTTCGTTGTCCTCGTAGATGTCCGCGTGCTCGGTCAGCACGTCGTCGACCGTCCCGGCCAGGTCCGGGTTGACCAGGGCGAGCAACTCGTCCTGGTCGTACATGGTGTAGCTGCGCCGGAACGCGGTCTCCTCCGGCAGATCGGCGAAGGAGAGGAACCGCTTCGCGAAGCGCACCGACCGGTACCCCCGGCGGGCCGTGGCGACCGGCAGCCGGTCCACGGCACTGGACAGACCGCGCCGCAGGGGCCGCGGGACGCGCTGGTAGCGCAGCGCGAGCAGGTTGGCCAGGTGCTTGCGGTACCCGGCGAACAGCTCGTCGGCACCCATCCCCGACAGCATCACCTTGACCCCGGCCTCCCGGGCGGCCTCACAGATCAGGAACGTGTTGATCGCGGCGGGGTCGCCGATCGGCTCGTCCAGGTGGTACGTCATCCGCGGCAGCAGGTCGAGCACGTTCGGAGCGATCTCGATCTCATGCAGGTCGACGCCGAACCGCTCGGCCACCTGCCGGGCATAGCGCAGGTCGTCCGGCATCGCCTCGAACCTGGCGTCCTCGGCGCGGAAACCGATCGTGTAGGCGGAGATCCCAGGCCGGTCGCGGGCCGCGAGCGCGGTCAGGTAGCTGGAGTCGAGACCGCCGGAGAGGAAGGTCGCCACGGGTACGTCGGAGAGCAGGTGGCGCCGCGTCGACTCCTCGACGATGGCGGCCAGGTCCGGTTGTTCGCCGCTCAGGGCCCGCTCATGGCCCTCGGCGGCGACGTCCTTCAGGTTCCAGTACCGGCCGCGCTCCACCCGGCCGTCGGCCCGGCATCTCAGCCAGCTCCCCGGCGGCAGCTTCTCCGCTTCGCGGAACGCGCAGCGTGAGTCGGGCACCCAGTAGTACAGCAGCGAGGCCACCAGCGCCCCCTGGTCCACCTCCAGCGACCCGTCGGCCACGGCGGCGAGCGCCTTGAGTTCGGAGGCGAACATCAGGCCCGTGCCCCGCCGGAGGAAGAACAGCGGCTTGATGCCGAGCTGGTCGCGGGCGAGCACCAGGTCACCGGTCCGCTCGTCGAAGACCGCGAACGCGAACATGCCGCGCAGCCGGGGCAGGCAGTCCGTGCCCCAGCGCCGCCAGGCCTCAAGGAGCACCTCGGTGTCGGAGGTCCCGCGGAAGCGCACCCCGGCGGCCGCCAGCTCGGCGCGGAGTTCCGGCGCGTTGTACAGCTCGCCGTTGTACGTCAGGGCGAGGCCGCCCGAGACCATCGGCTGGGCGCCGGTCCCGGACAGGTCGATGATGGCGAGGCGCCGGTGCCCGAGCTGTACTTCGCCGTCACCGACGGAGTGGCCGTACCGGCCCGCCCCGTCCGGGCCGCGGTGGGCGAGGACATCGGTGAGCCGGTCGGTCACGACCTTCCCGTCCGGCCATCGGTAAGTGCCTGCGATGCCACACATGTTCTACTGCGCCTCCTGGTCGCTGTCCGGGACCCGTGCGGCCGGCATCGAGGGCCGTTCCGTCCGCGGCCGGCCCTCCCCCGCTGCCTCAACGGCGTGGGAGGTGCCCCCACCGTTCTGCCGGGGCAGCCGCTCCGTGCGCGGCCGGCCCTCCCCCGCTGCCTCAACGGCGTGGGAGGTACCCCCACCGCTCTGCCGGGCCGACCGCTCGTGAGGGCCGCGCGGCGCGGTGTGCGGCCCGTCCCACAGCGTGCCGTCGGTCCGGTCACGCGGATCGGGGTCGATCAGCACCACACCGATCACCGCGATGCGCTGGTCCGCGAGCTGCCGCGCCACGGTGTGCAGCCATGCGGCACTGCCGTGCCCGGCGCGTACGACGAGCACGGTCCGGCCACCGAGGTACCGAAGGTCGGTCCACGCCGTGCCGGGCGCGACCGAGCCGACGCCGAGCCGGCGCCCCTGACGCGCCACGGCCGCGGCACGCTCGTCGCCGACCACGGTCACGCCTTCCGGTATCCGGCGGCTGTCGGCGAGCTGCGGTCCTGGCAGACCGTCGATGACGACCACCGGCCCCTCCGCCGCCAGCGCCCCGGCGACGTCAAGGGCGATCACGCTCGTGCTGCGCGCACAGCCCAGTTCGAGGAGCGACACCGGTTCCGCGGAGCCGCGCACGGTGCGGGCCAGAGTCGCGGTGAGCCTCGTCCGTGCCGCCCGGGTCCGTCGGCGCTGCCACGGCCCGGTCGACAGGCGGGGCGTGCTGCGCAGCTCCGCGATGACCGAGGAGCCCAGGTTCGCCGCGATCTCCCGGCGCAGCACGGGCCGGTCCGCCACCACCGAGCCGACCGCGGCAAGCACGAGTCCGAGGACGAGCCCGAGGACGAGCCCGATCCCGGCGTTGGTGGCGGCGGCCCTGGGCAGGGAGTGCCGCACCGCGCGCGGGGCGTCCACGATCTGTGTGCCGGCGACGAGCTTGGGCGTGCCGGTGCGCGCCTCCGCGGCGCGCTCGTCGAAGTCGGCGATCCGCGAGTTCAGCTCGGCCCGGCGGGCGAAGAGCGACTCGATGCTCGCCGACGCTTTCGGGTCGCTTTCCGGCGACCGGTCGCCGATCGCCTTGTTGACCTGGGCCAGCTCTTCACGCATGCGGTCACGCTGGTCGAGCAGCGCCTTGGCCTCGGCCTTCGCGGTCTCCCGCATCCGCCGCACATGGTCCGCGACGAACGCGTCGGCGAGCGCCTCGGCCCGAGCCACCGCCTCCGCGTCGCTGGCACCTGTCACATCGATCCGCAGCAGGTTGTTGGTCAAGCCGGTGCCCCGGTAGTCCCGCATGAAGTCTTCCGGGCTCTCCGTGGAGTCGAGGGACCGCAGGGCCTCGCCGGCGATCCGGGTGGTACCGAGGAGTGCGACGTCGGTGCGGATCAGCGTTCCGGTGTCGTTCGGCTGGTCCTCCTTGTGTACGACAAGGACCTTGGCCACCGCGGTCGGTGGTGGCGGCAGCAGCACCGCCACCGCCACGCCGACCAGCAGCCCCAGGAGCGCCAGGGAGCACCAGAGGCGACGGCGCCTGCGCACCGCCACCACCAGCGCCTGAAGGTCGAGGAGCGGAGTGGCTGCCGGCGACTCCGCAGTCGTGCTCGTCGTCACACCGAACCTCCCGTCGCGTGGCCGCGGACCGCGAGCGCCGGGGTGGCGTTCTCAGGAGGGCGGCCGGCGGACCGCGTCGGACGGGCCCGGACCGGGCCGGCGACGACGACGCCGACGACCTCGTGCCCGGCGTCCGCACACGCCCCGGCGATACCGGCGAGCTCCTCCGCGGTCCAGCTGCCCGCGCTGAGCACGACCAGGGCACCGGACTCGGTGTCGCGGTCCGGCACCATCGGCCGGGACACCGGGACTTCCACCACCCGCAGCACGGGGTATCTCCTGCTCGCCGGGGACGGGGAACTCGAAGAGGGCGGGGAACTCGAAGAGGACGGGGAAGGACCGCTCCCGGCCTCGGCGACGAGCTGCCCGGCGGCCCGGCGGGCGATCTCGTCGCCGTCCGGTACGACGACCAGCAGCCGCCGGTGGGTCGGCAGCCGGTCCCGGAGGCGAGCGCACACCCGCCGGTAGCGGATCCGCCTGCCGGCCTCGTCGCCGGATGCCTGCGGGGTCGGGATGTCCCACCGGGTGTCGAGGCCCAGGAGCCGGCGGATCCTGGCCCGCGGGCCATGGCCTTTCGGCCGGTGGGCGCGCTGTTCACCAGGCACTTCGACGGTGCCGAGGAGCGTCGAGCCCAGCGCCGCGGCGATCTCCGGTTCGGTGCGCGGCCGGCGATTCATCCGTGCGGCGGCCAGATGGCCGACGATCGCGAGCAGGAGGAACAGCAGCGCCCCGCCGCCGACGAGCTGCGTCCTCGTCGGCGGCGCCTCGCCGGTCGGCCGGGCCGCCGGACCCATGACGACCATGCCGGCCTTGTCGGACGCCGGGTCGGCCTGGTCCAGCTTCTTCATGGCCTCCTCCAGCGCGGTGCGCAGCTTCTCCAGCGAGGTGCGGGCCTGCACGCTCTCCACGGTCCGCCCCGGATCGGACGCGTCGGCCAGCTCGGTGATGCGGCGGTCGGTCTCCCTGACCTTCTCCCGCAGTGCCTCGGGCCCCGTGGCGGCTTCCGGCTCGGTGCCGTCGCCCGCGATCCGCGCGGCGAAGGTGACGAACTCCTTGGCCATCCGGTCGGAGAGCCGCTGTGCGCGCTCCGGCGTTTCGGCCGTACCGGAGATCTTGATGATGTTCCCGTCTGCGGCCTTGGCGCTCACTCGGTCCCGCAGCTCGCCGCCGCCCGGCCGGCCGAGCTTGGCGGCCGCGCGGTCGACCACCGCCGAACTCGTCGCGATGTCCACCTGCGTCAGCAGCTCGCGCTCCTCCCACTGCCCCGGCAGCAGGACCGACGCCGACGCCGTGTAGCGCGGCGGAAAGAGCACCGAGGCGCCGTAGCCGACGAGCGCGCCCACCACGGTGAGGACGGCGAGAAGACGCCAACGCCGACGGAGGATCCGCCCGACCGTGACCAGGCGTATCGGGTCATCGCTCAACGGCGCGGCCTCTTCCCTGCCCGGGCCGGTCCGCCCGACACCGGAGTGTGGTCACGGCAGGCGGCGGCGTAGGCGGCGAGCAGCGACGCCTGCGAGTTCCGCCAGGAGAGCCGCCCGCTGATCCGCTCCCGGCCGATCTCGCCCATCCGGGCCCGCTGCTCAGGATCGTCGAGCAACACCGTGATGAGCTTGGCGAATTCGGCCTCGTCGTCGGCGGGCGCGTAGACGGCGGCGTCACCGGCGGAGACGCGCGCCTCCCGGAGGTCGAACGAGACGATCGGCCGGCCCATCGCCATGTACTCCAGGACCTTGTTCATGGTCGACACGTCGTTGAGCGGATTGCGCGGGTCGGGGGAGAGGCACACGTCCGCGGTGGACAGGTAGCGCACCAGGTCGGCGTCCGGGACGCGCCCGGTGAACTGCACCTGCTCATCGAGCCCGAGCCGCCGGGACAGCTCCACCATCGCGTCGAAGGCGTCGCCGGAACCGACGAACACCGCATGCCAGTCGGTCCGCCCCAGCTCGTCGCGCAGCTTCGCGAGGGCCCGTAGGGCGTAGTCGACGCCGTCCTGAGGGCCCATGACGCCGAGGTAGCACAGCAGATGAGGCTTGCCGCGCTTCAGCTCCGGCTCCGGCGGCACCGGTTGGAACCGGTCCGTCTGGGGCGCGCTGCGCACCACGAAGACGTCCGCGGGGCGTTGACCGCCACGGTGTATCGCGACGTCCCGGTAGCTCTCGTTCGTGGCGAGCACGACGTCCGCGGCCCGGTACGTCAGCCGCTCCAGCGCGCACACGGCGCGGTAGAGCAGATCCTCGCCGCGGTCGAACCGGGAGAGGTACAGCTCCGGTACGAGGTCGTGCTGGTCGAAGACGAACCGCGCGCCGCGCCGCTTCAGCCACAGTGCCGGCAGGAACAGCAGGTCGGGCGGGTTGCAGGCGTGGACCACGTCGACCGGGCCGACCTTGCGGGCGAGGCGGGCCGTGTGCCACAACGCCGAGCCGTACTCCCGCAGGTACCCGGCAGGACCGCCGGTGGCCGCGCGCAACGGGTAGCGGTGGATCCGCACCCCGTCGATCTCCGCCTCCGGCTCCGTGTCCCGCGTACTCCCACGGGGACAGATGACGTCCACCCGCCAGCCCGCGTCGCGCAGCGTCGTGCACTCCTGCCACACCCGCCGGTCGAACGGCACCGACAGGTTCTCCACCAGGATCAGCGCGCGCCGGCCCGGCCGGTCGCCGCCGACCGTGTCATCGAACGTTGTGTCACCAAGCAAGGCCCACGTACCCCGGTTCGGCCCGGCGCGCGTCGGCGTCGGGAAGGTGGACGAGATCGATCAGCACCGGGCCGTCGCCGCCACGGGGCAGCGCCGCGAGCACGGCCGGGTCGCTGGTCCCGACCAGCAGCACGTCGGCGTGGTCGAGCACTTCGTCGACGGAGTCGGCGAGCAGATGTGCGAGGTGCGGCAGCCGGGTCTCGATGTACTCGCGGTTCGCGCCGAGGAGCCGGGAGAGGCTCACGTTGGCGTCGTGGATCCGCAGGTCGTAACCCTTGCCGTGGAGCCTCTCCGCCAGCTCGACGAGCGGGCTCTCGCGGAGGTCGTCGGTGCCGGATTTGAAGGACAGCCCGAAGAGACCCACCCGGCGCTTGCCGGTGCGCTCGACCAGCTCCACCGCGCGTTGCAGATGTGCGGAGTTGGAGGGCAGCACGTGGGCGAGGATGGGCACCGAGACGTCGGCCCGCTGCGCCGCGTGGACCAGGCTGCGCAGGTCCTTGGGCAGGCAGGAGCCGCCGAAGGCGAAGCCGGGCCGCAGATAGGCGGGGCTGATGTTGAGCTTGCGGTCGGCCAGGAACACGTCCATCACCTGGTGCGAGTCCACCCCGAGCGCCTGGCACACCGCGCCCAGCTCGTTCGCGAAGCCGATCTTGAGGCCATGGAACGCGTTGTCCGCGTACTTGATCGCCTCGGCCGTCGGCACCGGCACCCGGAACACCTCGCCGGGCAGGCTGCCGTACAGCGCCGTCACCGCGTCGCCGCTCGCCGCGTCGAACTCGCCGATGACGGTCTTGGGCGGGTCGAAGAAGTCCCGCACGCTCGTGCCCTCGCGCAGGAACTCCGGGTTGACCGCGACCCCGAACTCCACCCCGGCCGTGCCGCCGACGGACTTCTCCAGGATCGGCACCAGCAGGTTCAGGCAGGTGCCCGGGAGCATGGTGCTGCGGAACACGACGGTCTGCCACCCGCCCCGCTCGGCCAGCACGGCACCGATCTGCTCGGTGACCCGCTCCAGGTACGTGGTGCACAGACTGCCGTTGGGCTCCGACGGCGTGCCCACGCAGACCAGCGACACCTCACTGCCCATGATCGCCTCGCGGACGTCGCCGGTGGCGCGTAACGCTCCGGTCCGCACGACCTCGGCGATGAGCTCGCCGATCCGCTCCTCGACCACCGGGGCCTTGCCGTGGTTGACCAGGTCGACCTTCACCTGGTTCACGTCCACCCCGATGACCTCGTGACCCATGTCGGCCAGGCACGCGGCCGACACGCAGCCCACGTAGCCGAGCCCGAAAACGCTGACCCTCATGACCCGTCCCCCCAAGGCGGGCCCTTTGGGCCCGCGGTCCGCGCGTCGGCCGGTATCCGACTCCCGCGCATCAGTAGGCCCCCTGCCCATGGACCACCGCGCGCAGCGTCTTCCACAAGATCACTGTGTCCAGGGCGAGCGACCAGTCCTCCACGTACCGCAGGTCGAGGCGGACCGCCTCCTCCCACGGCAGGTCGCTGCGTCCGCTGATCTGCCACAGACCGGTGAGCCCGGGCTTGACAAGGAGACGCCGCCGGATGTCCGGGCCGTACGCGGCGGACTCCTCCGGCAGAGGAGGCCGCGGACCGACGAGCGACATCGATCCGGTGAGTACGTTGAACAGCTGCGGCAGCTCGTCGATCGAGTACCGGCGCAGCACCGCGCCCACCCGGGTCACCCTTGGATCCCGGCGGAGCTTGAACAGCAGGCCGGCGCCTTCGTTGCGGTCGGCCAGCTCGGCACGCGCCCCGTCGGCCCCGGCGACCATGGTGCGGAACTTGAAGATGGTGAACTCGCGGCCGTCCTTGCCGACCCTGCGCTGGCGGTAGAACGCCCCACCCCGACTGTCCATCAGTACGAGCAGCCCGACGAGCACCATCAGCGGCGCGAACAGCATCAGCAGGATCACCGCGCCCAGCCGGTCGACGACCCCTTTGACCGCCCGGCGGCCCCCGGTGAACGTCGGCATGCTGACCCGCAGCAGCGGAATCCCGAGCACCGCGTCGACGTGCAGCCGCGGTCCCGCCACCTCCATCAGCACGGGGGCCACGACCATCTCGGCATCACAGCCTTCGAGGTTCCAGGCCAGCCGCTGCAACCGGTCCGGTGACCAGTGCGGGTCGGGTGTGATCGCGACGACACGGTAGCCGTCGCGGCGGACGTGGCCCGCGACGTCCGAGAGCCGGCCGACGACCGGCACGCCGTCCAGTTGGTCACCGTCGAGCCCGAGACCGTCCGTCGTGCACACCGCGTCCACCCGCCAGCCGAGGTGCGGGAACTTACGGGCCCGGGTGATCAGGTCCTGCACGGTGGCCAGGCTCCCGGCGGCGAGCACCGGCCGCAGGCACCGTCCTTCTTTCCGCTGTCTGTGCAGCCACAGGCGCAGCAGATACCGCGCGGTCATGGTGACGAGCGTGATCGCGGGAATCGCGACAAAGATCCACAGTTTGATATTGCGCGAGGTGAGGGCGATCCCGCCGAGCGCCAGTACGACGACCGCCGTGAACAGTGACCGTCCGAGCCGGCGGAATTCCTCGGCGCCCTCGCCGAGCACGGCCGGAGCCCACGCCCGGCTCACCGCAAGCGCTCCCAGCACCAGCAGCTCGGTGCCGAATGCGAGAATTCCCCACTTCTCGTGCCAGTTGGCCGCGTCCCGGGCCCCGAAGAAGATGCCGATCGCCGCCACCACGAAAGCGGTGGCCACGGTATCGCTAATGATCACGGTACGGCGGTACCGCTGCTCCCAGTCGATCGCGGGCCGTCTGATTACCCCGTCCGCCAGACGCCCGCGCGCCGACGGAAACGGGCTGACTAATCCCCCCTGCCGCACAGAACCCCCCAGGTCCCCAGTGATTCGACGTGCTCGCCCAACACTGCCCCTCCCCCCGGAAGGCCCCCGCCCCCCGCACATGACATCCCGCTGTTCCGGCGCTGGTGCGCGGGAATCCCGTCGAAACCCCGGGTGCTCCCCGCACCCAAGGCCCCCCGGGCCAAGAATTGATCACCCCCACGTCTGGCGCGGAGGACGCGACTGCCGACTGCCCATAGCGTCGGACCCATAGATCATTATTGGTCGCCTCGTGCCCGAACTGCTGAAGCACGGTCAATCTAGACCATGGGGGCCGGTATGAAGAGAGGATGTGAGGAACTTGTGCACAGGCTTTGAGACGGAATTCAACGATCGGTGTCCTGATCACCGGTCCATGATCACCAGTATCCCGACGGACGAGCCGGCCGATTCGATTTTCAATAATTTCGATCTTCAATTCCGGTCCGTCAGCACGCCGGCCTGTTCCCGCCGCACCGTCCCCCCGGGCGCTCGCCGAAGGCCCGGCCGACGCCGGGGCGGCGGGAAACTTGGTGTGCGGGGCCGACGGAACCGGGTAACGTGTAGGTCATGTTCTTCCAGACGCCGATTTACGAGTGAGAGCGTGATGGGCCCCTGCTGACGTCCTGCGACGTCGCCGCGCCCGTCCCCCACCGATGAATCCGTAGATCACTTCACACCATTCCGGGAGAACCCATGAGCAAGAACATCAACAACCCCGTGGGCATGGGCGGCGGCAAGCGCAAGAAGCTGTCCCGCGCCGAACGCCAGAACAACGGTCCGCACCGCAACCTCGACCGCCAGGGTGCCGCCGACCAGAAGGCGGAGCTGGTGCGCAAGATGCGCGAGAAGGCAGGCGCGGCCGAGGGCGCCGGACAGACGGGCGACGACACCGCACAGAGCTGACGCACCGCCGCCGCAGGGCGGCACCGCATGGGGCAGGGCCAGGACCGCGACGCGCGGTCCTGGCCCTGCTGCCGTACCGGGCGCATCGGGCGGGTGCGTGGTAGTCGAGCCGTCGCTCCTACCACATGTGGTTAACGGAAGTCATCTCTCCGTTTCTCCGGTGCGGCTGGTTATGATCGGCACCCCCACATCGCGTCAGAGCCGAACCGGACTTCCCCCAGCCCTGAACCCAGGACTGCGTCCGGTCGCGGCTGTTGAGCCGTCCCCACTGTTTCCCCGCTCTCCGAGGACTGATGTCTCCCATAGAACCCGAAGGCACACGACGGCAGTTGACGAGACGTCGGCGGCGTACCCTGCGCCTGCGTACGCTGCTCATCTGGCTGGCAATCGTGCCTATTCTGGCGATGAGCGCCCAAGTGGTCATGACCGCACAGCGGCTGGCGCACCAGTCGGAACAACTGCGCGCCGATGTGGCGGTCGGTGAGCGGATCGACGTACCCCTGACCAGGCTGATGGCCAAAGTGCAGGCGGAGCGGACGACGACCGCCACACGGTGGGCGGGCGGCTCCGTGTCCGAGAAAGAGCTGCGCGAGCGGCGCGCGGCCACGGACCGGGCCGCGGACGAGTTCCGCCGGTCGGCGGAGGCAGCTCTGGCGGCGAACGGGCGCGAGGACGAACACTACGTCGCGGAGCTGAAGGACGGCCTCGCGGATCTGGCCGCGTACCGCAAGCGCGCGGACGCCCGCAGCGGGGGCGCGGATCGGACGATCGGCTACTACTCCGACCTCGTCGACCGCATCATCCGCGTGTACCAGAACGAGTTCAGCCATGCGGAAGACGCCGAGCTCATCCAGGAGAGCGGCGTGGTCGTCACGGTGTTCACGGTGTCCGAGATGGTGGCACGCGAGACCACCATTCTCGCCACGGCCGGGCCGTCCAGGCGTCTGAGCCCCTCCGCGTTCGCCGAATTCGTCAACTCCGTCGGCTCCCAGCGGTACCAGTACGACGAGTGGGTCGCCCCCTATCTGACGGCCGAGGACAGAGCGGCCTACGACCGTGTCTTCGCCTCGGACGGCTGGAAGACGAAGGTCCGCATCGAGGACGCGGTCATCTCCGACCACCGGAACACCGCCTCCGGCATCGAGCTGCCCAAGGAGGCCGACGCCTGGCGGGCCGCGTATGACAAGTTCGCGGGGCGCGTTGCCGCGCTCGACGCGGAACAGGGGCGAGCACTGCTCGTGCACGCCGACGCCAAGGCCACACAGCTGGAGAACGAGGTCATCTGGCTGATCGCCGCAAACGGCGCAGCCGTCCTCGCCGTCGCGGCCGTCATCGTGCTCACCACGCGGTCCGTGCTCCGCCGCCTGCGCGGTCTGCACCGACGTACGGTGGCCATGGCTGAGGACACGCTGCCGGATGTCGTCGCGCGGCTCCAGCGCGGGCAGCCCGTCGGCGACGACGCGCTGCCCGCGGTGAGCGGGGACCAGGACGAGGTCGGACGTATCAGCGACGCGTTCGCCCGGGTCGTCTCCGTATCCGTCGACGGGCACGCACGGCTGGCGGCCGAGCGTCAGGGCTTCGGCATGTTCGCCGCGGGCATCGCCTCGCGCACCGGAAACCTGGTCAGCCGCCAGTTGAGCCTCACCGACGAACTGCAGGACGCCTTCGGTCACGACGAGGAGCTTCTCGCCGGGTTGATGCGATCCGACCAGCTGACGGTGGGTATGCGCCGGCAGATCGAGAACCTGCTCATCCTGGCAGGTGGGGAGATCCCCGATCCGCACACCGAGCCCATGCGCGTCGCCGACCTGCTGCGCGAAGCCGCCGCGGAAGTCGAGGACTTCCGGCGGATCGAGCGCCAGGCCCTGGACGAGATCAGCGTCGTACCGCGGGTGATCAGCGAGATCAGCCACCTCCTGGCGGAACTCCTCGACAACGCCACCCGGTTCTCCCCGCCGCAGTCCAAGGTGGTCGTCCGTGCCGAACTGGTGACGGACGGGCTGTTGGTCGACATCGAGGACCGCGGGCCTCGGGTGACCGCCGCGACCTACGAGGAGATGAACGGGCGTCTGCAGTCGGCCCCGCCGTACTCCGTCCTGGCACAGAACGCGCACCGGCTCGGACTCTTCGTGGTCGGTCACATCGCCGAACAGCTCGGCGCCACAGTGACGTTGCGCCGCTCGGTGTACGGGGGGACGTCGGCCGTGGTGATCCTTCCCGGGGAGCTCCTTGTGCCGACCGAACCGGCCTCGGCAGGAAAGGAAGCGCTGCGTGCGGCGGCGACGCCCGCCCCGGCACCGGGGCCGCTCGACGAACGCAAGCCCGAGCTTGTCCTGCACGCGAAGACCGGGCCGGCCGACCGTAGGACGCCGGAGCGCTCCCCCGAGCGGCCGGTGGAGAGCAAGCCGCAAGCCCCTTCCGTGACACGGGACGGTGACGCGAAGCCGGCCCTCCCCGAGCGGGTCCCGCAGGCTCACATCGCCGAGCAGCTCCGCGCGCCACGCGCACCTCGCGCACCGGGGACTGCCGTCGATCAGGACGCGGCGACACCCGAAGAAGTGGCCGACGCCTGGGCGGACTACGAACACGGGACTCAGACAGTGGAAGCAGAACTCCGACAGGATCAGCCATGACGACGACAACGAACGACATGATCTACAGCGTCCTGGACAACAACCTGAGCAGGATCGCCGGCATCCAGGGAGCCGTACTCCTGTCCAACGACGGGATCAAGCTCAGCTCGTACGAGCTGGAACGGGACCAGGCGGAGCGCATAGCCGCCGCGTCCTCCGGCATCGCTTCCACGATGAAGGCGATATCCAGGGAGGTCGACGGCGGCCGGGTGATCCGCCAGCTGGTCGAGATGGACGACTGCTATCTCTGCATCGTCGGGTGCGGTGAGGGCAGCACGCTCATCGTGGTGACCTCCCGCAAGGCACGCCTTGGGGAGCTGGGCGGTGAAGCCGTGCGCACCGCCCAGGCGCTCGGTGAGTGGCTGAGCACGCCTGATCGCGGCCAGGCGCAGCCGTCGTAATGACGGACGAGCCCGTGCCGCGAGAGGGAGGCCGCCGCCGGACGCGGCTGTACGCGCTGACTGATGGACGTACGGCGGCTGCACACACCGCCCTCACCATGGACACCACGATCACGGCGGTGGCCGTCGCGGACGGCCACCGCGGCCTGCCCAGCGAGTGGCAGGCCATCCTCGCGATGTGCGCGCCTCCGGGCGGCCGGGCGGTCGCCGAGATCGCGGCGCGCATGCGCATCCGTCTCACTCCCATGACGCTGCTGCTCGGCGAACTCGCCGATCGGGGGCTG
>NZ_JBSFTT010000029.1:0-108544 GCF_053591415.1 Streptomyces sp. NPDC003032 | reverse complement strand
CCTGTGTCGCGGTCCCGCCCCGGCCGGCTTGATTGCGGCCTCTTGTTCCCCTCCCTCGGCCCCAACCTCGTTTGGGGGGGGGGGGGGCTGTTCAGTCCTGGTGGAGTTCGTTGCGGCCCGGGCCGCCGGAGAGCTTGTCGGTGCCTGTGCCGCCCCACAGAACGTCGTCACCGCTGTTGCCCCACAGCGTGTCGTTGCCGTCCTCGCCGTACAGCTTGTCGTTGCCCTTGCCGCCGTAGAGGACGTCGGCGCCGCCCTTGCCGCGCAGGACGTCGTTGCCGTCCTCGCCGTGCAGGGTGTTCTCCTCGCCGGTGCCGGTCAGGGAGTCGTTGCCGGGACCGCCGAAGCAGTCCTGGCTGCACTGGGTGAGGGTGTCGTTCCCGGCGTCCCCCCACGGGCCGAAGCCGAACGGGCCGCCGCCGCCGTCGAGGCGGTCGTCGCCGTCGCCGCCGTGCAGGAGCGCGGACTCCGACGCCTTGATGACATCGTTGCCCGTGCCGCCGTAGATCCCCGCCCATGCCTGGCTGTCCGGCGCGAGGGTCGCGGTGTCGTTCTGGTCGCCGAGGTCGATGTCGTAGCTGTCGGAGTCGTCCGAGTTCTCCGGGATCTTGACCGCGCACCGCACGGCGGTGCGGTCACCCTCCTCGGGGTACACGCACTCGTCCCACTCCGCCGCGTCGGCGGAGATGGCGATGTCGTACCGGTCGTGGAAGGTGAGGACGTAGTAGGAGTCGTGCTCGCCGCGATTGTCGATCTCTTCGTCGACTGTCACCTTGTTCTGCTGGCCGGGTGCCGCCTTGTACCAGAGCTCGCCGTCCGCGACGACGACGGAGGCCGTGGCCAGAGCGGCGGACGGGGCGGCCTGGGCGGTCGACGCCGTTAAGCCGGCCGTGCCGAGAGCCAGGGCAAGGGCGGCAGTGGCTGCGATGTTCCGGTGAATGCGCATGCGGAAGTGACCCTTCAGGGTGTGCGTGTGCAGTGGTGCTTCTGGTCACCCGGTTAGACAAGAGGCCCGGGAACGGAGTTGCCCGGCGGCTCATGAACAGCGGCGGACGGTGTGGTGACCGGTACGTGGACGGCGCCGCTGCGACGGCCGCCCGCTTTCATGAGCCCTGCGAGCCGTGGCGATGGCGCGCAGCAGGTGCAGGCTCTAGGAGCGGGTGGCGGTCGCGCAGTCGTTGCCCGTGGTCGTCGCGCCGTTGCTCGTGTCGAGCGGCTTGCTGCGGTCGTACGGATCTACCTGGTGGGCCTCGTCGGCGGGCCGCTTGTCGGCCGTGTCGAAGGGCGGCACGAAGTAGCCGGTCGGGGCGGAGCAGCCGCCGTTGGTCATGTCGAGCGTGTACGAGACGAGGGACATCGTGCCCGGTTCGGTGATGACCTCGGCCGGGTCGTCCCAGCTCATCACCACCTCGCGCCGCACGATCGTACGGACGACCTCGGCGTCCCGCCCGCTGTCGCCGGCCGAGGTGACCGGGTATACGAAGGTGACGTCCGCCGTCACTTCGACCGCCCCCCGTTTCCCCTCCCGGTACGTGAGCCGACCGCGCGTCTTGACCACGTCACCGACCAGCCGGGTCTGCGCCGGCCGGAAGCGGCTGAACAGCAGCAGCGGGTCGGTCTTGTCGGTGGGCGCCGTCGACGACAGGGCGGTACGCAGATACTCCTGGACGTCCTTCTGGTGCGGATTCAGCAGCGCGATCGCCTTCGTGGGCCGCTTGCCGCGCAGCACGCGGGAGTCGAGCCCCGCGGCCACCAGGAAGTCCCGGCTCTGCCGCAGTGCCCGCTCGACCTGGGCGGCGTCCATCCAGCCGGTCGCCTTGGCCGGTGGCACCGTGATCCCTGCCGCTCCGTCGGCCCAGCGGGCGGCAGGCGAACCCCGGAAGGGGGCGGCGAGGGTAGGGCGCAGACCCGGCTCAGCGCCGGGCGCCTCCCGCGGGCTCTCCGACTCGGCGGCCAGCGGCGCCCCGTCCTGCCCGCCGTCGTTGCCACCGTCGTTGCCCCCGAACCAGCCGGCGACCTGCTGCGGGAAGAGCCCCACGACCAGGAGGGCCACGGCCGCCACCAGGCCGGTCACGTACCAGCCTGTCCTGCGCCGGGGCGGGGCGGGTGAATACGCACGCCAGCCCTCCGGCTGCCCGGGGCGTTCCCGCAGCCGCCGCGCCACCTCACGGGCACGCGCCGACGGCTCCACGGGAGCCCCGGCCGCACCCGTGACCGATTCACGGAGGAACCGCTCCCACTCCTCTTCGGACGCGGACGACCTGTCCTGCCCCCCAGCACCACTCACACCGCACTCCCGTTCCAGCTCGCCTTGCTCGATGCCTGGTCCGGTCCATCGAGAGCCGTTCGCATGATCGCATGAGCAAGCCGCCGGCCTGCCGGGGCGGTGGGCGCCACGACGAAGAGCCCCCGGAGTGATCACTCAACGGGGACTCTTTTGTGCCCTGTCCTGCCTGGGTCTTGCCTAGGTCTTGCCTAGGCCTTGTCTGGTCAGAGCGGTTGCGGTCAGAGGTTGTAGCGCTCTACCTTCAGCACCCAGTTCTGCACGCCGCCCATGTCCGCTTCACTCACGCGGAGCCTCACTTGGGCGTTGACGTACCGTTCGGCGAACTCGGGTTCGAAGCGGGCCACACGGAGGAGTGTGTGGCTGGACCACTCCGGGTTGCCGCGGGCGGTGATGTAGCGGTGGTTGTTGCTGAGCGGCTCGGCCTGCTGGTCGCCGAAGAAGACGGTCGCGTTCAGCACGCCCTGCCCGTTGCCGCCCTGGTCGGAGGAGAGGGCCTCCGCGGAGAAGGTGGCCACGAAGATCGCGCCGTAGGAGGGCGCTCCCTGTCCCAGGCGCAGGTCGATCGATGCGCCCGGGACGTCGGTCCAACTGGTGCTGGTGGTCTCGAAGCGTTCGGCGTCCCACTTCGCGTAGGTGATGTTCGGGGCGCTGGTGATACGGAAGGAGTTCTGCGCGGGTGTGCTCATGGCTGCTCCTCGTCGGTGGGAGGGGGCCGGCGCACCGGAGTTGACGCCGGCCGTGTTGCGAGGATCACCGTGTTCCGCTTGCGCCACACCTCTTCGCGTGACACCACGTATCTGTACGGGTACTTTGAGTCATTGGATGGTCGCATCGCCGTCCTCCGGCGTCACACCGGGCACTGAGGGGTCGTTCATGCGTCCTAAGGGGCCGCCGGTGCAGGCGTGGCAGGGGCACTGGCATGCGGAACACAACAGTCCGGAAACGGCTCACCCACTCGGATGACTCATGAGCCATGAGCCATGGCTCATGGCTCATGGCTCACAGGTCAACGTCAACGTTCAGTAGCCTTGACGGAGTTGGCGAGGACCGCCACATTCAAGGGGCCGGGCGTGCTCAGCGTCCCAGTGGGCGCCTCGGCAGGGGAGAGGAGTAGACGACGCTCGTCGTCACCGAACCCAGCGCGCCGATGCGGCCCGAGACCTCTTCCAGGTGGTTCATCGAACGCGCGGCGACCTTGATGACGAAACAGTCGTCGCCCGTGACATGGTGCGCCTCCAGGATCTCCGGGGTCGCCTCGACCAGGTCGTGGAACGGTTTGTAGTTGCCCGTCGGATAGCGCAGACGTACGAACGCGAGAATCGGCAGGCCCAGCCGATCCGGGTCGACCACGGCCGCGTAGCCCTGGATGACGCCCGCCTCCTCCAGGCGCCGCACGCGCTCGGTGACGGCGCTCGCGGACATCGAGACGGCGCGCGCCAGTTCGGCATAGCTGGCGCGGCCCTCGCGCTGGAGGACGTCGAGGATGCGCCAGTCGGTGGCGTCCGTGGAATAACCGGTCATGCCCGAGAGGAAACAGGGAAATCATCGGCTGATCAAGAGGGATGCCGGGGATCACCGCTTCAGGCTTCCGGCCACGAGCCGTAGATTTTCTGCCATGAACAACACGAACGCGCAGCTCAGCGCCCCTTCCGACGGCGCCTCCGCCGTCCCCGCCGCCCCGGTCGCCGCCGTCGCGAATCCCGTCCTGCGGATTCCGCCCGCCTCCCCGGCCGCGGCCGCCGCGTACTTCGGTGCGAGCCTCGCCTTCCATGCCGATGTCTCCGACGTGGCGTCCGTGCTCGCCGCCGACGGCGACCCCGGCTTCGTCGTCATCGACACCCGCTCCACCGCGTCCTGGGACCAGGGGCACATCCCGGGAGCGCTGCACCTGCCCACCGCGCTCATCCCCGAGCAGGCGGAGGCGCTGCTCGACAAGTCGGTGCCGGTGGTCACCTACTGCTGGGGCCCCGGCTGCAACGGCGCGACCCGGGCGGCGCTCGCCCTCGCCCAACTGGGCTTCCAGGTCAAGGAGATGCTCGGCGGCTTCGAGTACTGGGCGCGTGAGGGCTTCGGGTTCGAGACGTGGGAGGGCCGCGAACAGCGCACCCCGGACGCGCTGACGGCCCCGGTCGACGCGGCCGACTGCGGCTGCTGAGCGAGGGCCGCCTCGTCGACGCGGGGCCAGATCACGCGGAAGAGGTCGGCGTCGGCTGCGCGCGGGGCGCCGAGGTGGGCGTCGGCTGCGCGCGGGGCGCCGACGGCCACGCCGAAGAGGCGGAAGCCCAGCAGGCGCTTGACCTCGTTGCAGCCGCGCATCCACTCCTCCGTGACCCCGCACTCCTCATCGTTGATCAGCACGATGTCGGCGCGCCGGTCGGCGGTCCACGCCTCCCGGGGAAGCGGCCGATCAGTTCGGCCCACTGTGCGAGCCTGCTGGTGCGCAGCCGTTCCGCCAGCCGGGCGCGCTGGTCGAACGGCATCCGCTCCCATGCGCCGGAGTCGACTCCCCACGCCCGCGTCAGCGCGGCCTCCCCGCGTACGGCCTCGGCGGCCTCCGTGGCGCGGCCGTCGTAGACCTGGCGGTACTCGCCCCGGGCCATCTCGGACTTCGCCGTCCCGGGCGGGCCGAGCGCCAGCGAGTGCTGCCCGGCCAGCAGCGTCACCATCAGGGTGCGCACCACGTCGGCCCGCGCTCGTAGAAACGGTCCGACACCTCGTCGCTGATCGCCCGCAGCTGCTTGGCCGTGTCCTGCGCGTCGTACGTGCCCTGTGCCCGCGCGTCCTGTACATCCTGTGCGCTCACATTCGACTCGCCCCTCGAAAACGTCGTGCACATCACGGCCCCACCGCCCATCATGAACTGCCATGCCACACCTTCCGCCTCCCTCTCCCGCCCGACTGCGCCGCGACCCGCTCCCGTTGCGCGGCCGCACCGCTCTCGTCACCGGGGCCAGCCGGCGCGGCGGCATCGGGTATGCCGTGGCGCGCCGCCTCGCCGCGTACGGAGCCGGTGTGTATCTGCACCACCACGTCCCGCACGACGCCGCCATGCCCTGGGGCGCCGACCAGCCGGACGACGTCGTCGAGGGAGTGCGTGAGGCGCTCGGCGACCCGGACGCGACGGTCCGCGCGGGGCCGGGCGACCTGGCGGAGCCCTCCGCGCCGGCCGAGTTGATCGACTCGGCGGCCGACGCGCTCGGCGGGCGGATCGACATCCTCGTCGCCAACCACGCGCTGAGCGGCAGCGACGGCTCGCTCGACGCCGTCGACGCCGCCATGCTCGACGCGCACTGGGCGGTCGACACCCGCTCCGTGATCCTCCTCGTCCAGGCGTACGCCCGGCTGCGCGCGAGGTCGGCGCCACCGGCCCCCGGCGGGCGCGTCGTGATGATGACGTCGGGACAGGACATCGCGGGCGGCATGCCGCAGGAGATCGCGTACGGCCTCCAGAAGGGCGCGCTGGCCTCGGTGACCCGGTCGCTCGCGACCGGTCTCGCCGACCTCGCCACCACCGTGAACTGCGTCAACCCGGGCCCGGTGGACACCGATTACCTCACGGGCGAGGCCTATGCGCAGGTCGAGGCCCGGTTCCCGGCGGGCCGCTGGGGGATGCCCGACGACCCGGCCCGGCTCATCGCCTGGCTCGCCACCGACGAGGCGGCCTGGATCACCGGCCAGGTCATCGACTCGGAGGGCGGCTTCCGCCGCTGAGCAGGCGAACGTACGTCAATGAGGTGACGTACGTACGTCGGTGAGTGGACGCACGTGCGTACGTCAGTGAGTGGACGCACGTACGTACGTAAGCGGGCGGCGGGCCGGGAGACGCGCGAGCGCCCGCCCCGTCCCGCCGCCGCTCCCGTCACAGTGCGGACAGCTCGTCCACCAGGTCGTCCAGGCCCAGCGAGCCCTGGGAGAGCGCGGCCATGTGCCACGCCTTGGCGTCGAACGCGTCCCCGTGGCGGCGCCGCGCGTTGTCGCGGCCCAGGAGCCAGGCCCGCTCGCCCAGCTTGTAGCCGATGGCCTGGCCGGGGATCGTGAGGTAGCGGGTCATCTCGCTCGCCACGTACTCCGTCGGACGGCTGCAGTGCGCGTCGTAGAACTCCTGGGCCAGGTCCGGCGTCCAGCGCTCACCGGGGTGGAAGGGGGAGTCCGCCGGGATCTCCAGCTCCAGGTGCATGCCGATGTCGACGATGACCCGCAGCGCCCGCATCATCTGGGCGTCCAGATAGCCGAGCCTGCGCTCCGGGTCGGTGAGGAAGCCCAGCTCGTCCATGAGCCGCTCCGCGTACAGCGCCCAGCCCTCCGCGTTGGCGCTGACGATGCCGACGGTCGCCTGGTAGCGGGAGAGGTTCTCCGCGACGTGGGCCCACTGGGCCAGCTGCAGGTGATGGCCGGGCACGCCCTCGTGGTACCAGGTGGAGACGAGGTCGTAGACGGGGAAGCGGGTCTCGCCCATGGTCGGCAGCCAGGTGCGGCCGGGGCGGGAGAAGTCCTCGGAGGGGCCCGTGTAGTAGGGGGCCGCGGCGCCGCCGGGCGGGGCGATGTGGGACTCCACCTTCCGTACGCGCTCGGCGAGTTCGAAGTGTGTGCCGTCCAGCGCCTCGATCGCCTCGTCCATCAGCTCCTGCAGCCAGACCCGCACCTCCTCCACGCCCTCGATGTGTGTCCCGTGCTCATCGAGGTGGGCGAGTGCCACCCACGGCGTGGCCGCGCCCGGCACGATCTTCTCGGCCTCGGCCCGCATCTCCCCGAGCAGCCGGTGGAACTCCGACCAGCCGTACGCGTACGCCTCGTCGAGATCCAGGTCGGTGCCGTTGAAGTAGCGGGAAAGCAGGGCGTAGCGCTCGCGGCCCACGGTGTCGGGAGAGCCCTCGATCGCGGGCGCGTAGACGTCCCGCATCCAGTCGCGCAGCGCCACGACGGCGGCGGTGGCGGCGCGCGCCGCGGCGTCCAGGTCGGCGCGGAGCGCGTCCG
Source organism: Streptomyces sp. NPDC003032 (assembly GCF_053591415.1). NCBI lineage: Bacteria > Bacillati > Actinomycetota > Actinomycetes > Kitasatosporales > Streptomycetaceae > Streptomyces > Streptomyces sp. NPDC003032. Next base: position 101,283 of record NZ_JBSFTT010000029.1, on the reverse strand, counting down.
GACCCGAGGCGGCGAACTCCTCGAACCAGCCGCGGCGACCCGCGTCGCCCGCCTCACGCTCCTCGCCCTCCTCGCCCGCCCACTCGGTGAGCTGCCCGATGAACGTGGCGGTGGGGCGCGGCGCCGCGAACAGCTTGCGTTCCAGACCGAGTTCGAGGGAGGCGCGGTAGCCCTCGTACGCGGCCGGCACGGCCCGCAGCCGCTCGGCGATCGCCGACCAGTCCTCCTCGGTCTCCATGGGCGTCACGGTGAAGATCTCGCGCACCTCATGCGGCACCGTGTGCAGATTGCCGACCCAGCGCAGCCATTCGCCGGTGTCGCGCACGGCGAGTTCCGCGGTGAGCCGCTCCCGCAGCAGCCGGCCGCAGCGGCGCTCGACCTCGCTGTCCGCGCCGGGCCCGCGCTCCGCCTCGTCGAGCCGCGCCAGGGTCGTCCGCGCCAGCCGGGCGAGCGCCTCCTGGCCCGCGGGCGAGGTGTCGGGGAGCCTGCTGTTGCTCTCCTTCACGCCGAGGTAGGTGCCGGTGAGGGGATCGAGGGCGATGAGCTCGTCGACGTACGCGTCGGCGACCTCACGGGGCAGGGGGCCGGTGTTCGGATGCGGGTTCTTCGTGGCTGACATGCGGACATCCTCGTACGAGGGGCCGGTGCGCGTCACCATGATTCACCGTCGACATCGGGTGTCCCGTCGGCGGCGGCCTCGGGCGGCAGCAGCGGACCGCACTCCCACTGCTGGAAGATCAACCTCGTCTCCACGCGGGCCACTTCGCGCCGCGCCGTGAACTCGTCGAGGACGAGCCGCTGCAGATCGGCCGGACCGGCCACCGCCACATGCACAAGAAAGTCGTCCGGGCCCGTGAGATGGAACAGGGACAGCGACTCCGGCAGCGCCCGGATCCGTTCCACGAAGGGGCCCACGAGGTCGCGGCGGTGCGGCCGCACCTGCACCGAGAGCAGCGCTTGAAGGCCACGCCCGAGCTTCGCCGGGTCGAGCCGCAGCCGCTGTCCGAGAATCACCCCCGAGCGCCGCAGCCGCGTCACCCGGTCCAGACACGTGGACGGTGCGACACCGACCTGCGCCGCGAGGTCGCGGTAGGTGGTCCGGGCGTCGTTCTGCAGCAGGCGCAGAATGTGGAGGTCCACCGGGTCGAGTGCGACAGATTCGGCCATTGGCCGAACGTAACACGGCATTCACGGCCGAAGCCCCGGGTGTTGTTCAGCCTGTGGGGCATGGACGCGAACACGGAGACAGTCATGCATGAGGCGCCGCTCGGCGGGTCGCGGGTGGCGGACGAGACCAGGGGAGACGGGGCACCGGCGCCGCGTGCGCTCGCCACCGAGGCCGTGCACGCCGGGCGCGACGATCTGGCCGAACTGGGCCTGCACGCCCCGCCGATCGACCTCTCGACGACGTACCCCTCCCACGACAGCCGGACCGAGGCCGCCCGCATCGACGCCTTCGCCGCCGACGGGACCCTCGACGACGGGCCGCCCGTCTACGCCCGTCTCGGCAATCCGACCGTCGCCCGCTTCGAGACCGCCCTCGCCCGCCTCGAAGGCACCGAGAGCGCCGTCGCGTTCGCGAGCGGCATGGCCGCCCTGACCGCGGTCCTCCTCGTACGCGGCGCGGCGGGCCTGCGCCACGTGGTGGCCGTCCGGCCGCTGTACGGCTGTAGTGACCACCTGCTCACGGCGGGCCTGCTCGGCACCGAGGTGACGTGGGTGGACCCGGCCGGCATCGCGGACGCCATCCGCCCCGACACCGGCCTGGTGATGGTCGAGTCACCGGCCAACCCCACCCTCGCCGAACTCGACCTGGCCGCCGTGGCCCACTCCTGCGGCGAGGTGCCGCTGCTCGCCGACAACACCTTCGCGACGCCCGTGCTCCAGCGGCCCGTGGAGAGCGGCGCCCGTCTGGTGCTGCACAGCGCCACGAAGTACCTGGGCGGGCACGGGGACGTCCTCGGCGGGGTGGTGGCGTGCGACGAGGGGCTCGCGCGGCGGCTGCGCCAGGTGCGGTTCGCCACCGGCGGGGTGCTGCATCCGCTCGCCGGATATCTGCTGCTGCGCGGCCTCGCCACGCTGCCGGTCCGGGTGCGGGCGGCGTCCGGCAACGCGGCCGAACTGGCGCGGCGCCTCGCCGGGGACCCGCGCGTGGCCCGCGTCCACTACCCGCGGCTCGGCGGCGCCATGGTCGCCTTCGAGGTGCGCGGCGACCCGCACGAGGTGACCGCGGGGGTGCGGCTGATCACCCCGGCGGTCAGCCTCGGCAGCGTCGACTCGCTCATCCAGCACCCGGCGTCCATCAGCCACCGCGTCGTGGACGCGGCGGATCGGCACTCGTCCGGCGTGAGCGACCGGCTGCTGCGCATGTCGTGCGGGCTGGAGGACGTCGAGGACCTCTGGCGCGACCTGGACAGGGCGCTCGGTCCGGTCAGCGGTGCGCCCGCTGGTGCCGCTCGACACGGGCGTCCTGCTCACGGTCGTCCTGCTCACGGTCGTACGGCGATCGCGCGCTGACGGTCGTCGCGTCGAGGCGGGCCGTGATCACCAGCGTGCCCTCCTCGATCTGGTAGTCGAGCGGCAGGCCGAGCCCGCGCATCGCCGCGACCATGCCCGTGTTGGACGCCTGAGTCACCGCGTACACACTCTCGCAGCCCGCCTCGACCGCCATCGCCACGAGCCTGCCGAGCAGCTGGCCGCCGATGCCGCGCCGCTGCCAGTCGTCCTCGACGAGCAGCGCGATCTCGGTCTCGTCGCCGTCCCAGAGCAGATGGCCGATGCCGACGACGCGGCCGGAGGCGGTCTGTACGGCGAGGGTGCGGCCGAACCGAGGGCTGAGCAGGTGGCCCAGATAACGGTCGGCGTCCCGTACCGGACCGTGGTAGCGCATGCTCAGCGTGCGCTGCGAGCAGCGGTCGTGCATGGCCTTGGCGGCCTCGACGTCGGCCGTGCCGGCGCGGCGCACGGTGATGGCGTCGCCCTCGGGCAGCGTCAGCACGTCCTCGCCGCGCGGAACGCGCGGACCGAGCCGCGTGTCGAGCTCAACCAGGGCACGCGCGCGGGCGAACTCCGTGGGCGTGAACGGCAGATACGGCCGCTCCACGGTGATCACCTCGCCCTCCGGGCCCTTCAGGCGCAGCACGGTCCCTTCGAGCACGCCGTCGACCGGAACCTCGTGCGCCGCCTTGTCCTCGCGCCCCACGGCCCGGGACGCGGCGGGCAGCGACCGGATGGTGCAACGGCCGAGAAGCTGCCGCAGTGCCAGCGGCAGCTCCGCCGCGTCGAGCGCGGTACGGGTGGCCAGGCCCAGGACGCGGGTGGGGGCGTCCACCAGGTCGTGGGCGTCGGCGCGTTCGATCCAGGTCCCCGAGCCGCCCGCCCGCGCGATCGACCGGGTGATCTCGGCGGCGGAGAGCGCCTCGGGGGCGCGCAGCAGGAACTCGTCGACCGTGCCCTCGGCCAGGGGGTGCGCCTGGAGGCTCAGGATGTCCACCCGGCTCTCGGCGAGGGCCACGCACAGGGCGGCCAGTGAGCCCGGCTCGTCCCGTACGGTCGTACGCATCCGCCACAGCGTCGACCCACCGGACGGCTCGGCGGAACGCCCCGAGGAATCCTCGGCGGCGGTGGGCCCGGCCTGCTCCGCTACGGCGGGCGGCCGGGCGCCGGTATCGTGCGCCGCCGGCGGCGGTGCGTGGTTGTGGCGCCGTGCCCACCAGAGGTGGAACCCGGCCGTGGCGAGCAGCACCACGGCCGAGACCACGAGCAGGACGGGCCCGCCGGGCCCGTGCCCGATCATGTTCGCCACGGCGTCCGCCACCGCGACGGCGGTGAACAGCGCGGCCAGCTCGACCACGTCGCGCCGCCAGTGGTGGACGGGGCGGCCGTGCTTGGTGCGTGTCACGTCAGGCATGTCAGCTCTCATACGGCCACTGTGCGGGACCGGTGTTGCGTGATCACGAACGCCTTGTGACTGATGGGTTAAGAGGTCATCTGCCCTCTTCGCGCCTTTTGCCCAGCGCTACTGGCCCACGCGGCGTGCCGCTGACCCACTCGGCGTACTACTGGCCCACCCGGCCCGGCCGCAGGACCTTCGTGAAGAGTACGCCGCCGCCCTCCTGCCGCAGACGCACGGTCAGCTCACCGCTGTCCCCGTCGATGTCGACCTCACCGAAGTACTGCGGCGTCTCGGCCGGGGAGGTGTTCGCGCGGCTCGGCGCCTTGATGAACGTCTGTTCCGGTCCGAACGTCGCGTCGAGCTTCGTCGCGGGGAATCCTCCGGCGGCCAGCGGCCCGGACACGAACTCCCAGAACGGCGCGAAGTCCTTGAACGCCGCGCGCGACGGGTCGTAGTGCTGCGCCGAGGTGTAGTGCACGTCGGCCGTCAGCCACAGCGTGCCGGTGATCTTCCGGTGCTTGATGTGCCGCAGCAACTCGGCGATCTGCAGCTCGCGGCCCAGCGGGGCGCCCGGGTCGCCCTGCGCCACGGCCTCGAAGTTCGTCCTGCCGTCGGGCACGACGAGGCCCAGCGGCATGTCGGACGCGATCACCTTCCACACCGCCCGGGAGCGCGACAGCTCCCGCTTCAGCCAGGCCAGCTGGCGGGCGCCGAGGATGCCGGTGGCGTCTTCGGGCTGTCTGTTCGGCGAGTTGGCGTTGCGGTACGAACGCATGTCCAGGACGAACACGTCCAGGAGCGGGCCGTGCCGCAGCACCCGGTACACCCGCCCGCCTTCGTCGCCGGGCGGCAGCGTGGACACGGGGAAGTACTCGCTGAACGCCCGCAAGGAGCGGCCCGCCAGGACGTCCACGTCCTTCTCCGTGTAGCGGGCGTCGTCCAGGATCTGCCCGGGGTACCAGTTGTTGCGCACCTCGTGGTCGTCCCACTGCACGACGGACGGGACCTGGGCGTTGAACCGCCGCAGGTTCTCGTCGAGCAGGTTGTAGCGGAACGCGCCGCGGAATTCCTTGAGTGACTCGGCGACCTTGGACTTCTCCTCCGTCGTGACGTTCCGCCACACCGTGCCGTCGGGGAGGGTGACGCTGGGCTGGATCGGCCCGTCGGCGTAGATGGTGTCGCCGCTGCACAGGAAGAAGTCGGGGTCACGGCGGCGCATCTCCTCGAAGACGCGGTAGCCGCCGCGGTCCGGGTTGATGCCCCAGCCCTGGCCCGCGATGTCACCCGACCACAGGAAGCGCACCCCGTCCTTGCGGCCCTTCGGCGTCGTCCGGAACGTGCCGGTGACCGGCTCTCCGGTACGCCGCGGATCGTCGGGGTCCGCGAGCAGCACCCGGTAGTGGATCTGCTCGCCCGCGGGCAGCCCGCGCAGCCGGGTCGTCCCCGTGAAGTCCGTGTCCGCACCGAGCAACGGGCCTCGCCAGCGCCGCGGATCGCGGAACGACTCCGTGGCCGACGTCTCCACGATCATCCGGGCCGGCCGGTCGGAGCGGACCCAGACGAGCCCCGCGTGCGCGGTCACGTCCCCCGCCTGCACGCCCCACCCGGCCTTGGGACGCCCCGACAGCGCGAACGAGGGAGCCGCCCCGGCCGACGCGGGCACGGCGAGCGCGGACACGGCGAGCCCCGCCGGTACGGCGAGCGATCCGCGCAGCACGCTGCGGCGACGCGGGGACGGGCTCGGCTGACGTGGTGACATGGATGCGCCTCCAGTTGACGGGTGCGACCAGTGTGCGGGTGCTGCTCGGGCCCGCGCCAGGGCCTGGGCCGAAGGTCGCAGGTCTGCGGGCGGAGGACCAGGGACCCGCGCACCAGGACGTATGACCGATGGCTTAATGATCAACGGCGGCTACGCTCTTGAACCAGGGGCACGCGAACGGGCGTGCCGCACAGAAGGGGGCCCACATGCCTGTCAGCGGTCAGAGCCACATCCGTATCGCCCGCCCGTCGCGCGACCTGGCGGCGGCGGAGCGCTTCTGGGTCGGCGGACTCGGACTGGGGGTGGTGTACCGGTCCGAGGGCAGCGACATACCCGGGGAGCACGATCTGCTCATGGTGGGGTGGCCGGACGCCTCCTGGCACCTCGAACTCGTGCATGAAGCCGCCGCTCCCGTCCAGCCGCGGCCCACCGAGGAGGACCTCCTCGTCGTCTACGTCGACGGTGAGGTCCCCGAAGCGCTGGTGGCGCGCCTTGAGGAGCACGGCGGCAAGCGGGTCCTCTCCCCCAACCCGTACTGGAACGAATGGGGCGTCACGGTCGAGGACCCGGACGGCTATCGCCTGGTGCTCTCGACGCGCGCGTGGTCCAACGCCTGAACCTCCCGCGCCCCTTGGACGGCTTCGGCCAACAACCGGACACCTTCGGTGATCCGGGTGGGCGTCAGGTGCGCGTACCCGAGGACGAGACTCACGCCGCTTCCGGCCGGCGTCCCGTAGTCGCTCAGCGGCCGGAGCGCGACCCCGGCCGCGGCGGCCCGCTCCAGGAAGACGTCCTGCGGCCCCCAGCGGCCGGGCAGCCGGGCGATGACGTGCAGGCCCGCCGCGATGCCGGTGACCCGCACCCCCGGCAGGTGCTCGCGCAGCGCCGACACCAGGGCGTCCCTGCGCTCCCGGTAGGCGCGCTGGCAGCGGCGCAACTGCCGGTCGTAGTCGCCGCGTTCGACGAAGCGGGCCAGAAGCGCCTGGTCGAGCGTCGGATTGCCCAGGTCCATCACGCGCTTGCGCTCGACGACCTCCTCGGTGAGGCCGTCCGGTACGAGCAGCCAGCCCAGGCGCAGTCCGGGGGCGAGCGACTTGCTCACCGAACCGGCGTAGGCGACGTGTTCCGGGTCGAGCCCCTGCAAGGCCCCCACGGGGGCGCGGTCGTAGCGGAAGTCCCCGTCGTAGTCGTCCTCGATGACGAGGCCGTCCACCGACCGCGCCCACTCCAGGAGCTCGGCGCGCCGCCTCGCCGAGTACCCGATCCCCGAGGGGAACTGATGGGCGGGCGTGGTGACGACCGCGCGTACGCCCCGCTCCCGCAGCGCCCCTGGGTCCACGCCCTCGTCATCCACCGGGATGCCCACCGGGGTGATCCCCGCGGCGGCCAGCAGCGTCTCGTGCTCGGGGCTTCCCGGGGCCTCGACGCCGACCGCCGTCCGCCCGCGCGCGCGGAGCACCAGGGCCAGCAGCGTCATGGCCTGCGCCACGCCCGAGCAGACGACGACGCGTTCGGGCTCCGCGACCACGCCGCGCCGCCGCACCAGCAGATCGGCGAGGACCGTACGCAGCCGGGGCAGCCCGCGCGGATCGGGGTAGCCCAGCATGTGGTGCGGCAGCTCGGCGAGGACCTGACGGTGGGCGGCGGCCCAGGCGGCGCGGGGGAACAGCGAGAGGTCCGGGACGCCGGGAAGGAAGTCCACGCGCGCGTGCCCGGGGCGGGGCGCGCGATCGCGCACCGCGGGCGCCGCGGCCCGTGCCGCGCCGCCCACCCAGGTGCCCGAGCCCCGGTCGCTGCGCAGATAGCCCTCCGCCGTCAGCTGTTCGTACGCCTCCGTGATCAGGCCGCGCGACACGCCCAGATCGGCAGCCAGTTCACGGCTGGAGGGCAGCCGCGTGCCGGGCACGAGCCGGCCCGCTCTGACGGCCTCCCGCAGGGCCGACCGCAGGTCGCGGCCCCGGCTGCGCGCGGGGGCGGTGGCGGCCGGAAGGAGGAGCTCCCAGGCGGCGGTCCCTTGCGGGCCTTGTGACGTCAGCGTGATGCACCTCTTCGGGAGAGCGGTTCCAGGGGAGAGCGGTCGAGGACGCGAAAGGAGCGAGAGGCGGGGAGCGGTTCGCGCACGTGCGAAGTGGTCCCCGAACCAGCCCTGGAAGTGGACCTTAATGGGGGCCGCCCGGCTTCCTAGCGTCAGGGCATGAACGTGAACTCCTCTCGCGGGGCGCTGCTCGCGGCCCTCGCCTGTCTCCTCGTCGGCGGCTCCTTCACCGCCAACAGCCTGCTCGGCGACTACCCCTACGCCGGCGGCCAGTTCCTCCGCTACGGGCTGGCCTGTCTGCTCCTGCTGCCCTGGCTGGGAAGGGGCGGGGCCGCCACCCTTCGGCGTCTGCCGCGGCGCCAGTGGGGCCGCCTCGCGCTGCTGGCCGCCGTGGGGATGGTCGGCTTCAACATGGCCATCCTGGCCGCTGAACGGTCGGCGGAACCTGCCGTACCGGGTGTCTTCGTAGGGTGCGCGCCCGTCGTCGTCGCCATCCTGGTGCCGCTCCTTGAACGGCGTACCCCTCAGCGCACCGTCATCCACGGGGCGCTGCTCGTCGCCGTGGGCGCCTTCGTCGTGCAGGGATGGGGGCGCACCGACGGCCTGGGGCTCGTCTTCTCGGTCTGCGCGCTCGCGGGGGAGGTCGGCTTCGCGGTGCTCGCCGTCCCCGTGGTGCGTCCGCTCGGTCCCAGGCTGCTCGCGGCCACCGTGTGCGCGCTCGCCGCCGTCGAGTCGGCCGCCCTCGGCGTCGTGGTGGACGGCAGTGGGTTCGTGCGGTGGCCCGACCGTACGGAAGGCGCCGCCCTGTTGTGGCAGGCGGTGATCGTCACCGTCGTCGGCTTCGTGCTCTGGTACACGGGGCTCCAGCGCATCGGCGCCGAGCGCGCCACGCTCTTCTCGGGCCTCATCCCGGTCGCGGCGGCGTGCACGGCGCCCCTGGTCGGCACGGGCACGTACGGCGCCGCCCAGGCCGTCGGCAGCGCGCTCGTCGGTGTCGGAGTGGCGGTGGGCTCCGGTGTGCTGCGCGGGCGCCCCTCAGCGGCAGGTGTCGAGGATGACGCGGGCGACCAGGGCCGGGTCGTCGTTCATCGGGACGTGGCCGCAGCCGGGCAGCCGCACGAGCCGCGCGCCGGGGATGGTGTGCTTGGCGCGGATTCCCTGGCGCCGCAGGAGCAGCCGGTCCCGGGTGCCCCAGGCGACGGTGACCGGCAGGCCCGTCACATCGTCGCGGAAGAGGACCTCCCGCCCGGCCGCCAGCGTCGCGCCGAACCCCGTGGCATGGCGCAGCGCGAGCGTCTCGGCGACGACCGCCTCCGGTGAACGGCGCCCGGGGCGGGCGTAGATGGTGCTGGTGAGTGCCGCGCGCCCGGCCGCGGTGCCGGAGAGCCGCTCGATCATCGGCAGCGGCAGCAGGCGCGCGCCCTGCCGCATCGCGAGCAGCGTGCCGAACGCGTACCTGCGCTCGGCAGTCGTCCAGAAGCCGCCGGGCGACAGCGCGGTGACGGAGCGCACGAGCTTCTCGCGGCCGAGCTCCAGGGCGAGCAGCCCGCCCAGGGAGTTGCCCGCGACGTGGGGGCGCTCGATCTCCAGGGCGTCACACATCGCGCCGAGCGCCGGCACGACCGTCGAGAGGCCGTACGTCAGTCCGTCCGGCAGCGCGGGTGACTCGCCGAAGCCCGGCAGGTCGACGGCGATCACGTCGTGCTCGGCGGCCAGGATGTCCACCACCGGGTCCCAGGCCTGGCGGTGGTGGCCTATGCCGTGCAGGAGGAGCAACGGCTCGCCCGCGCCCGAGCGTTCGTAGGAGATCGTCACGGGGAGCGGGCCGCTGGGCGACGCGACGCTGAAGGACACCTCTGCGGCCATGACTGCTCCTGTCCCCGCCGCGGGACGACGGTTCCTCAGATACGTTAGACACGTTGTCAGCAACAATTACCGCTCAGTAGGCCGCACTTCAAGAGGCTGACCGCCTGTCCGTGCCGACCGGCCGGTCATGTGCTGTGCGCCGCACCGTTTCCTTCTGGACAGCGGATGCCCCGTGAGCTGGGATGGAGGGGTGGCTACCGACAGCGTGACCGACCTCTTCGAACAGCACCGCCCCGTCCTGATGGGTGTCGCCTACCGCATGCTCGGCCGGGTGGCCGACGCGGAGGACGTCGTCCAGGAAGCCTGGCTGCGCTGGTCCGCCGCAGACCACGGCCAAGTGCGCGAGCCGCGTGCCTATTTGGTGCGCGTCACCACACGCCTCGCCATCGACCGGCTGCGCCATGTGCAGTCCCGGCGCGAGGCGTACGTGGGGCCCTGGCTCCCCGAGCCCTACGTCACCGACTTCGGCCCCACCGTCCCCGACACGGCCGAGCGGGCCGTGCTCGCCGAGTCCGTCTCCCTGGCGGTCCTCGTCGTCCTGGAGTCCCTCTCGCCCCTGGAGCGCGCCGTCTTCGTGCTGCGGGAGGCGTTCGGGTTCCCGTTCGCCGAGATCGCGCTCACGCTGGACCGCAGCGAGTCCGCCGTGCGCCAGCTCGCCGGACGGGCCCGCAAGCACGTCGAGGCGGGCCGCCCCCGCTACGAGGTGGACCCGGCCGAGCGCCGCGACCTGACCGAGCGGTTCCTGGCCGCGGCGGCGGAAGGCGACCTCGAAGGGCTGATGTCCATGCTCGCCCCGGACGTCCGGCTGGTCGGCGACAGCGGCGGCAAGGCCAAGGCCCCGCTGCGCGTCCTGGAGACCGCCGACAAGGTGGGCCGCTTCCTGCACGGCGTCGCGGCCAAGGGCATCGCCCCCGGCGCCGAGCTGGAATTCCGGTTCCTTGAACTCAACGGCGTCGAGTCCCTGCTCGTGCTGGCCGACGGCAGGCCCGACAGCGTCTTCCAGGTGGACGTCGTCGACGGCCGTATCCAGAAGATCTACATCATCCGCAATCCGGACAAGCTCGTGTCGCTCCCCCGGTAGTACCGCACAGAAAAGGCGAGCGAAACCGCATAACTCCTCAGAAAGAAGCCCCCGCCGACCGGTGGGGGCTTCTTTCTGAGGAATTTCGACCCATCCGCACGCCCGCGTGGCCGGTTACGCCCGCTTGGCCCCGTGCGAACTCCGCGTGAATGCTCTGTGGCATCACTCCTGTGCGGGCTGTAACGGATCGAGGATTGGTCTTGACCAAGGGTGGGTGCGGGCCTATGGTCGCAGGGATAGTGCAGGAACCTTTAATAAACAAGGGCGCTAAAACGCCGCTGTTGAACGGCGATTGCGGAGGACAGGGTGGGGACCACGCAGCTCGACACGGTGCCGGAGCCGAAGTACTGGCACCTCAAGACCGTGCTCAGTGAGGCGCTCGACTCCGAGTTCGCCGTGGGGGAGATCCTGCCGAACGAGCGCGAACTGGCCGCCCGCTTCGGCGTCGCCCGCGCCACGCTCCGTCAGGCACTCGAACAGCTCGAACTGGAAGGCCGGCTCCAGCGCCGCCGCGGAGTCGGTACGACCGTGGCGCCGCCGCGGATGGGCGTGGCCGTCGGGTCCGCGCAGGGCACATGGCCGGGCGCGGTCGGCGACGCCTGGCAGCCCGCGGACTGCGTTCCGGCGGTCCCGCCCGCGGCCGTCGGCCGCATGCTGGAGACCTTCCCCGAGGAGCAGGTCCACACGGTGCGCCGCACCCGTGTCTCGCAGGGCCAGCCCGTCGCCGCCGAACTGCTGTACGTCCCGTCGTCATCGGTCGCCGAACTGACCGGCATGGACGCCCCGTCCGGCGCCGCCCGCGCGCGCGTGGTCCTGCGCGAACTGGCCCGGCTCGGCCTCGAAGGGCAGGACAGGGCCGTCGAGCTCGGCTCGGCCCGCGCGGACGACGCCAAGGCGCTCGACCGGCTCCCGGGAGCGCCGGTCCTCGTCGTGACGACCCGCTTCTTCGCCGAGGGCCGCACGGCCGCGGTCTCCGTGGCGACCTACCGCGCGGACACCTGCCGGCTCACCTTCGGGGACTCCGTCGGCGTGGAGATCCACCACGGTCCGGAGCGCCACGCTTCCTGACGATCGCCTCCCGGCGGCGCCCTCAAGGGCTCCCGCCGGGACAGCGGCGGCAACGCTCCCCACCGCATGGCGCGTCCCTCAACGGCGAGCGGTGACGGTGCCCTCCACGGCGAACAGCTGCTCCTCGACGTGGTCGAGCGCAAGGCGCAGCGCCCCCGTCGCCACCGCCGCCTCGCCCAGCACCGACAGCGCGACGCGGGGCGGCCGCAGGCAGTAGCGCGCCAGCTCCCGGTGCAGCGGTTCCAGCACGCCGTCCAGGCCCGCCGCCCAGCCGCCCACGACGACCAGTTCGGGATCGAGGGCCAGCACCAGGGCCGCCACGTCGTGCACGAGGCGCTGGATGAAACGCTCCACGGCCTCCCGCGCCCGCTCGTCGCCCTCCCGTGCGTGCGCGAAGACCTCGGCGACCGCCTGCTCGTCCAGCGGGTGCAGCGGCTCGCCCGTGGTGGAGAGCAGCGTCTCCGGAGTGACCTCACGGCCCAGCAGATGCAGCGCGCCGATCTCGCCCGCCGCGCCGCCGTACCCGCGGTGCAGCCGACCACCGATCAGCGACCCGGCCCCCGGGCTCAGACCCGCGAGGACGAACACCACGTCGTCGATGTCGGTCGCCGCGCCCTTCCAGTGCTCGGCGACGGCCGCCGCGTTGGCGTCGTTCTCCACGAGCACCGGGCACTTGAACGAACGGCGCAGCCGCTCGCCGAGCTGGAGACCCGTCCACTCGGGCAGCGCCGTGCTCAGCCGCACCGTGCCGTCCGCCTCCAGGATGCCGGGGCTGCCCACCCCGACCGCGCGCAGCGAGCTGCGGGCGATCCCCGCGCGGCGCAGCAGATCGGCGACCGTGGTGCGCAGCCGTTCGAGCCGCTCGTCCGCCGGGGCCTCTTCGGAGACGTCCTTCGACGCCGTGCCGAGGACCTTGCCGTCCAGATCCGACAGGACGGCCGCCACCCGGTGCGGCCCGATCTCCAGGCCCAGCAGATGGCCCGCCTCCGCCCGGAAGCGGAACTTCCGCGCGGGCCGTCCCTGGCGCCGGGCGCCGCTGTCCTCGGCCGCGGACTCCACCACGAGCCCGGCCTCGATGAGCCCCTCGACGACCCCCTCGACGGTGGGCCGGGAGAGCCCGGTCACGCGGGTGATCTCCGTGAGCGTCGCCAAGTCCGTGGCGCGCAGCGCGTGCAGCACCACCGCGGAGTTGATCCGCCGCAACAGAGAGGGGTCCCCGCCGGTCAGCTGCCCCAACGTCCGTCCTTCCAGATCGTGCGCATGATGGCCGGATCGTACTCGTAGGACGGGGCAGCGGCGAGTGCCGGGCCCGCATTCACCCTGCGTACGGCCGTCATGCGGGCCGGACGGAGTCCGTATGACCGATTGTCAGTGGCGCCCGCTTTACTGGGCTTCATGAGTACCGCACAGCATCTCGCCGCGATCGACCTGCTGCGCTCACGGGAGTTCCCCGCGGAGCACGGCAGGTCGGAGTGCGGCTCCGAGGGTCCCGGGTACCACATCGCCGAGTTACTGACGAGCGACACCTTCTGGGAGGACGACGGCACGCGGTGGCACATCACCGAGGAGCAGTACGAGGCCGAGCGGGACGGTCTGACGGTCCTCCTCGCCGACCGCTGGGGGCCGCCCCAGAGGTTCAGCCTGGCGAGCCTCTTCGAGCGCACCATGGACGCGGAGTTGGGGACCGACGGCCAGGGCGGGACCGAGGCCGAGGAGATACCGGAGCCGTGGGCCCAGCTCAGCTCGTCCGTGCCGGATCTGCACCTGTGGCGGGTGGACGGCCGCTGGATCGCCCTCGGTGTCGCGCAGTGGGACAAGGAGCTGCCCTTCCAACTCCTCGCCGTGGTCACCGAGATCGACCCGCCCTGAGGCCTGCCGCCGTCGCGACGACGCGTCACCGCCGGCACGGAGCGTGCACGTCGACGTCCTCGAAGAAGCGGGCCACATCCGCCTCCGTCACCTGCTCAAGCCCGGCGGGCGACCAGCGCGGCCTGTGGTCCTTGTCGACGACCTGGGCCCTGATGCCCTCGGGAAGGTCGGGTGAGCCGAGCGCGGCACAGGACACCCGGTACTCCTGCGCGAGGACGGCTTCCAGGGACGGCAGTTCACGCGCCCGGCGCAGCGCGGCGAGCGTCACCTTGAGGGAGGTCGGGGACTTCGTCAAAATCGTCTCGGCCGCTTCCTTCGCGTGCCGGTCGCCGGAGGCGTGCAGCCGGTCGACGATCTCCTCGACGGTGTCCGCGGCGTAGCAGTGGTCGATCCACTCGCGGTGCGCGGCGAGTTCACCGGCCGGGACCATATCGGCGTACCGGCGTACGGCCTCGGGCGCCTCGATGTCGGCGAGGGCCGCGGTGAACTCCTCCAGGCGCTCGGAGCGTACGTAGTGGTCGGCGAGGCCGCACAGCACCGCGTCGCCCGCGCCCACGGCCGTGCCGGTCAGCGCGAGGTGCGTGCCCAGCTCGCCCGGCGTACGTGTCAGCAGATAGGTGCCGCCCACGTCCGGGACGAAACCGATGCCGGTCTCCGGCATGGCGACCCGCGAGCGTTCGGTGACCACCCGCACGCTGCCGTGCGCCGAGACGCCCACGCCGCCACCCATCACGATGCCGTCCATGACGGCGACGTACGGCTTCCGGTAGCGGGCGATCCGCGCGTCGAGGCGGTACTCGTCGTGCCAGAACGCGGCCGAGGCCGCCCCTCCGCCCGCCCGGACGTCGTCATGGATGGAGCGGATGTCGCCGCCCGCGCACAGGCCGCGCTCCCCGGCGCCGGTGAGCACCACCGTCGCCACCGACTCGTCGTCCTGCCAGGCGGTGAGGGCGTCGTCCATCAGCCGGACCATGGCGTGGTCGAGGGCGTTGATGGCCCGCGGCCGGTTCAGGACGAGGTGCCCGGCGCGGCCCTCGCGGCGGACCAGGACGGGGGCGTCGTCGCGGGGGACGTTCATGGTGCGGGTGGCTCCGTTCATTCACATGCGGCGCGTCTGGAACGCGTCGAGGATCCGCTCGGCGGCCGAGGTGGCCGTCAACGTACCCTCCCGGACGCGTCGCTCAAGATCAGGGGTGACGCGCCGCACGTCCGCGTGGTCCCGAAGCCTGCCGAGCAGCTCGTCACGGACCATCGACCACGTCCAGTCGACCTGCTGGTCGCGGCGCTTGGCGGCGAGGCGGCCGGTCGAGTCCAGGAGCGTGCGGTGCTGCTCGATCCGCTCCCAGAGCGTGTCCAGGCCGCTCGACTCGCGGGCGCTGCACGTGAGTACGGGCGGCGTCCAGGCGGCGTCGGAAGGGTGCATCAGCCGTAGGGCGCCCGCCAGTTCACGCGCCGCCGAGCGCGCGTCCCGCTCGTGCGGCCCGTCCGCCTTGTTCACGGCGATCACGTCCGCCAGCTCAAGGACGCCCTTCTTGATGCCCTGCAACTGATCACCCGTGCGGGCCAGGGTCAGCAGCAGGAACGTGTCGACCATGTTCGCGACCGTCGTCTCCGACTGCCCGACGCCCACGGTCTCCACGAGCACCACGTCGTAACCCGCCGCCTCCATCACCACGATCGACTCCCGCGTCGCCTTGGCCACCCCGCCGAGCGTCCCGGCGGAGGGAGACGGGCGTACGAACGCGGCGGGATCCAGCGAGAGCCGCTCCATCCGCGTCTTGTCGCCCAGGATGGAGCCGCCCGTGCGCGTCGACGACGGGTCGACGGCGAGCACCGCGACCCGGTGGCCGAGCGAGGTGAGCATCGTACCGAGCGCGTCGATGAACGTGGACTTGCCCACACCCGGCACACCGCTGATGCCGACCCGCCGCGCCCGCCCGCTGTGCGGGAGCAGCTCCGTCAGCAACTGCTGCGCGAGCGCACGGTGCTGCGGTCGCGTCGACTCGACGAGGGTGATGGCGCGCGCGACGTACGCGCGCTTCCCGTCGAGGACGCCCTTCACATACGTGTCGATGTCGATGGTCACAGGCAGCGGGCTCACCGGCTCACAGGTCGTGGCCGAGATCGGCCGCCAGTCGGGTCACCAGGTCGTGCGCCGCGTCCGGGATCACCGTGCCGGGCGGGAACACCGCCGTGGCGCCCGCCTCGTGCAGCGCCTCGACGTCCTGCGGAGGGATCACCCCGCCCACGACGATCATGATGTCGTCGCGGCCCTCGGCGGCCAGCTCCTCGCGCAGCGCCGGTACGAGGGTCAGATGCCCGGCGGCCAGCGAGGAGACGCCCACGATGTGCACGTCGGCCTCGACGGCCTGGCGGGCGACCTCCGCCGGGGTCTGGAAGAGCGGACCGACGTCGACGTCGAAACCCAGGTCGGCGAAGGCGCTGGCGATCACCTTCTGGCCGCGGTCGTGGCCGTCCTGGCCCATCTTGGCGACCAGGATGCGCGGGCGGCGCCCCTCGGCCTCGTCGAACGCGTCCACCAGCGCGCGTGTGCGCTCGACGGACGGGGACTGGCCTGCTTCGGTGCGGTACACACCGGAGATCGTACGGATCTGGCCCGCGTGCCGCCCGTACACGCTCTCCAAGGCGTCAGAGATCTCACCGACCGTGGCCTTCGCGCGGGCCGCGTCGACCGCGAGCGCGAGCAGATTGCCCTCCAGGCCCGGACCCGAGCCGCGCTCGGCCGCCGCGGTCAGCGCGCGCAGCGCGTCCTGGCAGGCCGCGTCGTCGCGCTCCTCGCGCAGGCGGCGCAGCTTGGCGATCTGCTGGGTGCGCACCGAGGAGTTGTCGACCGCCCGGACCTCGATCTGCTCGTCGGTCTCCACCCGGTACTTGTTGACGCCGATCACGGGCTGGCGTCCCGAGTCGATGCGGGCCTGGGTGCGCGCGGCGGCCTCCTCGACGCGCAGCTTCGGGATGCCGGCCTCGATGGCCTGCGCCATGCCGCCCGCCGCCTCGACCTCCTCGATGTGCTGCCAGGCACGGCGTGCCAGGTCGTAGGTGAGCTTCTCGACGTACGCGCTGCCGCCCCACGGGTCGATCGTCCGCGTCGTCCCCGACTCCTGCTGGATCAGGAGCTGGGTGTTGCGGGCGATGCGCGCGGAGAAGTCGGTCGGCAGGGCGAGCGCCTCGTCGAGGGCGTTCGTGTGCAGGGACTGGGTGTGGCCCTGCGTCGCCGCCATCGCCTCGACACACGTACGCGTGACGTTGTTGAACACGTCCTGCGCGGTCAGCGACCAGCCCGACGTCTGCGAATGAGTACGCAAGGACAGTGACTTGGCGTTCTTCGGGTCGAACTGCTTGACCAGCTTCGCCCACAGCAGGCGCGCCGCCCGGAGCTTGGCGACCTCCATGAAGAAGTTCATGCCGATCGCCCAGAAGAAGGAGAGCCGGGGCGCGAACGCGTCGACGTCCAACCCCGCCTCCCGCCCGGCCCGCAGATACTCCACACCGTCGGCGAGCGTGTACGCCAGCTCCAGGTCGGCCGTCGCCCCCGCCTCCTGAATGTGATAGCCGGAGATCGAGATGGAGTTGTAGCGCGGCATCTTCTGCGAGGTGTACGCGAAGATGTCGGAGATGATCCGCATCGAGGGCTTCGGCGGATAGATGTAGGTGTTGCGGACCATGAACTCTTTGAGAATGTCGTTCTGAATGGTCCCGGCCAGCTTCTCCGGCGGTACGCCCTGTTCCTCCGCCGCCACGATGTACAGCGCCAGTACGGGGAGCACGGCGCCGTTCATCGTCATCGACACCGTCATCCTGTCCAGCGGAATGCCGTCGAAGAGCTGACGCATGTCATAGATGGAGTCGATCGCCACGCCCGCCATGCCGACATCGCCGGTGACGCGCGGATGGTCGCTGTCGTACCCGCGGTGCGTCGGCAGGTCGAAGGCGACCGACAGGCCCTTCTGACCGGCCGCGAGATTGCGCCGGTAGAAGGCGTTGGACTCCTCGGCGGTGGAGAAACCCGCGTACTGCCGGATCGTCCAGGGCTGGTTCACGTACATCGTCGGATAGGGGCCGCGCAGATACGGGGCCACACCCGGATACGTCCCGAGGAAGTCGACGCCCTCCAGGTCGGCGCCCGTGTACAGCGGCTTGACCGCGATGCCCTCGGGCGTCTCCCACAGCAGGTCGCTCTCGGACCTGCCCGTGGACTCCTTCACCGCGGTGCGCCACTGCTCGGACGAGCCCTCCACGCCCGCGCCGGAACCCAGGTCGACGGAGGAGAAATCGGGGATGCGCATTACGCCACTCCCATGCGGTCGAGGGTGGAGGTGAGCACGGCCACGGCGTCACAGCCGGCGAAGACGTACGCGTCGACGCCGTCGTACGCACCGCGCCCCGCGAGGAACACCTGCCGCGCGCCCGCGGACTTGAGCGCTCGGGTGACGGCCTCCGCCTGCTCGGCGTAGAGCGCGTCGCTGGAACACAGGCACGCGACCGTCGCGCCGCTGGCCTCGAAGGCGTCGGCGGCCGTCGCCGCGTCCACCGTCGCGGGCTCGTGAACGGTCTCGATGCCGCCCGCCTGGAAGAGGTTCGCGGCGAACGCGGCCCGCCCGGTGTGCGCGGCGGCGGGGCCGAGCGCGGCGAGGAACACCTTGGGGCGCGCGCCGGTCTCCGCGAGATGCGCGTCCGAGCGGGTACGCAGCTCCTCGTACGTCTCGTCGCGGCGTACCCGGGGCAGCCCGCCGGTCGGCGCGGCCGGTGCGGTCGCGCGCTCCACGGGCCGCTCCGCCAGGAGCGGGAACTCACTGACGCCGGTGATCGGTTCCCGGCGCCGGGCGAGCTTCGCGCTGCGCTCGGCCCAGGTGCCGGCGAGACGCTCGCCGACCATCCCGGAGCGCAGGGCGGCCGCCTGGCCGCCCGCACGCTCGATCTCCTGGAAGAACGCCCAGCCCGCGTGGGCCAGTTCGTCGGTGAGGCGCTCCACGTACCAGGAACCGCCCGCCGGGTCGATGACGCGGGCCAGGTGCGACTCGTCGATGAGGATCGTGGACGTATTGCGGGCGATGCGGCGCGCGAACGCGTCCGGGAGGCCCAACGAGTGGTCGAACGGCAGCACGGTGACGGCATCGGCGCCGCCGACGCCCGCGCCCAGGCACGCCACCGTCGTGCGCAGCATGTTCACCCACGGGTCGCGGCGCGTCATCATCACCGGCGAGGTCACGGCGTGCTGACGCTGCGCCCCCGCGGCGGCCGCCCCGCACACCTCGGCGACGCGGGCCCAAAGGCGGCGCGCGGCACGGAGCTTGGCGATCGTCAGGAACTGGTCGGCGGTCGCCGCGTAGCGGAACTCCAGCTGCGCGCAGGCCTCTTCGACCGACAGCCCGGCCGCGGTCAGCTCCCGCAGATAGGCGACGCCCGTGGCGAGGGAGGCGCCAAGCTCCTGCGCGGCCGAGCCGCCCGCCTCGTGGTACGGCAGCGCGTCCACGGCGAGGGCCCGCACCCCCGGGTACTCCCGCCCGCACAGCCGTGCGAGCTCAACGGCTTCCGCCGGGTCCAATGCCTCACCTGAGCGGGCCTCGTGGCCGAGGACGTCCGCGCCGAGCGTGCCGCGCGCCGACTCCTTGGCGACGCCCGCGGCCTCGTACAGGCGCAGCAGCTCGCGCGCCGCGGGACCGTACTCGGCCCCCGCGTCGAGCGCGATCGGGGCCAGGTCCAGATAGACGCCGTCCAGCGTCCGCGCCAGGTCGGACACCGGTACGCCTGCCGCGCCCACGCCCAGCCACAGCGAGGTGACGCCGTTCTCCAGGTCCGCGAGCACGGCTTCGTTCGTGCGGGCCGGGTCGGCGCTCATGTGCCGCTGCCGTACGTCCCAGCCCGCGGCGGTGCTGCCGCTGGGTGTGGCGCCCCGTACAAAGGGGGCGAAACCGGGGAGGCCGGCGGTGGGCGCGGCGTCACGGGAGGTGTACAGGGGGCGGGTGGTGAGCCCGTCCTCCAGGGCGGTGGACAGCGCTTCCTCTGCGGCCGTGCCCGATACGTCCTTACCCGACTTGCGCAGCACGCCTTCCACAAGGCGCTGCCACTGCTCATGGGTCGCATCAGGGAACTCGGCGGCCAGGGAAAGCCCGTCGTCAGGCAGGACCGTCATGCCCCGATGCTAGGGCGCAACCCATGGCACGCGGTGCCAACAAAGGCTGTGACCTTGCCCTCTTCTGAACGCTCTTGATCTCGAACGAGCGGGCGGCTAGGACGTGCGGGGGCACCCGGTGTACCGGCGCGGGTGTCGGCTCACGCGGAGGCGCGGGGTGCGGACTGAGGTCGCGCGACAGGGTTCCCGGTGGCGTACCGGACGTACTCGCGGTGCAACCGGAACCCCGCGTTCCAGGCGAGCAGGCGGCTGGGCCGGTCGTTGCGCCCGCACGACCAGCTCGCGGTGCGGCCGCGCGCGGTGATGTCCGCGCACAGGGCGGTGACACAGGCCGCCGCCAGGTGTTCGCGGCGGCGCTCGGGCATGGTGAGCACGGCCACGTCCTCATACGCGTCGCCCACGAAGTAGCCGCAGGCGACGGCGGCGATCCGGCCGCCCCGGTCGAACGCGGCCCAGCCGTGCCCCGAAGCGGCGAGCTCGGCCGGACCGCCCCAACTGGCGTGGATCCAGGCCGAGTCGTCGGGGGAGAGGCCGACGAGTGCGGGAGCGTCGTCGGGTGACAGGCGGCGGACGGTCACACCGCGCGGCGGACGCGGCGCGGTCACCGGCTCGCGGTGTACGTAGACCATGCGCTCGGCCGGGGCGACCCGGTCGAAGGCGGCGCCGAGCACCGGCAGGAAGCGGGCGGGCGCCTCGACCTGGCTGTGCGCGAAGGGCGCCAGAGAGGCCGGGTCGACGCCTCCCGGATCACCGCTCAGCAGCACATGGCCCGCGCACGAGACCGCCACGGCCCGCGGTCTCAGCGCGCGGTCGCCCCACCAGGCGCCCACCCCGGTGGCGGCGACGTGTTCGGGCAGGCATGCGGGCCCGGGGGCCCCGGCGGTGAACCAGCGGGGCGCGACGGGCAGACGGTGCGGGGAAAGCTGGATCATGAGCCGCTCCTCCGGAGTGGGACCTCGGTGGGACCTCGGTGGGACTTGACGGGACTTAGATGGGACCTCGGTGGGACCTGATGGGACTTTGATGGGACCTCGGTGGGACTTTGGTGGAACCTTCGAGTGAACTTCGGACCGTAGGTGCGCGAGAAGGGACGAGCGGTCGGTCGCGGGCCGGGGTCGCGCCGCCGGCCGCCTCACCCCGGGTTCCCATCCCCTCGTCTCTCCAACTGGCCCGCATATGTCCCCTCTCGTCATCCAACTGGCCCGCGTACGACGGCTCAAGAGGGCCTCGTCGGCGTTGACGCGGCCCTGATGGCCGGGGCGGCGGCGCGCCAGTGTCGCGTCAGGGAGGATGGCTGACGCGTCAACGTCGCGTCAGCCAGGGAAGGTTGACACTCCGTGCCGGGCATAACGTCTCCGTACACCTTCTCTCTCCACCTTCTCTCTCCACCTTCTCTCTCCACCGGAGGAACCCCATGGCAGAGCTTCTGTGCGGCGAGGATCCCGAGCCCTGTGAACCCGGCCCGGCCGGGCCGCTCTTCGTCCCCGTCCGGCCGGGACCCGTGGGCTGCGTGGCCCGCCTGTTCCGCACACCCGTCGGCGGGCGCACCGCCGTCGCCTTCACCACAGCGCAGCGGCTGAGCGCGGCCCTCGGCTCCCGGCAGACGTGGATCAGGCTCTCCGAACCGGCACTCCGTGCCCTTGTCGTGCCGCTCGGCGTCAGCGGCATCACCGTCGACCCCCGCCTGGCCACACACCCCGTCGGCCCCGCGCCGGCCCGGCCGCGCGAGCGCCACGCCGCCGCGTGGCGCGAGCGGGACCCACGCGCGGTGGGCGCGCCGCGGGTCAGCGGCGCGGCGGTGCTGGTGGGTGCGGTGGCCCTGTGGATCGGCTGAGGACGAGGCGGACCACGCCCGACGGTGACCTGTCCATCTGGCCCGCGTCCGCCACACCCCTCGCACACGGCGATCTCGCCGTCGGCGGAGTGCCGCTCTCCGAGGTCGCCGAGCGCTTCGGTACGCCCGGCTACGTCCTGGACGAAGCTGACGTACGCGCACGCTGCCGCAGCTACCTGCGTGCGTTCAAGGGCGCCGAAGTGCTCTATGCCGCCAAGGCGTTCCTGTGCCGCGCGATGGCGCACTGGATCGACGAGGAGGGCCTCGGGCTCGATGTCTGCTCGGCCGGGGAGCTGGAGCTCGCCGTCACCACGGGGTTCCCCGCGGACCGCATCGTCCTGCACGGCAACGCCAAGAGCCCCGACGATCTGCGGACCGCGCTGCGGCTCGGGGTCGGGCGGATCGTCATCGACAGCGCGTCGGAGATCGCGCGCCTGGCCGCCGCCGTGCCGCCGGGCAGTCGGCAGAAGGTGATGGTCCGGGTCGTGCCGGGCATCGCGGCCGGCGGGCACGTCAAGATACGGACGGGCACGGACGACCAGAAATTCGGCCTCTCCCTCACCGACGGCTCGGCGCAGCACGCCATCGCCCGCATAGTCGGCCAGCCCACGCTCGAACTGGTGGGCCCGCACTGCCACCTGGGCTCGCAGATCACCACGGAGAAGCCCTTCGTGTGCGCGGTGCGCCGGCTGGTCGGGCTGATGGCACGCGTCAAGGACCAGCACGGGATCGCCCTCCCCGAACTGGACCTCGGCGGCGGACACGGCATCGCGTACCGGCCGGGCGAGGACGCGCTCGACATCGCCTCCCTCGCCCGCAAGGTGCGCGCCGAACTGACCGGGAGCTGCGCGGCGGCCGGCCTGCCCGTGCCGCGGCTCGTCGTGGAGCCGGGGCGGGCGATCGCCGGCCCCGCCGGGGTGGCGCTCTACCGGGTCCTCGCGGTCAAGCGGACCGGCGGGCAGACCTTCGTAGCGGTCGACGGAGGCATGAGCGACAACCCGCGGCCCGCCCTGTACGGAGTGCGCTACGCGCCCCGTCTGATCGGCCGGCGCTCGATGTCCGGGCCGCAGCCGGTGACGGTGGTCGGGCGGCACTGCGAGGCGGGCGACATCCTCGCCTCGGACGTCCCGCTCCCCGGCGACGTACGGCCGGGGGATCTGCTCGCCGTCCCGGTCGCGGGGGCCTACCACCTGTCGATGGCGTCCGGCTACAACCTCGTGGGCCGCCCGCCCGTGGTCGCGGTGGCCGACGGGCACGCCAGGCTGCTGGTCCGCCGCGAATCACTGGCGGACTTCCGCAGCAGGGACATAGGTCTTTGAAGCCTGTGGAACACGGTGGCCCCGGGGCGTCTTGCCCCGGGGCCACCGTATCCGACATGACCGTCAGAGGATCGCGCCCGGCGTGTACGCCGCGGCCTCCGGGTGCTGCTTGAGGAGCGTCTCGATCCGCGCGACGACCGTGGCGACCTGGTCGCTCGCCGCCCCCGTGAAGGACAGCTTGTCGGCCATCAGCTCGTCGAGCTGCGCGCGGTCCAGCGGGATGCGGGAGTCGGCGGCGAGCTTGTCGAGGAGTTCATTGCGCTCGGCGCCCTGCTCCCGCATGGCGAGCGCGGAGGCGACCGCGTTCTCCTTGATGGCCTCGTGGGCCTCCTCGCGGCCGACGCCCGCGCGCACCGAGGCCATCAGGACCTTGGTGGTGGCGAGGAAGGGGAGGTAGCGGTCCAGCTCGCGCGCGACGACCGCCGGGAAGGCGCCGAACTCGTCCAGCACGGTCAGGAAGGTCTCCAGGAGGCCGTCGAGCGCGAAGAACGCGTCGGGCAGGGCGACCCGGCGTACGACCGAGCAGGAGACGTCGCCCTCGTTCCACTGGTCGCCCGCCAGCTCGCCGGTCATCGAGGCGTAGCCGCGCAGGATGACGGTGAGGCCGTTGACGCGCTCGCACGAGCGGGTGTTCATCTTGTGCGGCATCGCGGACGAGCCGACCTGGCCCGGCTTGAAGCCCTCGGTGACCAGTTCGTGCCCGGCCATCAGACGGATCGTCTTGGCGAGGGAGGACGGCGCGGAGGCGACCTGCACCAGCGCGGTGACGACCTCGTAGTCCAGGGAGCGCGGGTAGACCTGGCCGACCGAGGTGAAGGCGCGGTCGAAGCCGAGGTGCCCGGCGATACGGTCCTCCAGCTCCGTCAGCTTGTCCGTGTCGCCGCCGAGCAGGTCGAGCATGTCCTGGGCGGTGCCGACCGGGCCCTTGATGCCGCGCAGCGGGTAGCGGCCGAGGAGGTCGTCGAGGCGGCGGTAGGCGACGAGGAGCTCGTCGGCGCCGGTCGCGAAGCGCTTGCCCAGCGTCGTCGCCTGCGCGGCGACGTTGTGGGAGCGGCCCGCCATGACCAGCTCGGCGTACTCGCCGGCGAGCTTGCCGAGCCGGGCGAGGACGGCGACGGTGCGGCCGCGGATCAGCTCAAGGGAGAGCCGGATCTGCAGCTGCTCGACGTTCTCGGTGAGGTCGCGCGAGGTCATGCCCTTGTGCACGTGCTCGTGCCCGGCGAGGGCGTTGAACTCCTCGATACGGGCCTTCACGTCATGGCGCGTGACCTTCTCGCGCTCGGCGATGGAGGCCAGGTCGACCTGGTCGAGGACGCGCTCGTAGTCGGCGATGGCGGCGTCGGGAACCTCGATCCCGAGGTCCTTCTGCGCGCGCAGCACGGCGAGCCAGAGCTGACGCTCCAGTCTCACCTTCTGCTCGGGCGACCAGAGGGTGGCGAGCTCGACGGAGGCATAACGTCCCGCGAGGACGTTCGGGATACGGGGCTTTGCAGGCGCGGCAGTCACGTGTACGGAGTTTACCGGGCGTCCATACGGGCTCCGAACCATCTGCGTGATGTAGGAACCTACAGGTCAGACGCTGTTTTCGCGTGGCGGGCGGGCCTCAGCTCCGGACGGCCTCCGCGATCCGCAGGGCGGCCTGGGCGGGCGTGAGGTGTGTGGTGTCGACGACCTCGGCCTCGCCGTGCAGCCAGGTGCGGGCGGCCTCGGCGTAGGGCTCCAGGTATGCGAGGCGGAAGGGGGAGGGGCCGAGAAGGGTGTCCCCCTCGATGCGCCCGCGCAGGGTGTCCTGATCGGCGTGGAGGACGAAGTGCCTTACCGGGATGGAGTGTTCGGCGAGGCCCGCGCTGATCTCGCGCCAGTACCGCTCGACCAGGACGGTCATGGGCACCACCAGGGTGCCGCCGGTGTAGTCGAGTACGCGGCGGGCGGTCTCGACGACCAGCGGCCGCCACGGCGGCCAGTGCTGGAAGTTGTCCGTCCCGGGCAGCCCGGGCGTGATGTCCATGAGCGTCTCGCCGACCTTCTCGGCGTCGAACACCCGCGAATCCGGGAGGAGGGGCTGGACGAGTGCGCTGGTCGTGGTCTTGCCCGCGCCGTGGGTGCCGTTGAGCCATACGATCATGCGCCGACGCTAGCGCTGTGCGGGCCACGGGGACAGGCACGGCGGAGATCCGGTACGGCTTGCGGCCGCGTATCAGGCCGCTCCCCCGAGTGGCCCGTCCAGCCGGCGGACACGGCCTAGGGCAGCGGGCCGTCGTAAGGCAGCAGCTCGGGACGCTTCGGCGGGCGGCCGTCACCGGAGGAGCGGCCGGTGAGGCGGCGGCCGATCCACGGCATGAGGTGCTGCCGGGCGAAGCGGACGTCGGCGACGCGGCGCCGGGCCCAGTTCAGCGGCACGGCCGCGGACAGCGGGGTCTGCCAGTCGTCCTCGGGCGGGTAGCCGAGGGACTGCCACACGGCCTCTGCGATCCTGCGGTGCCCCTCGGCCGTGAGGTGCAGCCGGTCGACGTCCCAGAGGCGCTGGTCGCCGAGGACCGAAGCGCCGTACAGGTTCACGACCACCGCGTCGTGCCGGGACGCCAGGTCGTCGATATGGGCGTAGAGCTCCTCCATGCGCGGACGGAACCGCTCCATCACCGGACCGTTCCGGCCCGGGCTGCGCATCAGGACGAGCTGCTTGCAGGAGGGAGCGAGCCGTTCGACGGCCTCTTCGAGGAGGTCACGCACGCGGTTCATGTCGCACTTGGGGCGCAGTGTGTCGTTGAGGCCGCCCACCAAGGTGATGACGTCGGGCTGCATCGCGGCCGCCACGTCCACCTGCTCGGCGACGATCTGGCCGATGAGCTTGCCGCGCACCGCGAGGTTCGCGTAGCGGAAGCCGGGGCTGTGCGCCGCCATCCGCGCGGCCAGGAGGTCGGCCCAGCCGCGGTAGCTGCCGTCGGGCAGCAGATCCGACATGCCCTCGGTGAAGGAGTCGCCGACCGCGACGAGACTGGTGTAGTTGGCATTCATCTGCATGGCGGAAGCGATGGTAACCCGCCGGCCGCCCTGGAAGCAGGCGGCGGACGAAGCCGAGGCGCGCGCGATCTGTGCAGCGCGCCCCGGCGGCGGTATGCCATGGGCAAACCGTCGTCCCGAGAGAGCGAGTACGCCATGTGGACCGCAGCCTTCTGGAAAGCCACGGCGGAACGTGCGATCCGCACCTTCGCGCAGGCGCTCGCCGCCGTCCTGGTCGCCGGGGCGACCAGCCTCCTGGACGTCGCCTGGGGCGCCGCCTTCGCGACGGCCGGTCTGGCGGCGTTCCTCGCCGTCCTGACCGCGATCGGCGCCTCGGAGGCCGGGGCGGCAGGCCCCGGCATCACGGAGGAACCGACTCCGGAGCGCACCGACGCGCCCAGGGCCCCGGCGGGGTAGCTACGCGGTCTGGCCGAACAGCTCCCGCAGCACGTCCTCCATGGTGACCATCCCGGCGAGCCTGCCGTCGGAGCCGAGCACCGCGGCCACATGCGTACGGCTGCCCCGCATCGCGGTCAGCGCGTCGTCCAGCGGCGTCGTCTCGCGCACCTGGGCGATCTTCCGCATGTCCGGGACCCGGAACGGCAGATCCCGCGGCGCCCGGTCCAGGGCGTCCTTGACGTGCAGGTAGCCGACGATCCGACGGCCCTCGTCGACGACCGGGAAGCGGGAGAACCCGGACTCGGCCGAGAGGTTCTCCAACTGCTCCGGAGTGACGCCCACGCGCGCGTAGACCACGTCCTCCAGGGGCAGGACGACGTCCCTGACCGGGCGCCGGCCCAGTTCGAGCGCGTCGTGCAGCCGCTCCTGCGCGCGGCCGTCGATCAGACCGGCGGCGCTGGAGTCCTTGACCATGCGGGCCAGATCGTCGTCCGAGAAGCTCGCCGAGACCTCGTCCTTGGCCTCGACCCGCAACAGCTTCAGCAGGCCGTTGGCGAACGCGTTGATCGCGAAGATCACCGGGCGCAGCGCCCGTGCGAGCGCCACCAGCGGCGGGCCGAGCACCAGCGCCGTGCGCACCGGCTCGGCGAGCGCGATGTTCTTGGGAATCATCTCGCCGAGCAGCATGTGCAGATACGTCGCCACGGTCAGCGCGATGACGAACGAGATGGGGTGCACCAGACCGTGCGGCACTCCCACCCCGTCGAACACCGGCTCAAGGAGATGCGCGATCGCGGGCTCCGCGACGACACCGAGGACGAGCGTGCACAGCGTGATGCCCAGCTGCGCCGCCGCCAGCAGCGCCGACACGTGCTTGAGGCCCCACATCACGCTCTTGGCGCGCCTGTCGCCCTCCTCGGCGTGCGGTTCGATCTGGCTGCGGCGTACGGAGATGAGGGCGAACTCGGCGCCCACGAAGAAGGCGTTGACGACGAGCGTCGCGAAACCGATCAGCAACTGGATGGCGGTCATCGGGCGTCCTCCGCCTCGTCCGTGGTCAGCGGGGCGTGCAGGAGCACGCGCGCGGCGCGGTGCCCGGCGGCGTCCGTGACGTCGAGCCGCCAGCCGCCGACCTCGACGCTGTCGCCGACGGCCGGGATGCGGCCGAGTTCTGTCGCGACGAGCCCGGCGAGCGTCTCGTACGGCCCGTCGGGCGCCCGCAGGCCGACCCGCGCGAGCTGGTCGGTGCGGGCCGCGCCGTCGGCGGAGTAGAGCGTCCTGCCGTCGTCGTCCTTGCCCGCGGAGGCGATGTCGGGTGTCTCGTGCGGGTCGTGCTCGTCCCGTACCTCGCCGACGACCTCCTCGACGATGTCCTCCAGGGTGGCGACCCCGGCGGTGCCGCCGTACTCGTCGATGACCACGGCCATCGTGCGCTTGCCCGAGAGCCGGTCGAGGAGGCGGTCGACGGTCAGCGACTCCGGTACGAGCAGCGGCTCGCGCATCAGTTCGGCGACGGACACGCGCGGCCTGCGTTCGGCGGGCACGGCGAGCACGTCCTTGATGTGGGCGACGCCGACGACCGAGTCGAGGTTGCCGCGGTAGACGGGGAAGCGGGACAGGCCGGTCGCACGCGTGGCGTTCGCGACGTCCTCGCAGGTGGCGTGGACGTCGAGGGCCATGACCTGGACGCGCGGCGTCATCACGTTCTCCGCGCTGAGGTCGGCGAGGTTCAGCGTGCGTACGAACAGCTCGGCGGTGTCCGCCTCCAGCGCGCCCTCCTTGGCGGAGTGCCGGGCCAGGGCCACCAGCTCCTTGGGGCCACGCGCGGAGGCCAGCTCCTCGGCGGGCTCGATGCCGAAGCGGCGTACGGAACGGTTCGCGGTGTTGTTCAGATGGGCGATGAACGGCCGGAACGCGGCGCTGAACAGCCGCTGCGGCGTCGCCACGCGCTTGGCGACGGCGAGCGGCGAGGAGATCGCCCAGTTCTTGGGGACCAGCTCACCGATGACCATCAGGAAGACCGTCGACAGCGCCGTGCCGATGACCAGGGCCACCGAGGACGCCGCCGATCGGGGGAGGCCGAGGTCGCGCAGCGGGCCCGAGATCAGCTTGGCGATCGAGGGCTCGGAGAGCATGCCGACCACCAGGTTGGTGACGGTGATGCCGAGCTGGGCGCCGGAGAGCTGGAACGTGAGGTTCTTGGCGGCCTTGAGGGCGCCGGCGGCGCCGCGCTCGCCGCGCTCGACGGCCCGTTCGAGCTCGCCGCGCTCGACCGTGGTGAGGGAGAACTCCGCCGCGACGAAGACACCGCAGGCCACACAGAGCAGCACCGCCGCGAGGAGCAGGAGCACTTCGGTCATCGGGTCACCTCCTTCCCATGATCGGACAGGGGCGGAAGGGATGCGCGATGTCGGGTACTGGGAGGCTCGCCCATGGGCGGACGCTCACACCTTTCAGTCGAATACGAGTGTGACGACCATGGTAAAGGACCAGCAAAGCCGCTCTCGAACCCCCTGGAGGGCCCTGCGGCCGGACTCAGTGGGTGAGGGGCTTCACCCAGCGGCTCCACTGCGGTTCGGGGCCGTAGCCCGCCGCGCGCCACGCGTGGTGGGCCAGTTCGTTGCGGTCCAGGACCATGGCGTCGACCCGTCGCCCGCCGAGGCGTGCGAACCTGTCCTCCGCGGCGGCCAGCAGCGCCGACCCCACGCCCTGGCGGCGGTGATCGGGGTGGACGGCGAGGCGGTAGGCGGAGCATCGCCATCCGTCGAAGCCGGCTATCACGGTGCCGGTGAGGAGGCCGTCGCGCTCCGCGAGCAGCAGGGCTTCGGGGTCGCGTGTGATGAGTCGGGCCACGCCGTCGTGGTCGTCGCTGATGCTGGTCCCTTCCGCGGCGTCGCGCCAGAACAGCAGTACGGCGTCGATGTCGGCGAGGGTGGCGTGGCGGATGTAGAGATCGCTCATGGGAAGAGCCAAGCAGAGCGCCGGTTGATCTGGCGACCGGTTTCTCCGCATGGTTCCGGCCGAGTTGTCCGGGCCCGGAGAGACTCCGCTTCTGCCGCCCCTCGGAGCGCCCACACGTCACGTACGTGGGGAAACGGCGCGTCCGGATCGGACAACCGGACCTCGGCCGGTTGGCGTGAATTCAGTGGCTCTAATAACCGGGTTGTTCCATGGGTTGACACAGGGTTTCGCCGATCCTAGAGTCAAAAATCTGTGCATGAATGTGTGAATGATAAATAAAATAGTTCTGGTATTGCGGGCCGGTTGAGGCGAAGGGGAACAGCGGATGAAGAGAGTGCTCCTCACGACCGCTCCGAAGGAGGCCCTGATCGAGTCCGACGGTATCGGTGGGAACTGGTACGACCGGACCGACACATATATGGCCTGGACCTGCGCGGTAGATCTTGAGGACCGGCTCTCCGTCACCTGTCCACCGACCGGACTCAGCTTTATCAAGTGCAACGTGCCGGACGTCGAAATCCTTGAGTACCCCACCTGGGACGAGTACCTCACCGCCCTGCAGTCCGAGACGTGGGACATGGTCGGCATCAGCTTCTACACCTGGTCGACGCCCGTCGCGATCGAGATGGCGAAGGTCGCACGCGAGGCCGGTGTACCGGAGATATGGGCCGGCAACTACGGTGTCCTCTCCCCGGGAATCGACGAATACTTCACCAAGAAGATAAAGGGTGCGGGCGAGGCGCCGATCCACCAGTACGTCTACGGCACGCCGCTGCCACGTGTGCGACACCCGGCCATGCTGGGCGAGAGCGGTTTCCGCGGGATGAAATCTCCGGTCGGCTACTTGTATTCGAAGCGCGGGTGCAATATCGGCTGCACCTTCTGTTCGACGCCGATCTTCAATCCCAAAGAAGAAGCCATCTTCATGGAGGACACGTACGCGGCACTCGACGCGTACCGGGAAGCCGACGTCGCTCACGTCATCATCTATGACGAGAGTTTCTTCCTCACCAACGCCCTGGCCGAGCAGGTGGTGGACGCGCTGGCGGAGCGCGAACTCCCCTGGATCTGCCTCACCCGAGCCGACCTGATCCGGGGCAGAATTCCCGAGCTGACCGACCGCTATATGGACGGTGCGATCGTCGGTATCGAGTCGTATCGGGACAAGAACATCGCCGACGTGAAGAAGCGCGACGACGTCTACAACGTCCGGCAGACGGTCCGCGAGCTGATCGACAATGGCCGCCGGGCGCTCGGCACCTTCATGGTCGGTTTCGCCGAGGACAGCATCGAGGACATGCGGTTCGACATCGAGCAGCTGAGTGAGGAAGGGCTGTTCGCCTGTCAGCTGACGCTGCTGACCCCGTTCCACGGCACCCGCCTCTACCGGCAGATGGAGCACCTGGTCGACGAACCGGACCTCAGCAAGCACGATCTGTACAACCTGGTGTGGAAGCACCCGAAGATGAACCGCAGTGAGGCACGTGACCTGCTCGCGTGGGCGCAGCGCCGGGTCAACGACCCTGACCGGATCGCCGCCAGGCTCAAGCAGGAAATGAAGGCGAAGGTACGGAAAGAGTTCGCGCGCCGCCACGGCGCGACGCCGCTGAGCCAGTCGGGATCCGCGTCATGAGAAGCCTCAACATCCTCTGCGTGCAGCTGGGTTTCCACGAGGCGTACCCCGACGCGTCCACACTCGCGACGACCTACAACGACGGGATCTACTACGTCGCGTCCTTCGTCCAGCAGGAGTACCCGGACGCCCGGGTCGAGATGTGCCAGATGTTCTGGGGTGAGAAGCCGGAGGACTTTCCCCTGGCGAGCTACGACTACATCCTGATCTCGGCGCTGGCCACCCACTTCTGGTCGAACCTCCAGGCGCTCGAGTTGATACAGCGCGCCAAACGCCCCGGCTGCGTGGTCATCATGGGCGGACCGCACGCCGCGTTCGCACCCTACGAGGCACTGCGCTACGCGGATTACGCGGTGATCGCCGAGGGCGAGATCCCCGCCGTCCAGCTGATCAACGCGCTGGAGGCCGGCGACCCCCTCACCGAGGTCGACAACCTGGCCTACATCGGAGCCAACGGCGAGCTGACCCTGAACAAGATCGCCCGTTACGGGAACATCGACCACGCGATCAACCCGGAGTTCCTCAAGCGCGCGCCGAAGCTTCACTGGGCCACGGTCTCGATGTCGCGCGGGTGCCCGTTCGACTGCTCCTTCTGCTATGCGATCCGCCTGCTCGGACGGCGGTTCCGCACCAAGACGGTGGAAGACGTCCGCAACGAGCTGGATGCCATCTACCAGCAGACCGGATGCAACCGCTTCTATGTCACGGATCTGAACTTCACGACCCGCAAGAGCTACTGCCGTGAAATCGCCGAGGCATTCCGGGACCGCGACTACAAGTTCATCGCCATGAGCCGGGTCAACCACGCCGACGACATGGACCTGGTCCTCGACCTCAAGCGGTCGGGGTTCGACGAGTACTGCCTGGGAGTGGAATCGGAGGACCCGAGTGTCCTCCAGGCGTTCAACAAGCGGGTCGACCCCTCCGAGCAGACCCGGCGCCTGCTGCGCTTCGCCGAGAACGACATAGCCATTCACTCCGCGATCATCTTCGGGCTCGACGTCCAGGACCGGCAGGCGATCGAGGCCACCGCGCGCTGGTGCGCCGACGCCCGCATCATGCACCCGGTGTTCGTGTGCCTCGCGGAATATCCCTTCCAGAATCTGCTGTACGGGGCGCGCCAGGATGTCGAGGACCACCGGATCATCATGGAAGTCCCGACCTACCAGCACTACTCGTTCGTCGGCATCTTCCCGCGCGAGATGCGCCCCAGCGAACTGCAGCGCGGCATACTCGACAGCTACGGGATCTTCTTCCAGCGGGCGTTCGAGGTGGAGACGCGGCCCCAGCGGCGGGCCCGCCTCAAGGCGTATGCGCGCAGTGTCGACCGCGGCCGCGCCGGAATGCAGCAGCACATCCACTTCCTCGAGCAGCTGGAGAAGCCGTACTACACCGCGGCCGGGACACTGCGGGAGGACTTGTTGAAGGCGGACTTCGACGCGCGGCACGGAGAGCTGCGCGACTGGCTGGCGCGCTCCTCCAAGTGCACCGACGTGGAATTCGTGAAGAAATACGCTCGATGACGGGACATCAACGAGCAGGGACCGTCATCGGCGCGTTGCTCGACAGCGCCGCCCGCACCCCGGACCGGCTGGCGTTCCGTGTCATCGAGAGGTCCGAGGACGAGTTCGAACTCAGTTACGCGGACGTCTGCCGCCTCGTCGGTCGGACCGTGGCCGGACTGGAGGCACACGGCATCGCGGAGGGGGACCGCGTCGTCGTCGTTCTGCCCACCTCCCGCGACTTCCTCTCGGTCTATCTGGGCTGCCTTTACGCGGGAGTCGTGCCGGTCATCGCGGCGGAACCGACCGGCGGCAATCCGCACTACGCGACCAACCTGCGCGGCCTCGCCGAACAGGCGCGGGCCACCACGGTCATCGCGGCCCCGGAGCTGGCGGACACGCTCGCGCCGTTGCTGCCCGTCACGGTCACGACACCCGACGCCCTGCGCGGGGACCCCCTCCCACTCGACTCGCCGCGGGCGACTCCCGCGTCGCTCGCCCATCTCCAGGCGACCTCCGGCTCGACCGGAGCCCCCAAGCTGGCCCTGATCCGGCACGGCAACATCGTCGCCAATGTCCGGGCGATCGCCGAGGCGATACGGGCGAGACCCACCGACTCACTGGTGAGCTGGCTGCCCCTGTTCCACGACATGGGCCTCATCGGGATCTCGTACGCGCTCCACGCCCACATCCCGATGGTGCTGTCGGACCCGCTCAACTTCCTGCGGAACCCGATGTCGTGGCTGCGTTGGATCAGCCGCCACCGCGGCACCCTCTCACCCGCCCCCAGCTCCGCGTTCCACATCTGCGCGCGCGTGGCCAAGCGGCGGCCCCCCGGCGATCTCGACCTGTCGTCCTGGCGTGTCGCTCTGTGCGGCGCGGAACCGGTGCACGAGGCCACGTTGCGCGAATTCCAGGCGGCGTTCGGTCCTTTCGGCCTGCCCGAAACGACGCTGCGGCCCGTGTACGGACTCGCGGAGACGACACTCGCGGCCACCATCTCGGACGTCGGCCGCCCCTACTCGGTCGACCGCGTGGACGCGGAGGCCGTCTCGGCCAGGGGCCGTGCCGAGCCCCGCCCGGCCGACGATCTCCGCAGCATGAGCATGATGTGCGTGGGGCCGGCGGTTCCGGGCCATCGGCTGAGGGTGGTCGGCCCGGACGGGACGCCGCTGCCCGACCGTGCCATCGGTGAGATCGAGGTGGCCGGCCCCAGCCTGATCGACGGCTACCTCCCGGAACGGGACGCTACGGAACCCGCTACGGAACCCGCCACAGAATCCACCACGGAAACCGTCACGGTCGACGATCAGCTCAAACGGCCGGACGGCTATCTCCGCACCGGCGACCTCGGATATCAGCTCGACGGGGAGCTGTACGTCACCGGTCGCCGCAAGGAGATCGTGATCATCTCCGGTCGCAATTACATACCCGACCAGATCGAGAGGTTCGTCGAAGCCGTCGCACAGAGCCCGCGCACCCCCGCGGTCGTGGCGGTCGGCGTCCCCGACCCGACGCTGCTCACCGAGCAGCTGCATCTCCTTCTCGACGAGCGGATCGGTGAGGGCCGCGACCGGCAGGCCGTCACCGACCAGGTGCGCGGCGCGCTGGCCGAGGCGTTCGGGATCAGCGGCGTCACCCTCCACTGGATCCGGCGGGCGCAGCTTCCCCGGACCACCAGCGGCAAGGTCCAGCGCCATCTCTGCCGAAAGATCATCGAGGAACGCTCCGCGCCGTTCCCACGTACCGACGAGCCGACGAGCGTGACCTCTGGAGGGCCACCCGATGCAGGATGAGAAGCAGGAGCAGAAGCACGACCAGGAGCTTTTCGAGAAGATCGTCCGGCACATCGGCGAGTTCGTCGAAGCCGATGTGTCCCACCTGACTCCACAGTCGAACATCGGCAACTCCATCGAAGGCATGAGTTCGCTCAAGATGGTCGAGCTGCTCCTCTTCCTGGAGGACTGCTTCGGCGTCGACTTCGACGAGTCCGTCATGGACGAACTGCAGACCATGCAGGACCTCGAGCAGTACATACGGCGGACAGTGGACGCGGCTGGACAGCAAGCCTGACACGGCCTCGAAGTGCCAGGACACGGCGTGGTGGTCACCGGGATGGGTGTGGTCTGCCCGCTCGGCTCAACGGCCGACGAGGTGTGGCAGGGGCTCGTCGCCGGACGTTCCGGGATCGCTCCACTGACACGCTTCGACCCCGGCCGGTTCCACAGCCGCCATGCCGGTCAGATCGACGACTCCGTTGTCACGTTCGCCCCCGGCCCGCTCCGGTTCGAGATGAAACGCATGAGTGCCTTCGTGCGCTACGCGCTGTTCGCCGCCGATCGAGCACTTGAGGACAGCGGCTTCTCCGCGGCCGCGGAGCACGAGACAGGTGGGCGCCCGGCGCACCGCCGGTACCCGCCGGGATGCGGCGTGTACCTGGGCGTGGCCATGGGCGGACTGCCCAGCATCGAGGCGGGCGTGCTCAGACAGGAGCAACAGGGAGTGCGGAGGACCAGTCCGTTCCTGATCCCCTCGCTCATCCCCAACATGGCGGCGAGCGCGATCGCGCTGCGCCACGGCATCGAGGAGGAACAGGTCACGATCGCCGGTGCCTGCGCGAGCGGCAGCCAGGCGATCGGGCAGGCGATGCGCGCGATCCGGTCCGGTGACCGCACCTGGGCGATCGCCGGCGGAGCCGAGGCGGTCATCACTCCGATCACCTACTCCGGCTTCCAGGCGATGAAGGCGCTCAGCCGGTACGACGAGCCGGAGACCACGCCCCGCCCGTTCGACCGCTCACGGGACGGGATCGTCGTCGGCGAAGCGGCCGCCGTCTTCGTACTGGAGGACCGTGCGCACGCCGAAGCGCGCGGCGCGGTGATCCATGGCGAACTGACCGGCTTCGACTCCAACAGCGGTGGTGACGACCTCACGGGTATCTCGACCCGCCACGTCACCCGGTGCATGAGCGGCGCGGTCGCCGACGCCGAGGTGGGACCGGACGCGATCGACTGCGTGTTCGCACAGGCATCCGGCATGGTCCAGGGCGATGCCGCCGAGCTGGAGG
Organism: Streptomyces sp. NPDC003032; assembly: GCF_053591415.1. Taxonomy (NCBI): domain Bacteria; kingdom Bacillati; phylum Actinomycetota; class Actinomycetes; order Kitasatosporales; family Streptomycetaceae; genus Streptomyces; species Streptomyces sp. NPDC003032. Next base: position 65,841 of record NZ_JBSFTT010000029.1, on the reverse strand, counting down.
CGTTGCGCGCGCTCACCGCGGACAGTGATCAGAAGCCGGTTGTCACGTCGGTCAAGGGACATATGGGGTACACGTTCGCCGCGAACGGTCCGCTGAATCTCGCCAGTGCCCTCATGGCACTCCGCCACCAGGCCGTCCCTCCCACGCTGAACCTGAAGGAGACCGACCCGGAGTTCGTCAAGGTCGACATCGCCCGCGAAGTGCGGGGGATGAGGATACGTCGCTGTCTGATCAACGCATTCGGGTTCGGCGGGATCAACGCCAGCCTCGTCGTGTCCCTGGCATAACCGTGCCGCTGTCCATAGAGGAGTACTGAGTACTGTGTCGACGCACTTCGAGAAGCTCACCCGTTGCTGCATGAGCTGCAAGATCTCCCGATTCCTGAACAAGACCATCGAGATCGAGGAGGCCGGGGCCGCACGGGTGGCCATTCCGTTCCACGGCGACCTCACCCAGAACGCGGACTTCCTGCACGCCGCCATGATGTTCGAGGTCGGGGACACGGCCGGGTTCGTGGCGGCCAACTCGATGGAGGAGACCTTCAGCGTCCTGACAGTCGACTACCACATCAACCTGATCCGACCGGTCCAGAAGGAGGGCGTCTACGCCCTCGGCAAGGTGGTGACCGCGGGAAAGACGATCTACGTCGCGCGCAGTGACATCTACAGCGACAGCGGCAAGCTGGTGGCGGCCGGGCAGGGCACGTACACGGTGTCGAAGATCCCGCTCACCGACCTGGAGGGGTACGCGGACTGATAGGCGCGGATACGCGAGGCCTACGGACAGCGAGGCCTACGGACAGCGGGGCCTACGGACAGCGGGGCCTACAGACAAGGACCGACGAGTGATTGACGTATCCGACCACGACGGCATCGCCATCCTGACACTGGACCACGGGCCGGTGAACGCACTGGACCGGGAGCTGCTCACGCAGATCGCCGACACCTTGGCGGCCGTCGGCGATGCCCGCGCTGTCGTGCTGACCGGCAGCGGGCGCTCCTTCTCGGCGGGGGTGGACCTCAAACGGGTGATCGACGGCGGCCTGGACTACACCGACACCTTCCTCCCCGCCCTGCACCGAGCGACGCTCGCCCTGTTCGAGCATCCGAGGCCGGTGGTCGGGGCCGTCAACGGGCACGCCCTGGCCGGCGGATGCGTGCTCGCCGCCGCCTGCGACATGCGGCTGATGTCCGGCGGCTCCATCGGGCTCACCGAACTCGCCGCCGGGGTGCCCTTCCCCACGGTGTGCCTGGAGGTCGTGCGCCATGCCATCGGTCCGGCACTCGACGCGATGGTGCTGGGCGCCGGCCGCCTGACGCCCCAACAGGCCCTCTCGATCGGCCTGGTGCACGAACTCGTCGAGCCGGACCACCTGCTCACCAACGCGCTGCTGCGAGCGGAAGAGCTGTGCCGCGCGCCGTCGGACGTCTACGCCCTCTCCAAGCGCCAACTCCACCGGCCGACCCACCAGCGCATCAGCGCAGCCCAGGAGTTGGACGACGGCGAGGTGCTGAAGATCTGGAGCTCCGAGCGCACCGGCCGCACCCTGCGCGCGTACCTGGCATCCCTGCGTCGGGGTTGACAGCGGGTGGACGTCCCCGGGCCGGACATCCGGCCCGGGGCCCACCCCTCACTCGTGCGCGATGGCCGCCAGCACATTCATACGGGACGCACGCAGCGCGGGCAGCAGCGCCGCGGCGAGGCCCACGACCACCGAGCCGATCACCACCGCGACGATCGTCGGCCAGGGGAACGCGAGTTCCTTCATGCCCTGGAGCGCCAGCACCTGCTGCACGGCGACGCCCCAGACCAGACCGAGCGCGAGGCCGAGCAGCGCCCCGAACACCGCGATCACCACCGACTCCAGGCGGATCATCCGGCGCAGCTGACGCCGCCCGAGCCCAATGGCGCGCAGCAGCCCGATCTCCCGGGTGCGCTCCACGACGGACAGGGCGAGGGTGTTGACCACACCGAGGACGGCGATGACGATCGCGAGGCCGAGCAGTGCGTAGACGAGGTAGAGCATCACGGCTATCTGCTGCCGGATCAGCTCCTTGTAGTCCGCCTGGTCGCGCACCTGCACCTGCGGGTACGGATCGAGGGTCTTGTCGAGGCGCTCGCGCAGGGTGTCCGCGTCCGTGCCCGCGGCGGCGTTGACGTACACCGCCGAGTCCTGCCCGTCCGGCACGTACTTCTCGACCGTGCCGAGCCCCAGGAAGAGTCCGCCCTCGATGCCGAACCCCTCGGGCGAGTCCTGATCGGTGAGCGCCCCCACCGTCAGCTTCGCCTCGCGCCCGCCGGGGAACGTCGCCTTCAGCACGTCACCGACACGCACCTCGTGTTCCCGCGCGAACTCCTTGTCCATGCCGATGTGCCCGGGCGCGAGCGCGGCACGTGAACTCCCCTGCGCGTATGTGACGTTGGCGACGTCATCGAGCCGCGGGTCGTAGCCCGCCGCGGTCGACTCGACGCTTCTGCCGTCGGGGAGCGCCAGTTCGATGGGGCTGAAGCGCTGGCGTACGACGAGACCCGCGCCGTCGGTGTCCCGGACCTTCCCGGTGATCTCCGCCGAGAAGGGCATGAAGTTGCTGTTCTGCACGACGAAGTCCGCGCCCAGCGTGTCGTCGATCTGCCGGTCGAACGACTTGGTCATCGACGCGCTCGCCACCGAGAGCCCGCCGACCAGCGCGAGCCCCACCATCAGGGCGGCCGCCGTCGCTCCTGTCCGGCGCGGATTGCGCAGCGCGTTGCGCTGGCTCATCCGGCCGACCGGGCCGAAGACCGCGGGGAACGCGCCGCCGAGCACCCGGATCACCGGGCGCACCAGGAGGGGCCCCGCGATGACGGTCGCGACGAGGGTCAGCACGATGCCGAGCCCGAGATACGAGGCCGCCGCCGACGTCTTGTCGGCCAGCGCACAGCCCACCAGAGCCGCGGCCCCGGCCACCGCGACGACGGAACCCGCCACGGCCCGTACCTTGAGCGGCCGCCCCACCCCGGCGATCTCGGCGTCAGCGAGCGCCGCCATCGGCGAGACCTGCGCGGCCCGGCGCGCCGGGAGATACGCCGCGAGGAACGTGACACCGACCCCGACGGCGTACGAGGCCACAGGCGTCGCCCACTTGACGACCATCTCCGTGGACTTCAGGTTCATCCCGAGCAGCCCCATCAGCTCGATGAGGCCGAGGGCCAGACCGATGCCGACGGCAAGGCCCAGCGTGGAGCCGACCAGGCCGAGCAGCAGCGCCTCGATGAGCACGGAGCGGCGCACCTGCCTGCGGTCCGCGCCGAGCGCGCGCAGCAGGCCCAGTTCGCGGGTGCGCTGCGCGATCAGCATCGAGAACGTGTTGACGATCAGGAAGACGCCCACGAGTACGGCGACACCGGCGAAGCCGAGCATCACGTACTTGATGACGTCCAGGAAGCCGCCGAGCGAGGACGCGGCGGACTCGGCCTGTTCGTCGGCGGTCTCCAGGTCGTAGCCCGCGCCGACCTCGGCGGCGATCCGGCGTTTCAGCGTGTCGTCGTCGACGCCCTCGGCGGCGGTCACCGAGACGCTCGTCGCCGCGTCCGTCGAGCCGAGGAGCCTGCGCTGGGCGGTCGGGGTGTCCAGGAAGACGAGGGCGGCGCCGGGGTTCGTGGTGGTGAAGGTGGCGATGCCCACGATCTCGACCTTGAACGAGCCGGGGCGGGCCAGGATCGTGAGGGTGTCGCCGAGCTCCACGTCCTTCTTGTCGGCCGTGTCCGCGTCCAGCATCGCCTGGCCCGCGCCGCGCGGGGCGTGGCCCGAGGTGAGCTCCACGGGGCTGCGGTCGGTGGGGTACCAGTTGGTGGCGATGGTCGGCGCGCCGGTCGTCGGGCCCACCGATTCGTTGTCGCGGTCGACGACGGTGATGTTCTGGACGGACGCGTCGAGGTGGGCGTCTGCGACGCCCTCGACCTTCGCCACCTTCGCCTTCAGGCTCGCGGGCACGGTCGGCGTCCGCCCGGAGGGCACCGACTCGTCGAGGTCCTCCTTCGGCGCGACCGTCACATCGGCCGATGTGGAGGCGAACAGGCGGTCGAAGGTGCGGGTCACCGTGTCCGAGAAGATGAGGCTGCCCGCGACGAACGCGACCGAGAGAATGACCGCGAGGGCGGAGAGCACGAGCCGGCCCTTGTGCGCGAGGAAGCTCCTGAGCGTTGCCTTCAGCACCGTTACCCCTTGGCTCAGCTCTGCTCGGACGCGCCGTCGGTGGGCGCGTGACCGCCCGGCTTGCTGTGGAGGCCCAGCGCGTCGAACCGCTTCATGCGTTCGAGCACCGCCTCCGCCGTCGGGCGCTCCATGTCGTCCACGATCCGTCCGTCGCCGAGGAAGAGGACCAGGTCGGAGTGGGCGGCGGCGCCGGGGTCGTGGGTCACCATGACGACGGTCTGGCCGAGCTGGTCGACCGCGTCCCGCAGAAAGCCGAGGACCTCCAGACCGGCCCGCGAGTCGAGGTTGCCCGTCGGCTCGTCGGCGAAGATCAGCTCCGGCTTCGACGCCAGCGCCCGCGCACAGGCCACCCGCTGCTGCTGCCCTCCGGACAGCTGTGCGGGGCGGTGCTTCAGCCGGTCCCGCAGCCCCAGCGTGTCGATCACATGCTCCACCCACGCCTGGTCGGGCCGCTGCCCCGCGATGTCCATCGGAAGCGTCATGTTCTCCAGCGCGTTGAGCGTGGGGATGAGGTTGAACGACTGGAACATGAACCCGACGCGGTCGCGCCGCAGCCGCGTCAGCTCCCGCTCCTTGAGGCCGGTTATCTCCGTGTCGCCGAGCCACACCTGGCCCGCCGAGACGTTGTCGAGCCCGGCCAGGCAGTGCATCAGCGTGGACTTCCCCGAACCGGAGGGACCCATGACGGCGGTGAAACGCTCGCGCGCGATGTCGACGTCGACCGAGTCGAGGGCGAGCACGGTCGTCTCGCCCGAGCCGTACGCCTTGGTCAGGCCGCGGGCGCGCGCGGCGATCCCGGCGGCCCCCGAGCGGCCGGTGAACGGTGCCGAAGCAGGTGTGGACAAGGCCCCTCCTGGGTTGTGACCGTTCCAACTCCCGTAGTCCGGCGAAGAGTAGTGGGGCGGACCGGGCCCGCGGTATCCCTCCGAGGTCGGTACCCGTCGACGTATGTAAGGGACATGGTCCTGACGGCCTTGTCGTGCTAGCACCCCGGCGCTAGCTTGAAGGCATGGCGAAGACTCAGCTGAACGTGCGGGTGGACGAGGACACCGCCCGGGCCGCGCGGGAGCGCGCCCTGGCCCGAGGCATGAGCGTGAACCGCTACATCGAGGAACTCGTGAAACAGGACGCCGGTGAGGTCGGGCATACGTTCGTCGAAGCGGCGGCCGACTTCATGAAGCAGTACGAGACCGTCTTCGCCGAGGAGTTCGGCGCGGAGCGCGAAGGCGCCCGCCCCGTCCGGGAGACCCTCCACTGCGCGCGTGCCCCGCACGAAGCCGCGCGGCCGCTCGGTGAAGGTCGTCGTTGAGCCGTTGGACCTCAGAATAGATCTTGCCTGGCTCCTGATGATCGCCGAACACAAGACGCCCGGAGACCCCCAGGTCACCGACTGGGGAGCGCTCGTCGCAGCCCTCAGCCGGCACGAGGCGGAGATATTCGGCATGCCCGTGTACGAGACGCCGCACGACCGGGCCGCGGCGCTCCTGCAACTGCTCCTCCACATCCCCGCCCTTGAACGTTCGAACGCGCTCTTCGCCTCCTCCGTCGCGTACGCCTATCTCGTCTCCAGCGGCCTGAAGGTCGTCACCTCCCCCGAGCAGGTGCGCGACCTGGCCCGTCTGGTGAAGGAGGACGGCGCGAGCGTGCACGCGATCGCGGAGCGGCTGAGGCAGTGGAGTCTGTGAACCTGTGGACCGCCGGGCTCCCGCCGCATCCATCCCGGGTGTCAGGAGGCGTCCGGGCGGCGGGCCGTGCCGAGCACGCAGTACGAGGTGGGCAGGCGCGGTCCCCTCGCGGGCACCAGGAGGCGGCGGTACGCGCCGAGTTCGAAGCCCGCGTCGCGCAGCGCGCCCAGCGTGTCCCGCGAGACGTGGCAGCCGCCGAAGAGCGGGGGCCACACCGTGCGGTCCAGGGCGCGCTGGGTGGCCGCCATCAGGGTGCCCGGGGCCCGGCCGTGCTCGAAGAAGCGCAGCTCACCGCCGGGCCGCAGGACGCGGCGCAGCTCGCCCAGCGCCCGCTTCACGTCGCGCACGCTGCACAGCACGAGCGAGGCGACGGCCGCGTCGAACGCCTCGCTCTTGACGGGCAGCGCCTCGGCGGCGCCCGGCACGACGTCGACGGGAACGTCGGCGCGCAGGGCCGCGGCGACCGCCAGCCGCCGCAGCACACGCTCCGGTTCGATCGCCACGACCTCGGAGACCGCGCCCGGGTAGTACGCGAAGTTCAGCCCGTTGCCCGCTCCGACCTCGATCGCCCGGCCGGAGAGCCCGGCGAGGAGTTCCTTGCGGTGAACGGAGATCACGGGCTCGGCGGCCACGCTCTGGCGTGCGTAGAAGCGGGCGAAGACGGGGTGGTGCACGGCGTCCCGGGACGCGGGTTTGGCGGAGCGCGGTGACATGGGCCCTCCTCGGCGGGGCGGGGGCGAGCGGATACCGCAATGGTGCCCCGGTGCGGGGCATTCCCCTCCTGCCCACGACGAGGAGTCCCGCGAGACCCGCGCGGGGGCGAGAGGCGAGTCCCGTACCGGACCGTGGGCGTGACGGGCGAACCTCCCGGGAACCCCCACCACGCCGGCAAGCCGCCAGCACGCGCCGCCGCCGCCACTTGGCCACCCGCGACGCCCAGCGCGCCGCCGCCGACGCCGCCGCCGGAGCTTCAGCGCCGCGGTGCCAGGGCCGCGGTGCCTCAGCGGGCCATCGGCCCTGGCGGCCCGGTGGCCTGGCGGCCCGGTGGCCTGGTGGCCTGGCGGCCCGGTGGCCTGGTGGCCTGGCGGCCCGGTGGCCTGGCGGCCTGGCGGCCCGGTGGCCTGGCGGCCTGGCGGCCTGGCGGCCCGGTGGCCCGGTGGCCCGGCGGCCCGGCGGCCCGGCGGCCCGATGCTTCGGCGGCCCTGGCGCCCCCGTATGGCCTCGGCCCTCGGCCCGGCGCCTTGCCGTCCCCGCCGCCTCAGCCCCCCGCCACCCCCGCCGCCTCCCTCCGCGTAAAGGACTCCACGTCCCACGTGCCCCCCAGCTCGGGACCCAGCCAGCCGCCCGCCGCCGTGCGGAAGGAGGGGCCGGTCAGGGAGCCGGCGCCCTCTGGGATCGCGCCCAGGAGTGGTGCTTCCGCTGCCGAGGGGAGGTCCGCCAGGTTGCAGCGGGAGGCCAGGTCGGGGCTCGTCGGCCAGCTGCCGATGGTGATGCCCAGCTGGCGTACGCCTCGCGCGCGCAGGGCCTCCGCCGTCAGGGTTGTCGTGTTCAGCGTGCCGAGGCCCGCCGTCGCGACCACCAGGACCGGCGCGCCGAGGAGCCTCGCCGCGTCGGCGAGCGTGCCGCCCTCGTCGTCGAGGCGGACGAGCAGGCCGCCCGCCCCCTCGATCAGGACCAGGTCGTGCTCGGTGGCCAGCTTCCCCGCGGCGTCGGCCACGTCGTGCGGGCGAACCGGCGCCATCCCGGCCCGCCGCGCCGAGGTGTTCGGCGCCAACGGATCGGGAAAACGGGCGAGTTCGAGCGTGGTGACGCCGTCGCCCGCCAGCCGCGTCACCTCCTGCGCGTCACCCGGCTCCCCGGGCGCGACCCCCGTCTGCGCGGGCTTGAGCACGGCCACGCTCCGCCCCGCCGCCACCGCGACAGCGGCCACCGCGGCCGTCGTCACCGTCTTGCCGATCTCCGTGCCCGTCCCGGACACCACGATCACCGTCATGTCAGCCCTCCCTCGCCGCCGCGCACACCGCACGCGCGATCTGTGCCACGTCGTCGTCGCCCGTGATGAACGGCGGCATCGTGTAGATCAGGTCGCGGAACGGCCGTACCCACACGCCCTCGCGCACCGCCGCCCGCGTGGCCGCCGCCATGTCCACCGGGTGCTCGAGCTGGACGACGCCGATCGCCCCGAGGACGCGGACCTCCCGTACGGAAGGAAGGGCGTCCGCCTCCGCCAGGCCCTCGCGCAGACCCGACTCGACGCGCTTGACCTCGGTCTGCCAGTCCTGCCCGAGGAGCAGGTCGATGGAGGCGCCCGCCACCGCGGCGGCCAGCGGATTGCCCATGAACGTCGGCCCGTGCGCGAGGACCGGCACCTCGCCCCGCGAGATGCCGTCCGCGACCCGCGGCGTGCACAGCGTCGCCGCCAACGTCAGATAACCGCCGGTCAACGCCTTGCCCACGCACATCACGTCGGGCGTGACGCCCGCGTGGTCCGCCGCGAACAGCGCGCCCGTGCGGCCGAAGCCCGTCGCGATCTCGTCGAACACCAGGAGCACGTCGTGCGCGTCGCACGCCTCACGCAGCACCCGCAGATAGTCGGGGGAGTGGAACCGCATCCCGCCCGCGCCCTGCACCACCGGCTCCACGATCACGGCGGCCAGCTCACCCGCGTGCCGCTCGATCATTTCGCGCAGGTGATCCGCGTACTTCTCCTCGTAGGCGGTCGGCGGCGCGTCCGCGAACACCTGCTGTGGCAGGACCCCCTGCCACAGCTCGTGCATGCCCCCCTCGGGGTCGCAGACGGCCATCGGCTGCCACGTGTCGCCGTGGTAGCCGCCGCGCCACGTCAGCATCCGCCGCTTCTCGGGACGGCCGAGCGAACGCCAGTACTGCAGGCACATCTTCACCGCGACCTCGACCGAGACCGAGCCCGAGTCGGTGAGGAAGACGTGTTCCAAGCCCTCGGGGGAGATGTCGACAAGGCGCTTCGCCAGGGTCACGGCGGGCTCGTGCGTGAGGCCGCCGAACATGACATGGCTCATCCGGCCGAGCTGGCCGCGCACCGCTTCGTTCAGCACCGGGTGGTTGTAGCCGTGGATCGCGGACCACCACGAGGACATGCCGTCGATCAACTCGCCCGAACCGCCCGCGAGCCGCAGCCGCACTCCGCTCGCCGACTCGACGACCAGCGGTTCGTCACGTCCCGGCATGGGGCCGTAGGGGTGCCAGACATGGCGACGGTCCAGTTCGAGGAGGTCGCCCGGGGAGAGGTCAGGCATTGGGCGCCAGGTCCGTTCCCGCGCCCCTGCGACGTACCGCCACCAGGTCCGTCCGCGCCTCGTTGGACTCCGCCGCGGGCTCGCCCGTCCCGCAGGGACCGCAGCCGCCCCCCTCGTGCGAGCCGCAGCCCGCCGCGACGGCGTCCGCGTCCACCCGGTGCTCCGGCAGCGTCACCTGATCCGCGCCCTCGACCTCGAAACCGGCGTCCGCGATCATGTCCAGGTCCGCCTTGCCCGCCTGGCCCTCGCTGGTCAGATAGTCGCCCAGGAAGATCGAGTTGGCGAGGTTCAGGGCGAGCGGCTGCATCGTGCGCAGATGGACCTCGCGGCCGCCCGCGATGCGCACCTCGGCGTCCGGGCAGACGAAGCGGACCATCGCGAGGATGCGCAGACACCGCTGCGGCGTGAGGTTCCACTCCTTGGCCAGCGGGGTGCCTTCCATGGGGATCAGGAAGTTCACCGGCACCGAGTCCGGGTCCAGCTCGCGCAGCGAGAAGACCACGTCGACCAGGTCCTCGTCGCTCTCGCCCATGCCCGCGATCAGCCCCGAGCAGGCGGAGAGCCCCGCCGCGTGCGCCTTGCGCACGGTGTCCACGCGGTCGGCGTAGGTGTGGGTCTTGGTGATGCCCGCGTACGTCGCCTCGGACGTGTTGAGGTTGTGGTTGTACGCGTCGGCCCCCGCGCCCCGCAGCCGCTCCGCCTGGCCGTCCGAGAGCAGGCCGAGGCAGGCGCACACCTCGACGCCCTCGTTCCGGTCCTTGACGGCCGCGATGGTCTGCGCCACCCGGTCCACGTCACGGTCGGTGGGCCCCCGGCCGCTGGCCACCAGGCAGACCCGCTTCGCGCCGCCCGCGACACCGGCCGCCGCGGCCTGCGAGGCCTCGTCGGGCTTGAGCCAGGTGTACTTGAGGATCTCGGCCTTCGATCCGAGCCGCTGCGAGCAGTACGAGCAGTCCTCGGGGCACAGGCCCGACTTGAGGTTGACCAGATAGTTGAGTTTCACCCGTCGCCCGAACCACTGCCGCCGTACCCTCCCGGCGGCGGCCACTACGTCCAGGAGATCGTCGTCGGAGGTGGCCAGCACGGCCAGCGCCTCTTCGCGGGTCGGCAGTTCGCGCCGAAGCCCCTTGTCCACCAGCGTGTTCAGCAGATCCATGGCGCTGATCCTTACGCACGGCAGGCTCCCCGGCCAAGGAGGATTCGTACAACAGAACCGGTTTGAGGTGTGGGTATTGCCACATCCTGGTCCGGTGGCAGGGCGGCTAGGGTCTGTGCAATGTCTACAAACAGGCACCCCGCGACGGGCGCGTTCGACTGGATCGACGAGCAGGCCAGGCTGCGTGCCGACGCCGGGCTCGTCCGCACCCTGCGCCCGCGCGCCGCCGGCGCGGACGGTCTCCTGGACCTGGCGAGCAACGACTATCTGGGCCTGACCCGGCACCCCGAGATCACCGAGGGCGCCGCCGCGGCGGCCCGGCGGTGGGGCGGCGGAGCCACCGGCTCCCGGCTCGTCACGGGATCCACTCGTCTCCACGCCGAGCTGGAGCGCGAACTCGCCGAGTTCTGCGGCTTCGAGGCGGCGCTCGTGCTCTCCTCCGGCTACGCGGCGAACCTCGCGGCGGTCACCGCCCTCGCCCCGCACGGCTCCCTGATCGTCTCCGACGCGGGCAACCACGCCTCCCTCATCGACGGCTGCCGGCTCGCGCGCGCCGCGACCCAGGTGGTGCCGCACGCCGACCCGGAGGCGGTACGCAAGACGCTGGACGCCCACGACGGCCCCGCCGTCATGGTCTCCGACTCGGTGTTCTCGGTGGACGGCGACGCCGCGCCGCTGGCCGAACTTGCGGACGTATGCCGGGGGTTCGGTACAGGGCTGATCATTGACGACGCCCATGGCCTGGGCGTAATCGGCGACGGCGGCCGTGGCGCACCGCACGCCGCGGGCCTCGCGGGGGCCGCCGACACGGTGGTCACCCTCACTCTCTCGAAGTCCTTCGGCAGCCAGGGCGGCGCCGTCCTCGGCCCCGCCAAGGTCATCGACCACCTGGTGAACGCCGCGCGGACGTTCATCTTCGACACGGGCCTCGCCCCGGCGGCGGTCGGTGCCGCGCTCGCGGCCCTGCGGCTGCTGCGCCGCGAGCCCGAACGCGCCGCGCGGGCCCGCCATGTCGCCGCTCAGCTGCATCGGCGGCTCACGGCCGAAGGGCTGTCGGCGGTACGTCCCGACGCCGCCGTCGTCTCCGTGCGCGCACCGTCACCGGAGTCGGCCGTGCGCTGGGCCGCCGACTGCCGGGCCGCGGGCCTCGCGGTCGGCTGCTTCCGCCCGCCGTCGGTGCCGGACGGCATCTCACGGCTGCGGCTGACCGCTCGCGCGGACCTCACCGACGCACAGATCGCCGATGCCGTACGAGTGATCAGCCGCACCGCTCCCCGATGAGGTGTCCGGCCCCGAGCGGGGCCGGACCACGGTCATCGGAGGCTGTCGACGAACGTCTCCCAGGGGCCGGGGGAGAAGAGCAGGGCGGGCCCCGCGGTGTTCTTCGAGTCGCGCACGGCCAGCAGGCCGGCCGGTGCGCCGGAGTCGAGCGTGGCTGTCTCGACACAGTTGTTCATTCCGTTGCTGCGGCTGCTGCGCTGCCACCGCGCACCCTGCAGTGTGGTGCTGGAAGGTACGTACCGAGGCATTGCGGTCATGGTGCCTCCTTACGCGCCGTCGCTTAGCCCGGCGATGAATTCCTCTGAGTCCTCGGGTGAGAGCGCTTGTTCCTGAAGGGAGTTGAAGGCCTTCGTATACGCCTGGAGGTCCTCTTTCCGTTCGAGATAGAGGCTACTCGTCAAGTGGTCGAGAACAACCACATCCAGATCAGCAGTGTTCGGAAATGAGAAAATAACGAAAGGCCCGATGAGGCCCACATGCTCTCCGGAGGTGTACGGCAGCACCTGAAGTCGCACCTGGGGCAACAACGCCACCTCCCGTAACCGCGCGAGCTGTCCCGCGAAGACGCGTGGCCCGCCCACCGAACGGCGCAAAACCGCCTCGTCCAGGACCACGCTCAGGCGCAGCGGCGGTTGTGCGCGCAGCACGTCCTGCCGGGCCAGGCGCACCTCCACCAACGCGTCGACCTGCTCCTCGGGGAGCCCGCGGAGCGCCGCCCGGGTCACCGCGCGCGCGTACTCCGGGGTCTGCAACAGCCCAGGGACCACGGAGGTCTCCAGCGTGCGCATCCAACTCGCCTGCGCCTCCAGGCTGATGAAGTCGCGGTAGGCGACGGGCAGCAGGTCCCGGTAGGCCTTCCACCAGTGGTGACGCCCTACCGATGGGGTGTCGTCGGTACCGGCCAACGCGACGAGCAGCTCGCCGAGATGCGGATCCTTCACGTCGTAGGCCTCCAGCAGGAGGCGCACGTCCGTGGCCTTCACACCACTGCGGCCCGTCTCGATCCGGCTCACCTTCGACTGGTGCCAGCCGACCTTGGCGGCGGCCTGGCTGCTGGTGAGTCCCGCGACGCCGCGCAGCGCGCGCAGTTCGGCGCCGAGCCTGCGGCGGCGCACTACGGGGCCGTACTGCATGTCCGTCTCCTTCCGGACCGAGCCGTCGGGTCACCCGGCGGCAGAGCGGGGGACAGGGGCGACAGTAGAGGAAGCACAGACCTCGCACCCAAATGCGTTCGGTCGTAGCAGAGTTCACCGCTTCGAGCGACAGATATATGCACATCTCGGTGGATCGCCACCCGTGACCGGCAAAGGAGTGGGAGGCTGGCGCGAAGGACCAGTCCGGGGCGTCCTCGAATTCAACCGCTCCGAGTCGGAGACCGACCCCGGTGGGAAAGGGACAGCGTCGCCATGGCAGACCACCAGGAAGCATCCGTCACTCTGCCGAGCGATCCCGCCTCGGTCTCCGCCGCCCGCAGGTACGTGGCGAACGTACTCGCGGAGTGGGGGCTGCCGGGCGAGGCCGAGATGGGGGAGACGATCAGACTGATCGTCTCCGAACTCGCCACGAACGCCGTGCAGCATACCCGCGGTCAGTCACCCACCTTCACCGTGGATGTCGAGCTCGACCGGGACGAGCAGCTGCGGATCGGCGTCACCGACAGCCATCCGCGCTATCCGAAGCGGCTGCCGGCGGCCGTCCAGCAGGACAACGGCCGCGGCATGGTCATCATCCGCTGTCTGGCCGCCGAGTGCGGCGGCAGGCTCTCGGTCAGCCCCACCGACGAGGGAGGCAAGACCGTGTGGATCGCCCTGCCCTGGACGGTCCCCGTCCGGCACCGGCCCCGCGACGCCGCGCACTGACCCGCGGGACGCCGCCTGGCCCCGGCTCCCGGGGTCTCCTGGCTCAGCCGGTGTTCGCCGAGCGCCCGAACGCGCCGCGCAGCAGCGCCCTGAAGGAGTCCGCCGCGGCGTTCGACTCGTCGGCGCGGTGCACGACGGAGATGGTCCGTCGCAGCTCACCCGGGTCGAGAAGCCGCATCCCGACCGGCGTCGCGGCGGTGCGCGCCACCATCTCCGGCACCACGGCGACACCGAGCCCGGCGCTCACCAGGGCGCAGACCAAGGCGTAGCCCGGCGTCGCGACGACCACGGCGGGCGTCGCCCCGGCCCGCGCCAGCGCCCGCTCCACGGCCCGCCGCGGCGGATGGTCGGGCGCCATGCTGATCAGCGGCTGTCCGGCCAGCGCGGCCGGCGCCAGCCGTGACGTGCCGCTCGCGAGGGCGTGCCCCGGCTGGGTCACCAGGACCAACTCCTCCACCAGGACCGGCTCGGCCGACACGGCGGCGGGCAGCGTCACCGGGTCGGCGGGCTCGTAGGTGTGGGTGAGGGCCAGATCGACCTCGCCCGCCGCCACGGCCGCGACGCCGGACGGCGGTTCGTGGTCCGTCACGGTCAGCTCCACCTCCGGATGAGCCCTGCGGAAGGCGGTCAGGACGGGCGGCAGCAGATGAATGCCCGCGGTCTGGAAGGTGCCCACGCGCAGCCGCCCGCCGGAGAGCCCGGCGAGCCGCGCCAGTTCGTGCCGGGCCCGCTCCATCTCGTCGAGCACCCGGCGGGCGTGCCCCACGAGCAGCTCGCCCGCGCCGGTCAGCCGGGCGCCGCGGTGATGGCGTACGAGAAGGGCGGCACCCGCCTCCCGCTCCAGCTTGGCCAGTTGCTGGGAGAGGGCGGGCACGGTGTAGCCGAGACGCCCGGCGGCCCGGGTGATCGAACCGGCCTCGGAGACCGCGACGAGCGCGGCCAGCCGCGTCGGGTCGTACATGGCAACCACCCCTCCCGCGGCGCACGCCCGGAGCAGAGCCGAGGGCTAAACGTCTGCTTAAGGCAGACCCAGGATATTGCACATACCCGCTGAAGGCCCATGCCCGGCAGGCTGGGCGGCATGGACGCACAACTGGTCGCCTTCACCGGGGTCGCTGCGGGCATAGTCGCCATGCCGGGCGCGGACTTCACCGTCGTCGTACGCAACGCCCTCGCCTCACGGCGGGCCGGAGTCGCCTGCGCGCTCGGCGTCGCCGCCGGGCTCCTGGTGCACACGGCGCTGGCGGTCGCGGGGCTCGCGACGGTACTCGCGGCCGTCCCCACGCTCTTCGAAATGCTGCGACTCGCCGGCGGCGCCTACGTGCTGTACCTCGCCTGGCGCGCGCTGCGGTCGGCGGCGCGCGCACGCGCCACGGAGGACGACGAGCCGGTGGTGCGGGGCGGCGGCCTGCGCGAGGGCTTCCTCACCAACGCCCTGAACCCGAAGGCGTCCATCACGTTCCTCAGCGTGCTGCCGCAGTTCGTGCCCGACGGCAGCCCCGCGATGCCGAGGACCCTGCTGCTCGCGGCCATCGTCGTGACGCTCGCCCTGCTGTGGTTCCCGGTCGTGGCGCTCCTCGTGGACCGGCTCGGCACATGGCTGCGCGGACCGCGCACCGCCCGCGCCGTCGAGGCCGTCACCGGCACCGCTCTCGGCGCACTGGGCCTGGTGCTTCTCCTCGAACCGCTCCTCGCGTGAAGACCACGGTCTTCTGAGGTGAGGGCGTGGGAGGCTTGGCCGTCTCGGCCGGGGGCGTCTCGTCGTCCCGCAGCCCCGCACGCCGCACCAGACGCGGCAGTACGCCCCACAGCCCGGCGCACACCACGAACGTCCCGACGCCCGCGGCCACGCCCTCGGCGCGCCCGGCCGTCACGTCCACGACGAGCAGCACGGCCCCGGAGAGGGCGAGCACCAGTACGCACAGACCGATGGCGGCGAGGCGGGAGGAGACGCGCACGATCAGTGGCTTGGCGCGCTGTTGGAACAGTGATCTGTGCAGCGCGGCCGGCGCCGTGAACAGCGCCGCCGCGGCCACCGCGAGCAGCAGCGTCGTCACATAGGTCGCGCGCTGCATGGCGTCGAGCGAGGGGAACCGCGCCGTGAACGCGAGGCTCAGCAGGAAGGCGAAGAGGATCTGGACGCCGGTCTGGGTGACCCTCAACTCCTGGAGCAGCTCCGCGAAGTTGCGGTCGGCGCGCTCCAGCGGCGTCTCATTGCGTGCGGTGCAGGAATAGTTGTCCGACATCCGGTACGGGTATCCGCGCCGACGCGGACCAAGCACCCCCGGGGGTGCTCGGTGCGCGCCGGCCGGACACCGCGGGCGGGGTCAGCGGACCCGGCCGTACCAGACGCTATTGGTCCAGATCTTCTCCAGGCGCACTACGGTCCCCCTCTTGGGCGCGTGCCAGATGCGGCCCTTACCCGCGTAGATACCGACGTGGTAGACGTTGCGGCCCGAGTGGAAGAACACGAGGTCGCCGCGGGTCCGCTGGGACTTGGCGATGTGCCGCGTCTTGTTGTACTGCGCGGCGGCGGTGCGCGGCAGCTTCTTGCCCGTGCGCTTGAACGAGTACAGCGTCAGCCCCGAGCAGTCGAACCGGTTGGGTCCCACCGCTCCATAGGCGTACGGCGAGCCCTTCTTGGACGCCGCGATCTTGAGCGCCTTCGTTCCGTGGGTCGCTGCCTCGGCTTCCGACGTGAGCCCGGGGGCCACGATGGTGCCGCCTACGACGGCGAGCGTGAGAGCCGATGCGGCCCCCGTTCTGCTGAGGAGCGACGGAACGTGATTCAGCGCGGTCATGCGTAACCCTTCGTCAGCCGCCTGTGAAAGATGACCTGTCGGGTTCGGGCAGGCGAAGATGCCCGGCCGCGTCGTGCTCTGCGGCTTCACCCCTAGGGCGTCGTCCGGACTTCCCGGACGGGCCCGTCTTGCTCGGGTCCTCCACTCCTGCCGATGCACCGATGTCGACCGGTCATCCGGGTGGCGGCAGGACTCGGCGTCCGCCCGGATCGCCCCGCCGCTGTGGCGGGGGCTTGTCGTCGGAAGGGATCTTGACCCGAAAAGGGTTCGAAAACCGAGCCGAAACCGTCTTTTGTGAGGCTCCTCACGACTGACCCGTTCGGGTGGACACTGCCGAAATCGGGTGTGGGCCCCCGGGTCCGACGACGGCGCCACCAGCATTGGAATGTGTCATTCCGCCCGCTCTGTGCGCGCCCTGTGCAACTTGCGGCCGCACGCGAATGGACGCGCATGTACCCCAACTGGGGTAGCCCATCTGGTCCACTTCGAGGCGGTCCCGGACGGTGCGAGGAGCGGAACGCCACATTCAACCGCGCGGCGGGGGCGGTACGCCGACCCGTCGGGCCCGCCGCTCGCCGTCGAGTACGCGCAGCGCCTGGGCGAGCGTGGCGGCGTGCACCTCGCTCTCGCCCCGCTGGTGCATGACCGTCAGCGCGTCCCGCAGGGCGGTCGCCCGGCCGACGAGCGCCTGTGCGGCGCGCAGCCCGCCGTAGGTGTGTTCGGCGCGGGCGGGGTTGATCCGGCCGAGCAGATCGACGACTTCGAGGTAACGGTCGATCAGCTCGGCCTCGGCCCGGGTCAGTGCGGGCAGTGGAGGCAGGTCGGGCGGCAGCATCGGCGGCTCACCGCGCTTCGCGCTCGGTGAGCGAGGTCTTGCGGCTCGGGATGATCCGGTCCACGAGCCCGTACTCCAGCGCGGCCGCGGCGTCGAGGATCTTGTCCCGCTCGATGTCTGCGGAGACGCGGTCCGGGCTCTGGCCCGTGTGCCGTGCGAGCAGTTCTTCGAGGAGCCGCCGGGTGCGCAGCATCTCGTCGGCCTGGATCGCCAGATCGCTGGCCTGGCCCTGGAACGGCTCGGGGGCCGAGGGCTGACGGACCAGCACCCGCGCCCCGGGCAGCGCCTGCCGCTTGCCGGGCGTGCCCGCCGCCAGCAGCACGGCGGCGGCCGAGACGGCCTGCCCCAGGCACGTCGTCTCCACATCACAGCTGACGAACCGCATCGTGTCGTAGATGGCGGTCATCGCGCTGAACGAGCCGCCGGGGCAGTTGATGTACAGCGAGATGTCACGGTCCGGCGCCAGGTATTCGAGGTGCGTGAACTGCGCCATCACGTCATTCGCGGAGGTGTCGTCGATAGGGGTGCCGAGGAAGACGATGCGCTCTTCGAGAAGCCGCGAGTACGGATCGAGGGTCCGCGTCCCCGAGCTGGTGCGCTCGGTGAACTCGGGCAGGACATAACGGGCGGACGGACGGTTCATGGCGCGCCTCTCTCCTTGGGCGGTCGGCGGAGCGGTCCGGCTGTCCGACAAAAATGTACAGGACGTACGTAAACTTGAGTGGGAAATCTGCTCAGGGCATACGCGGCAGGGACGCGGCCCATAGAAATCACTCCGAACTCGCTCCAAGCCCGCTCCAAGCCCGCTCCGAGATCGCTCACGCCCGCAGCCCGGGAACGGCGGCGTCTAAGCTGGAGGACATGGCCTACGAGATTCCGGTGACGCAAGCCCGGGCAGAGCTCGCCGAGCTGATCAACCGCGTCGTCTACGGCGGCGAGCGGGTCGTCGTCACGCGACACGGCAAGCCGCTCGTGGCACTGGTCTCCGCCGCCGACCTGGAGCGCCTCGAAGAACTCGCCGAGGCCCCCGAGGAGCGGACGGTCAGCACCGTCACCGCGATCAGCTCCGCCCCGCCCTCCGGCACGGCTCAGGAGCACCGACGCTTCGGCATCGCGGCGGAGCACCGGGGGTCCAACGTCACGTAGCCCGGGGTGAGTCCGTCGCCACGTAGCCCCGGGGCGGGGTCCGGCGTCATCTAGCCCGGAGCGGGGTCCGGCGCCATCTGGCCCCGAGGCCGGGCTGAACGCCACGTAGCCCGGGGCAGGCCCGGCGCCACTGAGCCCCCGGGCACCGCCGAACGCCACGCAGCTCCCGGGCAGGCCCAACGTCACCCAGCCCCGGGCAGGCCCAACGCCCCGCGCCGGCTCAGCCCACCGGCGTGGCCTCGCGCCGGACCGAGGGGTTTCCCGCGGCGGGCGCGCGTCGTGCGCGCGGTGTGAGCAGCAGGACGGTCGTGAGGCCGAGTACGGCCCACGCGCCGAGGGTCAACGCGGGCGCCGCGGCTCGTGCGCCGTCGAAGAAGGACACCGAGCGCAGCAGGGAACCCCCGGCGCCCGGCGGCAGCAACTGCCCGAGGAATCCGACCGGTTCCGGCAGGAGCCGCGGCGCCGAGGTCACGCCGGAGAAGGGGTTGCCGAGCAGCACCATCAGCAGGGCGCCGACCCCGATGCCGGCCGGGCCGACCAGCGCGCCGAGCCCGGCGACGGTGGCGCTGACCGCGAGCGTGGAGAGCCCCAACACCCCCGCTTCCGCCCACCAGTTGCCCGTGAGGATGCCCAGCCAGCTGTGGGTGAGGGCGGCCGCGACGGCGCCGACGAGTACGGCGGCGCCGACCAGTGCGGTCACCGAATGGATGCCGCGTAGTCCGCGCAGCGTGACGAGCGCGCCCGCGGCGACCCCGGCGATCGCCAGTGGCAGCACGCTCGATCCGAGGGCCGAGCCCCGAGGGTCGGCCGCGGGGGCGGGGACCACATCGACGGTCGGCACCGCCGAGCCCTTCGGGTCCTGATCCCGCACGGCCTTCTCCAGGAGCTGCGCGACGACAGGGCTCGCGGCCGTCGCGGTCAGCAGCTTGGGTCCTTGTCGCGTGGCGACGATCGCGCCGTATACGGAACGCTCCTCGATGGCGGACCGGGCGGCGGCCTCATCGGCGTAACGATGGATCTCGAACGCGCCCTCGTGCCGTGAGAGTTGCTGGGTGATCGGCCCCGTCGCGGCGGCCGGTCCCGCGACGCCGAGCGGCAGGTCGCGCGGCGCGGTGCGGGCGGCGGGCCAGGCGAAGGCCCAGAGCGCGAGAGCCACGAGCGCGGGAACCAGGACGGCGACCAAGGCGATGCGAGGGCCGGGTGCGGGTGCGGGTGCGGGTGAGGGTGTGGGAGCGGGCGTGGGCGCGGTGACGGGTGGCGTGGACATGGGTTCCTCCCGTGTCGTTACGTTGATTTGTTACGTCGATTCGTTTACGTCGATTTAAAGAGAAGGATCGTTCGTTTTATCGAGTGGGGTCACTGTCCTGCCGGGCGGTTCGCTTGTCAAGAAGGAATGTTCGTTCTACGTTGAGACCATGGCCCGCGTATCCCAGCAACACCTCGACGCCCGCCGTCGGCAGATCCTCGACGGCGCCGCGCTCTGCTTCGCGCGCAACGGCTTTCACGCCACGTCGATGCAGGACGTGCTGAAGGAGGTGGGCCTCTCGGCGGGGGCCGTCTACCGCTACTTCACCGGCAAGGAAGAGCTGATCGCCGCGATCGTCTCCGAGGTGCTCGCGGACATCAGGGGCATCTTCGACGCCGCCGCCCGGCAGAGCCCGCCGCCCCCGCCGGACGTCCTGTTGGGCCAGGTCATCGCCGAGGTCCTCGACCTGAGGCCCGGCATGCGGGACGGCGACACCTCGTACTTCCCCCGGCTGATGGTCCAGGTCTGGACGGAGACCCTCCGCGACGAGCGGCTGTCCGCCGTCATGGGCGGCGTCTACGCCGAGGTGCGGGCGGGCTGGGTGAGCGTCGTCGAGGCCTATCAGGAGGCGGGGATGATGCGCGCGGACGTGCCGGCCGACCATGTCGCGCGGACCATGATCGCCGTGGTGCAGGGGTTCGCCGCGCAGTACGCGCTCTTCGACGACGTGCGCGTCGAGGCGCTGCAGGACGGTCTGCGGGCCCTGACGGGTATGGCGCGGCCCAGCTGATGGTCATGGGCCGGTCAACGACTGGTTAACCTCGTTGAAACTCCCCCCAACTACCCTCCCATCCCACGCCACCAGGGGTTTTCGTAACCAGGGTGCGCAAGATCGCGCGCATTCGCTGTGTGTTACATCTATACCCGTCGCGGTGGCCGCGGCAGCCGGACCCGCACGGTTCGGACCGAGGACTGTGAGGTGGGACGCGTGCAACTGACCCCGCACGAGCAGGAGAGACTGCTCATCCATGTGGCCGCGGATGTGGCCGAGAAGCGAAGGGCGCGGGGGCTGCTGCTCAACCACCCCGAGTCGATCGCCCTCATCACCTCCCACATCCTCGAAGGCGCCCGGGACGGCCGCACCGTCGCCGAGCTGATGTCGTCGGGGCGCAAGGTCCTGACCCGGGACGACGTCATGGAGGGCATCCCCGAGATGATCCACGACGTCCAGGTCGAGGCCACCTTCCCGGACGGCACGAAACTCGTCACCGTCCACGACCCGATCGTCTGACGGGAGTCACGCGCCTCATGCATGCCGCGACGCACAGCACAGGTCAGGGCCTCGTCCCCGGAGATATCCTCTTCGCGGACGCCCCCGTCCCCTTCAACGAGGGCCGCGAGGTCACCCGCCTCACCGTCCTCAACGCCGCCGACCGCCCCGTCCAGGTCGGCTCCCACTACCACTTCGCCGAGGCCAACCCGGGTCTGGACTTCGACCGCGGCGCCGCACACGGGAAGCGGCTCAACATAGCCGCGGGAACCGCCGTGCGCTTCGAGCCCGGGATCCCCGTCGACGTCGAACTCGTCCCGCTGGCCGGCAAGCGCGTCGTGCCCGGCCTGCGCGGTGAGACCGGAGGTGCCCTCGATGCCTGAGCTGTCCCGTGCCGCGTACACCGATCTGTTCGGCCCCACCACCGGCGACCGGATCCGGCTCGCCGACACCGATCTGCTGATCGAGATCGAGGAGGACCGCGCGGGCGGCCCCGGATGCTCCGGCGACGAGTCGGTGTTCGGCGGCGGCAAGGTCATCCGTGAGTCGATGGGCCAGTCCCGCGCCACCCGCGCCGAGGGCGCCCCCGACACGGTCATCACCGGCGCGGTGATCATCGACCACTGGGGGATCGTCAAGGCCGACGTCGGCATCCGCGACGGCCGCGTCACCGGCATCGGAAAGTCCGGCAACCCGGACACCATGGACGGTGTCCACCCCGACCTCGTCATCGGACCGGAGACCGAAGTCCTCGCGGGCAACGGCAAGATCCTCACCGCGGGCGGCATCGACACCCATATCCACTTCATCTCGCCGACCATCGTCGACGAGGCGCTCGCCTCCGGAGTCACCACGCTCTTCGGCGGCGGCACGGGCCCCGCCGAGGGCAGCAAGGCGACCACCATCACCCCGGGCGCCTGGCACCTGGCACGGATGTTCGCGGCCATGGAGTCGAGCCCGGTCAACATCGGCTTCCTCGGCAAGGGCAACACCGTCTCCGCCGAGTCGATGCACGCCCAGCTCCGCGCCGGCGCCGTCAGCTTCAAGATCCACGAGGACTGGGGCGCGACGCCCGCCGTCATCGACGCCTGCCTGAACGTCTGCGAGGAGACCGGCGCCCAACTCGCCGTCCACACCGACACGTTGAACGAGGCCGGCTTCGTCCAGGCCACCTTCGACGCGGTCGCGGGCCGCACCCTGCACGCCTTCCACGTCGAGGGCGCGGGCGGCGGACACGCCCCCGACATGATCACCGCGGTGTCGCTGCCGAACATGCTGCCGAGCTCCACCAACCCGACCCGGCCGCACACCGTCAACACCGTCGAGGAACACCTCGACATGCTGATGGTCTGCCACCACCTCAACCCGGCCGTCCCCGAGGACCTGGCCTTCGCCGAGTCCCGCATCCGGCCCACCACCATCGGGGCGGAGGACATCCTCCACGACCTCGGCGCCATCTCGATCATGTCCTCGGACTCCCAGGCGATGGGGCGCGTCGGCGAGGTCATCATGCGTACGTGGCAGACCGCGCACGTGATGAAGCGGCGCCGCGGCTTCCTGCCGGGCGACACCCGCGCCGACAACCGACGCGCGCGTCGCTATGTCGCCAAGTACACGATCAACCCGGCCGTCGCACAGGGCATCGACCACGAGCTCGGCTCGGTCGAGGCCGGCAAGCTCGCCGACCTGGTGCTGTGGGACCCGGCGTTCTTCGGCGTCAAGCCGCAGGTCGTCCTCAAGGGCGGACAGATCGCGTACGCGCAGATGGGCG
The DNA here is from genome assembly GCF_053591415.1 of Streptomyces sp. NPDC003032. NCBI lineage: Bacteria > Bacillati > Actinomycetota > Actinomycetes > Kitasatosporales > Streptomycetaceae > Streptomyces > Streptomyces sp. NPDC003032. The sequence goes on along the minus strand of NZ_JBSFTT010000029.1, from coordinate 43,321 downwards.
ACGCCAACGCCTCCATTCCCACCCCGCAGCCGGTCCTGCCGCGCCGCATGTACGGAGCGCACGGCAAGGCCCCGGCCCTTAACTCGGTCAACTTCGTGACCCGGTCAGCATTGGACGACGGGCTTCCGGAACGCCTCGGCCTGGACAAGCAGTTCCTGCCCATCCACTCCACCCGCGGCCGCTCCAAGGCGGACATGCGGGAGAACGACGCGCTGCCCCGGGTCGAGGTCGCCCCCGACAGCTTCGCCGTCACCATCGACGGCGAACTGGTCGAGCCGTCACCGGCCGCGGAACTGCCGCTCGCCCAGCGGTATTTCCTCTTCTGACGGCCCCGAACCCCGACGACCACTGGCGACCATCACATGTCACGCGCAGCACTCCTCGTCCTGGCCGACGGCCGCTTCCCCGCCGGCGGGCACGCCCACTCCGGCGGGGCCGAAGCGGCCGTCAAGGCGGGCCGTGTCACCGGAGCCGCGAGCCTGGAGGCCTTCTGCCGGGGGCGGCTCCACACCAGCGGCCTGGTGACGGCCGCCCTCGCGGCGGCCGCCGCTCTCGGCGTCGACCCGGCCGCCCTGGACGAGGCGGCCGACGCCCGCACGCCCTCACCCGCCCTGCGGACCGCGGCACGGCGGCTCGGGCGGCAGATGATGCGGGCCGCCCGCGCCACCTGGCCGCACCCCGAACTCGACGCGCTGGCCCGGCGGTTCCCCAAGGGCACCCATCAGCCGATCGTCCTCGGGCTCGCGGCCCGCGCCGCCGGGCTCGGACCCGAGGACGCCGCGTACTGCTCGGCGTACGAAGGTGTCAGTGGCCCGGCGACCGCCACGGTGCGGCTGCTGAGCCTCGACCCCTTCGACGCCACGGCCGTCCTGGCGCGGCTCGCCCCCGATCTCGACCGGGTCGCGCTGGACGCGGTCGAGGCGGCGAGACGCGCCGCCGACGAGGGCGTCGACGAGCTGCCCGCGGCGTCCGCTCCGCTCCTGGAGATCGGCGCGGAGGCGCATGCGGCCTGGCCTGTGCGGTTGTTCGCCTCTTAGCGGCGCTCTGCCTTCCGTACCTGACCCGGGGGCTCTGCCCCCAGACCCCTTATCGGCCTGAACGGCCTCGTCCTCAAACGCCGGACGGGCTGAGACGGTCCGGACCATTGGAGACCCTCATGCACCTCGACCACTCCCACAACGGGCCCGCCGCCGTCAGCGCCGACGCCGTCCGGCCCGACGGGCGCCGCCGCGCCCTGCGCATCGGGCTCGGCGGGCCCGTCGGCTCCGGCAAGACCGCCACCGTCGCCGCCCTGTGCCACGCCCTGCGCGCGGAGCTCTCCCTCGCCGTCGTCACCAACGACATCTACACCCGCGAGGACGCCGAGTTCCTGCTCCGCGAGGCCGTCCTGCCGCCCGAGCGGATCACCGCCGTGGAGACCGGCGCCTGCCCGCACACCGCGATCCGCGACGACATCTCCGCCAACCTGGAGGCCGTGGAGGACCTGGAGGACGAGGTCGGACCGCTCGACCTGATCCTCGTCGAGTCCGGCGGCGACAACCTCACCGCCACCTTCTCCAAGGGGCTCGTCGACGCGCAGATCTTCGTCATCGACGTCGCGGGCGGCGACGACATCCCGCGCAAGGGCGGCCCCGGCGTCACCACGGCCGACCTGCTCGTCGTCAACAAGACCGACCTCGCCCCGCACGTCGGCTCCGACCTCGCCCGGATGGCCGCCGACGCCAAGGCGCAGCGCGCCGGACTCCCCGTCGTCTTCCAGTCGCTGCGCTCCGACGACGGCGTCGGGCCGGTCGCGGCCTGGGTGCGCGAGCAGTACGCGGCGTGGACCGCGTCGCCGTGACGCTCGGCCTCGCCCCACGCGGCCGCACGGAGCCGGGCCATGGCGCGGGCCTGCGCGCCACCGCCCGCGTCGTGGCGCGCGCCGACGGCCGCGGCGGCACCGCCCTGCCCGTGCTCGACGGTGAGGGGCCGCTCGCGCTGCGGCGCACCCGCTCGGCCGGCCCGGCGGCGCACGTCACCCTGGTCGGTGCGATGAGCGGACCTCTGGGCGGCGACCACCTCACCATCGAAGCCACCGCTCGCGAAGGAGCGAGGCTGCGCGTCGGCTCCGCCGCGGCCACTCTCGCGCTGCCGGGCCAGACCAAGGAGACGGCGCGCTACGACGTGCGCCTCACCGTGGCCGAGAGCGGCGAACTGCACTGGCTGCCCGAGCAGTTGATCTCGGTGTGCGAGAGCGATCTGCGCGTCACGACGCGGGCGGAGCTGGCCGCGGGGGCCCGCCTCGTGCTGCGCGAGGAACAGGTGCTCGGCCGCACCGGCGAAGCCTCCGGCCGCCTGACCAGCCGCCTCACCGTGCGCCGCGCGGGCGTGGCGCTGCTCGACCAGGAGCTGTCGTACGGGCCCGGCGCGCCCGGCGGCTGGGACGGCCCCGCCGTCCTCGCGGGACATCGCGCCGTCGGCCAACTCATCGTCGTACGGCCGGAGTACGAGCAGAGCAAGCCGCAGGCCGCGCCGCTGGGGGAGTGGGCCGCGCTCACTCCCCTGGCCGGGCCCGGCGTCCTGATCACCGCGGTCGCCCCGGACGCCCTGCGGGTGCGCCGCATTCTGGACGGGGCTCTGCGCGACCTGGGCTGAACTACTGGGAAATCGCCTCGGTGCGAGGCCGGGCGATCTCCCGGTAGTCCGCCGTCCGCAGCGCCAGCGAGCGGTCGAGCCGCGCCGCGTTGAAGAAGATCTCCTCGTGCGCCAGCAGGGCCGGATCCACGACGAGTTCGAGCTCCGGGTCGAACGAGAACGGCAGGATCGTGCCGCTCACGCTCCCCGAAAGCCGCTCCGCCACCTCCTGCGTCGCGAAGCCGGCGTACGTGCCGCCCAGCAAGGCCTTCAGCGCGTTCAGATCGACGCGCCGGTCACCCGGCACCACGGCGAGGACGTACCGCTTCGTCTTCTTGCCGATCTTCACCATCACCACGATGCACTTGGCCGCCTGCTCCAAGGTGTTCCCGCGCAGAGCGCTCACCGCCTCCGTGGCGCCCTCCGGCTCATGCTCGATGACCCGGTACGTCGCCCCCCGCTCATCCAGCAGTCCCACCAACTTGGTGTACTGGGCGTGCTGCTCGCTCACTTGGTCCTCCCGCCGCGCCGGACCGGCGCCTTCCGCTGTGTGGTCGAAGAGATCGACTTCGGGATCATAGTGCGGGAACGAACGCCACGTGTGGCCCCGGGTTCCTCAGCTCAGCGGCATCCGCGGGAACTTCCGCGGCTCCCTGGCGCCCGCCGCGGCGCGCTCGGCCTCCTCCGCCTTCACGACCGCCGCGTACTTGTCGACGTACTCCTGCCCGGAGAGCCCGAGGATCGCGTACATGATCTCGTCGGTGACGGCCCGCAGGACAGCCTTCTCGTTGTCCATGCCGAAGTAGCGGGAGAAATCGAGGGGCTCGCCGAAGCGGATCGTGACGCGCCGGAAGTTCGGCACCTTCTGGCCCGGCGGCTGCGCCTCGAAGGTGCCGATCATCGCGCAGGGGACCACCGGCACCTCCGCCTTGAGCGCCATCGCCGCGACACCGACCTTGCCCTTGTACAGCCGCCCGTCGTGCGAGCGCGTGCCCTCCGGGTAGATGCCGAGCAGCTCGCCCTTGTTGAGCACGCCGAGGCCCTCGCGGATCGCGGCCCGGCCCGCCTCCCTGCCGGAGCGGTCGACCGGGATCTGCCCCGCGCTGCGGAAGAACGCGGCCGTCAGCCGGCCCTTCAGGCCGGGCCCCGTGAAGTACTCGGCCTTCGCGAGGAAGGTGATGCGGCGCTTGATGATCGCGGGCATCAGGAAGTGATCGGAGAACGACAGATGGTTGCCCGCGACGATCGCGGCGCCCGACTCGGGCACATGTTCCAGACCCTCGATCCTGGGGCGGAACATCAGCCGGAGCAGTGGGCCGAGGATCACGTACTTGAGCAGTAGATAGAACATGGCGGCCGCCTTCCCTGATCCAGGTGCGGACGCACAGTAGCCAATCGGCGACGCGGACGCGAGAGCCCGTTCGGGCCCTTACGCGCCGCCGTGCGGGCGACCCACCGGTGAGGCGGCTCGACGCGCGGCACGGACGGGGGGTCCGCTGGCTTCCTCCGAGCGTCCCCGACGCCACCGACCGACGCCACAGAACGTCACCGTCACCCCTTACGGAGGTCTCGCATGCGCCCGTTCCCCGTCGCAGCCGCCGCCATGATCGCCCTCGCCGCCACCGTCCCCGCCCACGCGGCGGACGACGCCCACACCCCTCGGCACCCCGGGCTCTTCCTCACCGTCTCGGGCGCCGAGAACACCTGGATGCGCGGAGTGCTGCTGCGCTGCGAGCCCGTGCCCTCCGGGCACCACCCGCACGCCGCCAAGGCCTGCGCGGCCATCACCCGGGCCAAGGGCGACTTCGACCATCTCGCCGACGACCCGCACGTGTGCACCAAGGAGTACGACCCGGTCACCGTGACCGCGACCGGGTCCCACCAGAACCGGTCGATCAGCTGGCGCAAGACGTACCCCAACGCCTGCACGCTGGACTCGGACACCGGCCACGTCTTCCGCTTCTGAGCACGACCTGGCCTGTTGTCGCGCGCCGCGGCGCTCATGTGGCGCGCGACAGCACCATCCCGAGCGTGATCAGTCCGAGCACGACCCAGCCGAACCACAGCCAGCCGTTGCTCCCGAGCCCCACCGAGTAGGCCGTCACCATGACCAGGCCTCCGATGGTGAACCCACCCATGGTCTTCGTGGAACCGGGCATCGCTCAGCCTCCTCCCGGCAGCCTCCGGCGCCTGCGCGCCGAGGCCGCGGTCCGAAGACCATCGTCACCCCGCGAGGCCCTTCGGCGCTAGCGTCCGCGTGCGGCCAGTGAGGCCAGATAGGCGTTGTACGCCGCCAGCTCCTTGTCACCGTCACGGTCCGCGGCGCGGTCCTTGCGCCGGGCCTCACGGTCCTCGGAGCGCCGCCACTGGAAGAGCAGCGCCACCAGGACCACCACGGAGGGGATCTCGCTGAACGCCCAGGCGATGCCGCCCGCCGCCTCCTGGTCGGCCAGCGCGTCGATGCCCAGCGAGGCCGGCGGGTGCGTGTACGTGCCGATCATCGGCTCGGTCGCCATCATCAGCGCGATGCCGAAGAACGCGTGGAACGGCATGCCCGCGAACAGCTCCAGCATCCGCATCACATAGCCGGGGCGGTGCGGCCCGGGGTCGACACCCATGATCGGCCAGAAGAAGACCAGGCCGACGGCGAGGAAGTGCACCATCATCCCGATGTGGCCCACCTTGGAGCCCATCAGGGTGTCGAAGATCGGCGTGAAGTAGAGCGCGTACAGACTCGCGATGAACAGCGGGATCGTGAACGCGGGGTGCGTGACGATCCGCATGTACCGGCTGTGCAGCAGCCACAGCAGCCACTCACGGGGCCCCTTGTGGCCGCGCGCCGCGACCGGCAGCCCACGCAGCGCCAACGTGATCGGCGCGCCGAGCAGCAGCAGGATCGGCGACAGCATGCTGATCACCATGTGCTGCACCATGTGCACGCTGAACATGACCATGCCGTAGTCGTTGAGCTTGGTGCACATCACGAGCAGGACGGTCAGGATGCCGATCACGAAGGAGATCGTGCGGCCCACCGGCCACTTGTCACCGCGCCGCACGAGCCGCGCCACGCCCCACCCGTACAGGGCGAGGGCCACCAGGCAGCCGATGAGGAAGAAGGGGTCGGCCGAGAGTTCCAGGCCTCGCCCCAGCGTGAACGGCGGCAGATCCATGTTCATGCCGTGCCCGCTGTGATCCATCCAGTGGCTCCTGATTCGTGCGGATTGTGCGACGTGTGTCGGCTCCAGAGTAGAACCGCCCCCGGCCGCTGACGCGACCGGGGGCGGATAGTTCGACCAGCTGCTGGGTCAGAGCACGCACTCCGCCTCGGCGTACCGCTCGTCCGGCACGGTCTTCAGCGTCTCGACGGCCTCGGCGAGCGGCACCATCGTGATGTCCGTGCCGCGCAGCGCGGTCATCCTGCCGAACTCGCCGCGGTGCACGGCCTCCACGGCGTGCCAGCCGAAGCGGGTCGCGAGGACGCGGTCGTACGCGGTCGGGGTGCCGCCGCGCTGGACGTGGCCGAGGATGACAGGGCGCGCCTCCTTGCCGAGGCGCTGCTCCAGTTCGAGGGAGAGCTGCCGGGCGATGCCGGCGAACCGCTCGTGGCCGTAGACATCCTTGCCGCCCTCGTCGAACTCCATGGAGCCCGCGCGCGGCTTGGCGCCCTCGGCGGCCACGACGATCGCGAACTTCTTGCCCGCCGAGAAGCGCTCACCGACCTTCGCGGCCAGCGCCTCGATGTCGAAGGGGCGCTCGGGGACGACGATGGCGTGCGCGCCCGCCGCCATCCCGGAGTGCAGGGCGATCCAGCCGGTGTGCCGGCCCATGACCTCCACGATGAGCACGCGCTGGTGCGACTCGGCGGTGGTCTTCAGCCGGTCGAGCGCCTCCGTCGCGACGCCCACCGCGGTGTCGAAGCCGAAGGTGACGTCGGTGACGGCGATGTCGTTGTCGATCGTCTTGGGCACGCCGACGATCGGCAGGCCCGCGTCAGAGAGCAGCCGGGCCGCCTTCAGCGTGCCCTCGCCGCCGATCGGGATGATCGCGTCGAGACCGAGGTCCGCGACATGGCCCTTGGCGCGCTCCACACCGTCCCGCAGATGCGCGGGCTGCACACGGGAGGAGCCGAGAATCGTGCCGCCGCGGGCGAGGATGCCGCCCACCGCGTCGAGGTCGAGCTTGCGGTAGTCGCATTCCAGGAGGCCTTTCCAGCCGTCGTGGAAGCCGATGACCTCGTCGCCGTGGTCCGCCACCGCGCGGTGCACGACGGAGCGGATGACGGCGTTCAGGCCGGGGCAGTCGCCGCCGGAGGTCAGGACACCAATGCGCATAGCCCGGATTACCTTTGCAACGTGGGCCGAATGGCCGGACCACGTCGTCCGGCTGGATCCCCGCCACCCTATAGGCGCCGGGGGGCGGGGCCGCATCCGGCGTCCGAGGGCTGGACGCCCCCGCTCACATGTGCGGGCGGGGCGTCAGGCGGGCTGCTGCGCGGCGTTGATGCGCTCGTTGCGCAGCGCCTCGTACCAGCGGTCGTCCGTCGGCGGCAGCGCGTTCACATCGAGGGCCAGCTTGAGCAGCAGGTCCGCGATGAGCGGGTTGCGGGCGAGGACGGGGCCGTGCATGTACGTACCGAAGACCGTGCCGTTGTACGCGCCCTCGGTGCCGTCGCCCGTGCCGTTGCCCCGGCCGAGCTGGACGCGGGCGAGCGGCCGCGCGGACGGGCCGACGTGCGTGACGCCCTGGTGGTTCTCGAAGCCGGTCAGCGGGGGCAGACCCAGCTGCGGGTCCAGGTCGGCGAGGACGTCACCGACGCACCGCTCGCCCTCGCCGCGCGTGGAGACCACGTCGAGCAGGCCGAGGCCCGGCTCACGCTGACCGAGGTCGTTGATGAACTCGTTGCCGAGGATCTGGTAGCCGGCGCAGACCGAGAAGACGATCGCGCCGTTGCCCACGGCACGCTGCAGGCCGCCGTCGCGGCGCAGCCGCTCGGCCGCGAGGCGCTGCGGGCGGTCCTCGCCGCCGCCGATCAGATAGATGTCGCCGGAGGTCGGGATCGGCTGGTCGCTGCGCACGTCGTAACGCTCGACCTGGAGGCCGCGCTGGCGTGCGCGGCGCTCCACGACCAGGGCGTTGCCCTGGTCTCCATACGTGCTGAGCAGGTCGGGGTAGACCCACACCAGCCGCAGGCTGTTGTCGCTCATGCTCATGTGTCCCTACGAGGGTCTAGAAGGGGCCGGTGGGGTCAGTTGCCGACGCGGCGGCGCAGGTCCTGGAACGCGGTGTAGTTCGCGATCGTCTCGATGCGTCCCGGCGGGGCCAGCTGCACCGCCTCGTCGACGCTCTCGCAGACGCGGAAGTCCAGGCCCGCGACCTCCAGGCGCACGGCCAGGTCCAGCTTGCGGTCGCCGAGCACGAAGATCGGGTGACCGGCGAGCCGGGTGTAGTCGACGTCCCAGAGCCAGGAGGTGTCCGTGCCGTCCGCGCCGCGGGCGTTGACGGAGAGGATCACCGGGGTCGGCGGCGGGTCGATCAGCGAGAACGTCTCGAGCCAGCCCGCGGGGTTCTTCGCGAGGAGCAGCCGCAGGTCGCGGCCCTGGAACTGCACGACGTCATAGCGCCCGGCGACCGCCTGCACCTGGTACATGCGCTCCAGGGCGACCTGCGGCGGCACTCCGAAGACGGCGGCGACGGCCGCCGACGACGTGGCGTTGGCCTTGTTCGCCCGGCCCGGCAGCTGGAGGTGGATCGGCCAGGCCGAGCCGTGCGGGTCCAGGACGTGGTCGCCGGAGAGCACCCAGCTGGGCGCGGGCCGGCGGAAGCCGCACTCGCCGCAGAACCAGTCGTCCCCGGGGCGCTGCATGACGCCACCGCAGGACGGGCACGACCAGGCGTCGTCCTTCCACTCCTGGCCGGCCGCCACCCACACCACGTTCGGCGAGGAGGAGGCGGCCCAGACGACCAGCGGGTCGTCCGCGTTGGCGATGACGACGGCCTTCGAACCGGCCAGGCCCTCGCGCCACTTCTCGGCGAGCATGCGGGTCTCGGCGGCGCGGTCCAGCTGGTCGCGCGAGAGGTTGAGCAGCGCGATCGCCTTGGGGTCCACGTCACGGGCGACGCCCGAGAGGTACTTCTCGTCGACCTCGATCACGCCGTACTTGGCGTCGGAGCCGCCGGCGAGCGCCGAGGTGATTCCGGCGGGCATGTTCGCACCGAGTGCGTTGGAGACCACCGGGCCGCTGGCCCGCAGGGCCTCCGCGATCAGACGCGTGGTGGTCGTCTTGCCGTTGGTGGCCGACACGAGGACCACGTCCAGGTGTGTGGCGAGCCGCCCGAGCAGCTCCGGGTCGAGCCTGAGCGCGACCTTGCCGCCGATCACCGATCCGCTGCCGCGGCCGGCCGCCCGCGACACCGCCGCGGCCGCCTTGCCCGCCGTCACGGCCAGCTTGGCCCGCGGCGACAGCGGGTCCGTGTTGCCTGACATCTGTCGAGATCCTCCTTGCGTACGGCGCCGCGCCTGCCCCCGGCATCGTTTCTCTGCTCAGCCTATCGAGATCCGCTGACAAGCCCGAACCACGGCACCACCTCGACGCCGCTCCATCCCATGGACCGTACTCTTGCCGCCATGCGACACGGCTCGATCCCGGGCGCCTCGGGGCGCGTACGACCTCTGACCCTGCTCGGTGACCCCGTGCTGCACACGGCCTGTGAGGAGGTGACCGACTTCGGTCCCGAACTGGCGCGGCTCGTCGAGGACATGTTCGCGACGATGTACGCGGCGCAGGGTGTGGGGCTGGCCGCGAATCAGGTCGGTGTCGCCCAGCGGGTGTTCGTCTACGACTGCCCTGACGACGAGGACGTCCGCCACCTCGGACACGTGGTCAACCCGCGGCTCGTGGAGGCGGACGGCGTGACCGTGCGCGGGCCCGAGGGCTGTCTGTCGCTGCCGGGCCTCGAAGCGGGCACGCCACGCTTCGACCATGCCGTGGTCGAAGGGGTCGACCTGCGCGGGAAGCCCGTGCGGGTGCACGGTACGGGCTGGTTCGCGCGCTGCCTGCAGCACGAGTGCGACCACCTGGAGGGCGGCGTCTACACCGACCGGGTCACCGGCTGGCGGCGCCGCAGGGTGCTGCGGGCCGCCGCCAGGGCCTCCTGGGGCAACTGAGGTCCGCCGGGGGGGCGGCTCAGAACCCCGGGCCGCCGACGCGGTTGCCCGCGGCGGCCAGGCGCCCCCAGAGCAGATCCGCCAGGCTGCGCACCAACTGCTCGCGCGAGCAGGGCCGTTCGCCGAGCCACCAGTCGCCGGCCGCGTGCATCATGCCGACGATGCCGTGGCCCCACACGCGGGCGAGCTGCGCGCTGTCCGGTCCGAGGTCGACGCGCTCCTCGATGACCTCCGCCAGCTCCTCGCCGAGGCGGCGCAGCAGGGGAGCGGAGTGCAGACCGACGTCGAAGCCCTGCTCGCCGGGGGACGGCGCCTCGGAGGGGTGCATCAGGAACCGGTAGACCTGCGGACGTGCCTCGATCGCGGTGAGGTAGGTGTCGAGCGTCGCCTCGACCCGCTCCCTGCGCTCGGCCGGGGCGTCCAGGGCGGCGCGCAGCGCTTCGAGGAGCGCGTCCGTGTGCCGTTTGGCGAGCGCGGCGTAGAGTCCGCCCTTGTCGCCGAAGTGGCGGTAGAGGATCGGCTTGGTGATACCGGCCTCGGCGGCGATGGCGTTCATGGAGGCGCCGGGGCCGTCGCGGAGCACCACCCGGTCCGCGGCCTCGAGCAGCTCGCGCCGCCGTCGTCGATGGTCCGCGGATCTCTGCTGTTCGGTGCGTTGCGTGGTCTCCATAAGCGTTCTCTCCCCGCCCGTGCGATTGCGTGACGCACGCGCAACGTAACACTCGGCGTGCGAGGGGCATCGAACGGGCTGCCGGGAGTTGACACGGACTACTGGCCGGTAACAGACTTCCGTTACCGCTAGTAACGCCCAGTTGATCGCAGGTCCTGGAGGGGTCATGGCCGAGTTCACCATGGAGCTCAACGACGAACAGAAGGAGGTCCGGGACTGGCTCCACGGGTTCGCCGCCGACGTGATCCGTCCCGCTGCCGCCGAGTGGGACGAGCGTGAGGAGACCCCCTGGCCCATCATCCAGGAAGCGGCGAAGCTCGGGATCTACTCCCTCGATTTCTACGCCCAGCAGTTCTTGGATCCCACAGGCCTCGGTATTCCGATGGCCACGGAGGAGATCTTCTGGGGTGACGCGGGCATCGGCCTGTCCATCATGGGCACGGGCCTGGCCGCCGTCGGCGTGCTCGCCAACGGCACCGAGGAGCAGATCGGCACCTGGATCCCGCAGATGTACGGCGACGTGAACGACGTCAAGGTCGCCGCCTTCTGCTCCTCCGAGCCCGACGCCGGATCCGACGTGGCCGCGATGCGCACCCGCGCCGTTCACGACGAGGCGAAGGACGAGTGGGTCCTCAACGGCACCAAGACCTGGGCGACCAACGGCGGCATAGCCAACGTCCACGTCGTCGTCGCCGTAGTCGACCCCGAGCTGGGCTCGAAGGGGCACGCCTCCTTCATCGTCCCGCCGAACACGCCGGGCCTGTCCCAGGGGCAGAAGTTCAAGAAGCACGGCATCCGCGCCTCGCACACCGCCGAGGTCGTCCTGGAAGACGTACGTGTCCCGGGCCACTGCCTCCTGGGCGGCAAGGGCAAGCTGGACGAGCGCCTCGCCCGCGCGCGGGAGCGCGCCAAGTCCGGCGGCGAGCGCGTGAAGAACGCCGCGATGGCCACCTTCGAGGCGTCCCGCCCGGCTGTCGGCGCCATGGCGGTGGGCACGGCCCGCGCCGCGTACGAGGAGGCCCTGGAGTACGCCAAGACGCGCACGCAGTTCGGCCGCCCGATCATCGACAACCAGGGCGTCGCCTTCCAGCTCGCCGACATGCGCACCCAGATCGACGCGGCCCGCCTCCTGGTGTGGCGCGCCTCGTGGATGGCGAGCACCGGCAAGAAGTTCGAGTCGGCCGAGGGCTCCATGTCCAAGCTCTACGCGAGCGAGGTCGCCAAGAAGGTCACCGCGCAGGCCGTGCAGATCCTCGGCGGCAACGGCTTCACCCGGGAGTACCCGGTGGAGCGGATGCACCGCGACGCCGCGATCTACACGATCTTCGAGGGTACGAGCGAGATCCAGCGACTGGTCATCGCGAGGACGCTGTCGGGAATGCCGATCCGCTAGGCGGGGGCGGGCCTGCCCGTCGGGGCCCGGCCTACGGCTGATACACGTACGGAGTCGTCGTGCACAGCGTCGCGAAGCCGAGCCGGTCCAGGATGGGGCGGCTGTCATCGGAGGCGTCGACCTGTAGATAGCGGTAGCCGCGCTCGGCGGCGATGCGGGCGCGGTGGGCCACCGTCGCGCGGTAGACGCCCTTGCCGCGCCAGTCGGGAGCGGTGCCGCCGCCCCAGAGCCCGGCGAAGTCGGTGCCCGGGCGGAACTCCATCCGGGCTCCGCAGACGGGCCGCTCGCCGGCCATGGCGACGACAGCGACGATCTCGTCCGGCGCCTCGGTGAGCTGGGCGAGCACCCGCTTGGCGAGCTGCTCGCTCAGCGCGGCGTCGGCTTCCCCGAACGCCGCGAGGTGCGCCTCGGCCATGAGCTCGACGCCCGCCGCGTCCGTCACCGGGACCAGCCGGATGCCCTCGGGCAACTGCGGGCCCGCCGGCAGCTCTTCCGCCTCGGCGACCATCACGGTCTCCAGCGGGTCGGCCACGAAGCCGGCGGCGAGGAGCCGCTCCGGCAGGTCGGCGGGGTGGTCGTAGGAGTGCAGCTTCCACTCGAACTCGCGTCCGGCGCCGGTGTAGTGGCGCACCTGCTCCGCGATCACGGCGTCCGCCGTCGTCGCGTCGATATCCGCCCACAGGACGCCGTTCCAGTCATGCTCGGAGCCGGTCTGACGGACGACTCCACCGACCCGCTCGACCCGTGCACCCGGACTCTCGCTCCGCGCGTCGCGCCTGATCTGCCGGTCGTACGCGGCCAGTACCGCTGCGTGATCCATTCGGTCACTTCAGCAGGGCGGTGAAGGGGTGGCAAGCGAATATCAGGACTGCCAGCGGCAGCGGAGGGCCGCGGTGATGAAGCCCGGACCGAACGCCACGGCGACACCGTTCGCCCCGTCGGCCGGCGCGTCCGTGTGCGTGCGTTCGAGGACGCGGAAGACGCTGACACCTCCCATGTTGCCCTCTTCCGTCAGGGTGTCCACGGAGTGGCGGGCGCCGCTCGCATCGAGGCCGAGAGCGTCGGCCGTGCCGGTGATGATGCGCAGACTGCCCGGGTGGATGACCGCGAAGTCGGTGGTGTGGTCTCCCAGCCAGTCCGTCAGGGGAGTGAGGGTGGAGACAGCTGTGTGAGGAGCCTGCTTGGTAGAGTCGAAGTGCATCCCGTGGGGGTCGAGCCGCCCGCGGTAACGGTCGAGGCTGTCCGGGAGGGCGTACTCGAAGGTGTCCTCGACCACCAGCCCCGGGCCCGATGGAGCGCTGGTGACCACCGTCGCGGCGGCGGCGTCCGCGAACAAGGCCTTGTAGATCATCGATTCGATCGTGTCGGCGATGTGGTTGTAAGAGGTCGAGAGCACCTCGGCCGCGACGACCAGCACTCTGCTGCCGGGCCGCGCGGTGACCAGGTCCGTGGCACGGATCAGGGCCTGGACGCCGCCCGCGCAGGCCACCGTCGTCAGGGCCACCCGGCGCACCGTCGGTCGCAGGCCGAGGCGGTCGACGAGATGGACGTCCAGGTTGGGTACGGCCCATCCGGTGGCATGGGAGGTGACGATCGCGTCGACGTCCCGCGGCGCCAGTCCGGCCGCGCCCAGGGCCTCGACGGCGGCCTGCTCCGACATGTCGACGGCGTCGTCGAACGCGGCCTGCGTCCGCTCCCGGACATCAGCCGTGCCGGAGACCGTGGGGGAGACGAGGGGACGTGTGAAGTGGCGCGAACTCACACCGCAGTTGTTGACGACGCGAAGGATCGCGTTGAGCCGGGGGTGGTCGCGGTGGTGTGTGCGTATGTCTTCGGCGATCTCATCCGTGGTCACCTTGTGGGCACCGAGGACAGTTCTGGGGACGGACACGAAGGCTGGCATGAGGCACTCCCACGGTACTGATCGGGGCGGGGGGTGCCGATAACGTACTTGACGGTGTGGTCGGTGTCCCCTAGGCGTGGGAGCGGAGCCTCGGGTCCCTACACGGCTCGCAGCATGGGCGCGCGTGCATGCCTGCGCTCCGTGCCCGCGTGGTAGATGAGGATGAACAGACGCGAGCCGGGAGCGGTCATGGGCTGTGCCGCACAGATCGAGACCCAGCCGAGGCCGTGGACCGCGTGCCGCAGGGGGCGCTCATGACCGTCGGGGTGTATCAGGGCGCCGTCGACGTCGTAGAGGTGGGCGAGCTCGGGGTCCGCCAGCACCTCCTTCTCGATGCCGCGCAAAATCTCGTCGTCGGGGCGGGCCACCAGGGCGGCGCGAAGCTGCGGCAGCACCATCGGGAGCCATGAGGTGCGCCAGTCGGTCAGCCGCTCACGGCCGTCCTGGTCCAGGAGCATCCACCGCATCGTGTTGGTCGGCACTCTCCGGTCGGGGAACATCGCCTCGAACGCCTCGTTGTGGGCGAGGAGTTCCCAGGACGCGTCGGTGACGTATGCCATATGCGTGATGCTGTCGACCGCCTCCTGCCAGACGCCGGGTATCTCCTTGCCCGACGAGGGGTGAAGCGGACCCGGCGGGTCCTGCAGCAGCGCGTACCGGCACAGCGACACCCACTCCTGCTCATTGAGCCCGAAGAGCCGCGCGACATCCCGCAGCAGCGAGGTCGGCGGATTGGGGTAATTGCCGGACTCGAGACGGTGATACGTCCCGAACGTACGGTGCAGCAACTGGTCGACCTGGTGCTGCGACAGGCCGGGAGCCCGCCGCCCCTGGCCGCTCGGCCGGGAGAAGCCATGCGATTCGGGGGCAATGAGGGCGCGTCGTTCGCGGAGCAGAGCGCGGAGCGCCGTCTTGTTCATGGTGGGTAATCCCTCTTGGTACACGCCGAGTTCGAGCGTGATCAGTCTAAATATTCACAACTTCTTTGGTAGTAAACATTGCCCGAAGAAAACGATCAGACGCTGCGGCATCATGGTGTGCGCGACCTCGTCGACCTGCACGTCTGATCGTCGGCGAGTGCGTGGGCACAACTGTGGGGCATCTTGTCCGGGGCGTTCGAGAATGGCTGAAATTCCCCGGCATTGGGTACCCCCTAGGCCCAACGGGCCGATGCGGGAAGCGTGTGGGACGGTTGTTCGTATTCTGATCCGTGTGGTCGGAAACAGGGCAGCGCGGAGCCGCACGGAGCTTCTTCCCGGACCGGTCCCGGGGGTCCACCGGCTGCGGCCGGTGCCGTCACTCGCCATTACGTAGCGGCCACGGTACCGGCCGCCCGTGGTTGTCCCCGGGCGCGTCACGCGGCGGCGATCCGCTCCTCCGCCCGCGCCAGGATCTCCGTGACCCGCAGCCCGAACCGGACGTCGCAAGGGTGAGCCGTGCCGGTGCGCGCGGCCGTCACCAGCTCGTCGACCGCGGTCCCGAACGCCCCGTCGGCGCCCTCCCACGCCGGCAGCACCGCGATGCCGTTCTCGCCGCGCAGCTCCACCGCGAAGCCCGCGCACTTCACCGGTGCCGTCAGGGTGAGCGCCGCCGTGCTGGACGCGCCGCCGGTGTGCCGCAGGATCAGATGGGTCGTGTCCCCGGGGCCGCGCGCCGCCGTCACGTCGCTCACGTCGCCGAGGACCGGCAGCAGCATCGACAGGGCGTGCGGGCCCACATCCCACAGGCCACCGCGGCTCGCACGCCACGGCGACGGGAACGCGCCACTCCCGTCCGGGGTGTAGAACGAGCCGTACCAGTCGGCGCGGCCGGTGAACCAACCGCCCAGCGACGCCTGTGCGGCGAGCCACGCGGAGCTGACGGCGGCGAAGCGCAGCGTGAAGAAGACCACGGACGCCACCTGGGCCCGCTCGGCCTCCCGCGCCAGATGGCGCGCGGCGTCCGGCGCCGTGGCCACCGGCTTGTCCAGGAGCAGGTGGCAGCCCGCCGCCGCGGCCCGCGCGGCCAGCGGCGCCTGCACGTCGGGCGGGACCGCGAACGCCACCGCGTCACTGGCCGCGAACAGCTCGTCCACGTCCGCGTACGCCGTCGTCCCGTGCGCGGCGGCGAGCGTGGCCGCGGCCTCCGGCCTGCGGCCCCACACACCGCTGAGGTCGACGTCCGGATGCGCGGCGAGAGCGGGGGCGTGCGTGGCGGTGGCCCAGGGTCCGGTACCCACCAGGCCGATGCGGAGTCGGTTCATGGGCGGCAGTATGACCGAAGGCGTCCGAATGGGACCTCTCACGGCAGAAGCGCCCTTCTTCAATGGCCAGTTGCTGACCGTGCGCATTCGTTCCGGGAGAGGCATGAGCCTCGGGCACATGCCAACTTCCGGGGGCTGGATACCCATGCACCCGCTATGGTGAATTTCAATTCACCTCATGCAGGCGGGGGAGTTTTTGATGAAGACCATCCCGGTTTCAGGCGATGCTCCGCAAACGCTCCCGCCCTCGAACCCGCCCTGCCGCAGAGACGCCGAGGCGACCAAGGGCGCGATCTCCCGAGCCGCCGGATACCTCCTCGCACGGCACGCGCACGGTGACATCACCCTCAAGGCCGTGGCCGAACGCGCCGGGGTGAGCGCGCCGCTGGTCCTGAAGTACTTCGGCAACAAGGACGCCCTGTTCGCGCACGTCATGTCCTTCGAGGCCGACGCGGAGGCGCTTCTCGACGCGCCCCTCGCCGACCTCGGCCGCCACATGGTCCGCCGGCTGCTGACCGGCCAGGCCGAGCGGGGCGCCGACCCCATCCTGCGCATCGTCTTCGCCCCGCTCCGCGGCGAGCGGGGCGACATCCTGCGCGCCGACTTCCGCGCCCAGGTGTCCCAGCGGCTGAGCGAGCGGTTGGCGGGGCCGGACGCGGGCCTGCGCGCGGAGCTAGCCGTCGCCATGCTGATCGGTCTCGGCGCGATGTACGGCATCGCCCGCGGCCCGCATCTGCGCGCCGCGACGATCACCGACCTCACCGACCGGTACGCGCCCGCGGTGCAGGCGTTCCTGACTCCGAAGTGACGCGCGACGCGCGGCGTCTGCCGGCGCCCGTCGACGGGCAGGCCCCGGCGGCCGATCGTTGACAAGTCTTTGCGCTTGGCCGGAATGTTTCCTTCTGTGATCTCCGGTGGTCCTCGTGATCACGGGTCAAGGGGGCGCGGCCGCCCGCGAAACGCCCTCTGGCCTTGGTAAAGCGCGGCCGAAAGCGGGTGGGTGGTGACCGTCGCGCGGTGGACGACATGTTGACCG
This sequence comes from Streptomyces sp. NPDC003032, assembly GCF_053591415.1. Classification (NCBI taxonomy): domain Bacteria; kingdom Bacillati; phylum Actinomycetota; class Actinomycetes; order Kitasatosporales; family Streptomycetaceae; genus Streptomyces; species Streptomyces sp. NPDC003032. Next base: position 26,299 of record NZ_JBSFTT010000029.1, on the reverse strand, counting down.
TACGCAACCTCAGGCGCACGATCCTCATATAGATGTTGAATACATCTATCTCGCAAGCAGGAGGAAGCGCATGTGTGGCATCACCGGCTGGGTCTCCTTCGACCGTGACCTGACGGCCGCGTCCACCACCCTGGACGCCATGACGGAGACGATGTCCTGCCGCGGTCCCGACGACCGCGGCACGTGGACCGGCGGCCCCGCCGGGCTCGGACACCGCCGGCTCGCGATCATCGATCTGCCCGGCGGGCGCCAGCCCATGACGGTCGAGACGCCGACCGGCACCGTCGCCCTCGTCTACTCGGGGGAGACCTACAACTTCACCGAGCTGCGGCGCGAACTGACCGGCCGCGGCCACCGGTTCACCACCGAGTCCGACACCGAGGTCGTCCTGCGCGGCTATCTGGAGTGGGGCGAGGCCCTCGCCGAGCGGCTCAACGGCATGTACGCCTTCGCGGTCTGGGACGCCCGGCACGACAAGCTCGTCATGGTCCGCGACCGCATGGGCATCAAGCCCTTCTACTACTACGAGACCTCCGACGGCGTCCTGTTCGGCTCCGAACCCAAGGCGATCCTCGCCAACCCGCTGGCCCGCCCCCGCGTCGGCATCGACGGCCTGCGCGAGCTGTTCTCCGTCGTCAAGACGCCCGGCCACGCCGTCTGGGAGGGTATGCGCGAGGTCGAGCCCGGCACCGTCGTGACCGTCGACCGCTCGGGGCTGCGCCGGCAGGTGTACTGGTCGCTGGAGACCAGGCCGCACACCGACGACCGTGACGCGACCATCGCGAAGGTGCGCGAGCTGCTGGAGGACATCGTGCGCCGCCAGCTCGTCTCCGACGTACCGCGCTGCACACTGCTCTCCGGTGGCCTGGACTCCTCCGCGATGACGGCGCTCGCCGCGCGCCGACTGGCCGAGGCGGGCGAGACCGTGCGGAGCTTCGCCGTCGACTTCGTCGGCCAGACCGACAACTTCGTCGCCGACGAGCTGCGCGGCACACCCGACACCCCCTTCGTGCACGACGTCGCGAAGGCGGCCGGCACCGAGCACCGCGACATCGTCCTGGACTCGCACGCCCTCGCCGACCCCGACGTACGCGCGAAGATGATCCGCGCGCGGGACATCCCCATGGGCTTCGGCGACATGGACGCCTCCCTCTACCTCCTGTTCCGCGCCATCCGCGAGCACTCCACGGTCGCGCTCTCCGGGGAGTCCGCGGACGAGGTCTTCGGCGGCTATCTGCAGTTCTTCGACGAGAAGGCGCGCACGGCGGACACCTTCCCCTGGCTGGTGCGGTACGCCGACCACTTCGGTGACGACTCCGGCGTACTGCGCCCCGACCTGACGGCGGCGCTCGATCTCCCCCGGTACGTCAAGGACAGTTACGCGACGGCCGTCGACAGCATCCAGCGCCTGGACGGCGAGAGCGACTTCGAGTACCGGATGCGCAAGATCTGCCATCTGCACCTGACCCGCTTCGTCCGCGTCCTGCTCGACCGCAAGGACCGCGCGAGCATGGCCGTCGGCCTTGAGGTGCGCGTCCCGTTCTGCGACCACCGCCTCGTCGAGTACGTCTACAACACGCCCTGGTCGCTGAAGTCCTTCGACGGCAGGGAGAAGAGCCTGCTGCGCGAGGCGACCGCCGATGTGCTGCCGCGATCGGTCTACGACCGGGTGAAGAGCCCGTACCCCTCCACGCAGGACCCCAAGTACGCGGTCGCCCTCCAGGGACACGTCAAGGATCTGCTCGCCACGCCCGGCCACCCGGTCTTCGAGCTGGTGGACCGGGAGCGGGCGGCGCGGGCCGCCGGGCGGGAGGCGCCGCAGATCACCCAGGCCTCGCGGCGCGGCCTGGAGCGCACCCTGGACCTCGCGCTCTGGCTGGACCTCTACCGGCCGGATCTCGCACTGTCCTGACCGCCGAGTCACTCCCTTCCTGGCGCCGCCGCGTTCACTCCTTCTCACTCCTTGGGCTCGGCCGACGTGGCGAGGGTGTCGAGGAAGCGCTGGAGCGCGGGCTTCCCGCCCGTCCCGAGGCTGCGCTGGACGGGCGGCACGCTCGCCCCGCGCCGGGCTTCGGGGATCCGGCACGTACCGCCGGTGTGCTCCTCGGTGCGGACGGTCACCGCACGGCGTATGAACTCCGCCACCGGCATCCCGAGCCGGTCCGCGTGGAGCACGAGTGAGGCGTACTCCTCGGGTGTGAACAAGACCTGCACAGGCTTGGCACCGTCCATGGACGCATGATGCCGCCCGGGCGGGTGTGGCGCGGTGCGGTCGGCATATTCGCCCACGAAGGCGTGAAAACGGCGGAAGCCGTCGGCACGAACGAGAAGTGACCCCGACCGGACGGGGGAATCGCGGTCGGGGTCACTTCCTGTTCAACGATAAACCACTGCGAGGGGTGCCCAGGGCAGGGGCATGGCGGTGTGAGCTGCGTTACGCGCTAGCTCACGATCATGGCCACCGACGCCGTGACGCCCACGACGACGATGAAACCGCGCAGCGCGACCGGCGGCAGCCGGCGGCCGTAGCGCGCGCCCACCAGCCCGCCCACCGTGGAACCGGCGGCGATGAGACCCGCCGCCGTCCAGTCGATGTCCGCGACCACGATGAAGACGACGGCCGCGACGCCGTTGACGATCGAGGCGAGGACGTTCTTCGCGGCGTTCAGGCGTTGCAGGTCGTCCAGGATGAAGGCGCCGAACAGGCCCATGAGCAGCACTCCTTGCGCCGCCCCGAAGTAGCCGCCGTAGACACCGGTGGCGAGGACACCGCACCACATCGGCACGCCGCCGTCCCGTTTGCCCGGGCTCTCGCGCTCCTTGAGCCGCCGGTTGAGCCAGGGCTGCAGCACCACCAGGGCGCAGGCGGTCAGGATCAGTACCGGCACCACGGCCTGGAAGGCGTCATCAGGCAGCTTCAGAAGGAGCAGCGCGCCGATCAGACCGCCGATGAGGGAGGCCGCGCCGAACCGCACCAGGCGCCCCAGCTGTCCCTTCATCTCCCGCCGGTAGCCGTACGCGGCGCTCAGGGTGCCCGGCACCAGGCCCAGGTTGTTCGACACGTTCGCGAGCACCGGCGGAAGGCCGAAGGCCAGCAGCGTGGGGAAGGTGATCAGCGTGCCGGACCCCACCACCGCGTTGATCCCGCCGGCCGCGACACCGGCGACTCCGACGGCCACCATTTCGAGCGCTTCCACACATCACCTTTTCCACAGGGTCATGGCCCGGCCGCCGGGGTCCCGTCGACCCCGGGTCGGCGCCCGTCGCCGGGTCGCCGCCCGGGCCATGAACGATCTTGGGCCACAGTGAAAACCCAAGTCAATCCTCGGGTTTCCTTGCATCCCCCCAAGAGATAACTTCACTTCTTGTGACTCTCGACGATCTCCGTGTCTTTGTGGCCGTGTGCCGCGCGGGCAGCCTCAGCGCGGTGGCCCGTGACCTCACCTGTACGCAGTCGGCCGTGAGCCAGCACGTCAAACGCCTCGAACGGGAACTCGGCGTGAGTCTCCTTGAGCGGCACGCGCGCGGCGTCGTGCCCACCTCGGCCGGGCGGGTCCTGCGGGCCGCGGCGTCCGAGGGGATCGGCGGCATCGACCTCGCGGTGCGGCGCCTGCGGGAGCAGGCGCGGGGCGACGGCGGCGCGGTGCGGATCACCACGGGCGCCACCACCGTGCGGCACTTCATGGCCGAGGCCGTCGTCGGCTTCCGGGAGCGCTATCCGCGCGTCGGCCTGGAGTTCCAGACCGTGAGTTCGAGCAGCGGCTGCTTCGACGCGCTCGCCGCCGACGACCTCGACCTCGCCTGGATCACCCTCGGGGAGCCCGTGCGCGGCATCGAGCAGCGGCCCGTCGTGGCACTGCCGTGGGTCCTCGCCGTCCGCGCCGACGATCCGCTCGCCGACCGGCCGCGCGTCGAGCCCGCCGAACTGGCCGGGGGGCAGCTCATCACGCCACCGGCGAACTCGACCTCGCGGGCGCAACTGGACTCCCACCTCGGCGATCTGGGCGTGGTGTTGCCGCCGGGCACCAGCGTCGCCGACTGGGACACGGCCGTACTCCTCGCGGAGCTGGGCCTCGGGCAGGCCGTCGTGCCCGCGCTGCCCGGCTGGCGGGGCCGCGCTCCCGCCGGGCTGCGCATGGTCCCGCTCCCGGAGCTGCCGCCGCTGTCGGTCGGCTGGGCGGTGCGCCGCTGGGACGCGCTCAGCCCGCTGGCCCGCGCCTTCGCCGACACCGTGGCCGAGCACTGCGCGCCGCTCGGCCGGGTGCCGGCTCAGGGCGGCGGCCCGGCGGCGCGGGTCTGAGAGCCTGCCTTTGCACCCCCGCAGGCGCGGCCCCGCCTGCGCGGCCCGCGCTCCGCGCGAACGACGGGGGTTCAAGGACAGGCTCTGAAGGTCGCGGCAACCTTTCGCGGCTCCGCGGCGACTGCTCAGCAGCCCGTTCCCACGGGTGCCCCCCACGTACGTACAGATGGGAAGCGACGCATGAGTGAGCTGCACGGGCACGGCAAGGCGCGGCACCGCAGAAGGAAGACGGCCCTGATGGCAGGCGTCCCGCTGGCGCTGGCCGCCGCGGGGGCCATGGCCTACGGCACGGCCTTCGGGGTGTTCGGCGACGACGCGGAGCCGAAGGCCGCGGCCGCCGCCGCACCTGCCCGGGCCGACAACGCCGCCGCCGACAACGCCGCCGCCACCGCCGACGGCTTCGCGTCGGTCCACGCGCTCGGGCAGAAGGGGACGTACGGCGGGCGGGACGGAAAGACTGTCACCGTACGGAACCTCGCCGACCTGGAGAAGTACGCGACCGCCCCGCAGCCGTACGTCATCGTGGTGGCCGCGACGATCTCGATGGACCCGAAGGGCAAGGAGATCAAGGTCGCATCCGACAAGACGATCGTCGGCGCCGGCACCTCGGGGCAGATCGTCGGCGGCGGCTTCTTCCTCGGCCGGGGCGTGCACAACGTCATCATCCGCAACCTCACGATCCGGGACTCGTACCACGGTGTCTGGAACGACAAGGAGCACGACTGGGACGCCATCCAGATGGACGGCGCACACCACGTCTGGATCGACCACAACGACCTGCGGCACATGGCCGACGGCCTCATCGACAGCCGCAAGGACACCACCTACGTGACGGTGTCCTGGAACAAGCTCAGCGACAACAACAAGACGTTCGGCATCGGCTGGACCGAGAACACCACCGCGGACCTGACCATCCACCACAACTGGTTCCGCGAGAGCGAACAGCGCAATCCGTCGACCGACAACGTCGCGCACGCGCACCTCTACAACAACTACCTCCAGGACGATCCGGGCACCGACATCACGTCGTCCTACGGCAACTACTCGCGCGGCAGGACGAAGATGGTCCTGGAGAACAGCTACTTCCAGGGCGTGCACAACCCCGTCGTCAAGGACGCCACCGCCGCCCTCGTCCAGCGCGGCAACGTCTTCTCGCGAACCAGCGGCCGCAACGAGAGCGGCGGCACGGCGTTCAACCCGAAGGCGTACTACAAGTACCGCCTCGACAAGGCGGCCGACGTGCCCGCCCTTCTCAAGTCCGGGGCGGGGCCCAGGAGAACGATCGGTACGGCAGCGGGAAGCAAGGCCGCCGCGCAGCGCACCCTCACCGTCGCCAAGGACGGCAGCGGCCAGTACAAGAGCGTGCAGAAGGCCGTCGACGCCGTCCCGGCGGGCAACACCGCGCGCGTCGTGATCCGGATCGCCCCCGGCACGTACCGCGAGACGGTGAAGGTCCCGGCGAACAGGCCGCACCTCACGTTCGAGGGCACCGGCCGCAGCCGCAAGGACACCGTCATCGTCGAGGGCCACGCCGCCGGGATGACGAAGCCGGACGGTTCGGGAACGTACGGCACCGGCGGCAGCGCGACCGTCGCCGTGGAGGCCGACGACTTCCGGGCCCGCAACCTCACCATCGCCAACGACTTCGACGAGGCGAGGAACCAGCAGCTGAACGGCCACCAGGCGGTGGCGCTGCGCACCGCCGCCGACCGGGTCCGCCTGGACGCCCTCATCGTCAGCGGCGACCAGGACACCCTGCTCCTGGACACGGCCGCCAAGGACAGGACGGGCCGGGTCTACCTGACCAACTCCTATGTCGTCGGCAACACCGACTTCGTCTTCGGCCGCGCCACCGCGGTGATCGACAAATCCGTCCTCACCCTGAAGAAGCGCTGGAACGGCACCTCCGCCGGCTACGTCACCGCGCCCAGCACCCCCGCGGGCCGCAAGGGCTTCCTCATCACCCGCTCGACCGTCGACGGCGATGTGTCCGCCCGGAGCTTCCACCTCGGACGCCCCTGGCACGCCGGCGGTGACGCGAGCCTCGACCCGCAGACCACCGTCCGCGACAGCACCCTCGGCGCGGCCGTCAAGGCGGCCCCCTGGACGGACATGGGCGGCTTCTCCTGGAAGGACGACCGTTTCGCCGAGTACGAGAACACCGGCCCGGGCGCGGGCGCCCCCGGCGGTGAGCGCCCGCACCTGACCGATGCCCAGGCCGCGGCCCAGGAGACCGCGGACTGGCTCGGCGACTGGAAGCCCACCGCCTGACCCGGCGGGGTCGCGCCTCAGCCCATGTGGACGGGCGCGGCCCCCTCCGCCACCTGCTGCTTGCCCGCGTTGACCGCGATCGCGGTGACGGCGAGACCCGCCAGGAACATGACGCCCGCGGCGACGAACGCCAGGGTGTAGCCGTGGGTCAGCGCGTCGGCGGCCCTGGCGATCAGGCCGTGGTCCTTGGTGGCGATGCCGCGGTAGAACGAGGCGGCGGCCTCGGGCAGCCGGTCGTCGGCCGCGGAGGTGGAGATGGTCGAAAGGACGGCGAGGCCGAGCGCGCCGCCGATCTGCTGCGCGGTGTTCAGGAGCGCGGACGCCACGCCCGTCTCCTGGTGCTCGACGCCGCTGACCGCGCCCAGCGTCATGGGTACGAAGCTCATGCCGAGGCCGAGCGCGGTCACGAACATCGCCGGCATCAGATGCCCGGTGTACGACGAGTCCGGGGTGAGCGTGGCGAACCAGAACATGCCTCCGGCGGCCACCAGCAGCCCGGGCCCGGCTATGAGGCGCGGAGCGAGGCGGGTCACCAGCTTGGCGCTGAGGGCGGCGGCGATGCCCATGCCGAGGCTGAACGGCAGGTTCGCGAAGCCGGTCCTGACGGCGCTGTAGCCGAGGATCAGCTGCATGTAGAGGGTGAGGAAGTAGAAGGTGGCCATCATGCCGGCGCCGATGAACAGCATCGTGGCGTAGGAGCCGGAGCGGTTGCGGTCCTTGAAGAGGCGCAGCGGCATCATCGGGTGGGCGGTGCGGTTCTGGATGAACAGGAACGCGCCGAGCAGCACGACGGCGACGGCGAAGCAGCCGAGTGTCACGCTGTCGGTCCAGCCGTGCTCGCCGCCACGGGTGATGCCGTAGACCAGCGCGATCAGACCGCCGGTGCCGGTGATGGTGCCGGGCAGGTCGAGGCGCCCCGGGTGGCGCTCGGCCTCGACGAGCGTCCTGGTCCCGGCGAGGACGGCCAGGCCGATCGGGATGTTGACGAAGAACACCCACCGCCAGTCCAGGGCGTCGGTCAGGATGCCGCCGAGCAGCAGGCCGACGGTGGCGCCGATGCCGGCCATGGCGGCGTAGACACCCATGGCCTTGTTGCGCGGCTTGCCTTCGGGGAACGTCGTGGCGATCAGGGACAGCGCGCTGGGCGCCGCGATGGCCGCGCCGACGCCCTGCAGGACGCGCGCGCCGATCAGCAGGCCCTCGTTCGGGGCGAGGCCGCCGAGGAGGGAGGCCAGGGTGAACAGGGCGATGCCCACCTGGAACATCCGCCGGCGCCCGAAGAGGTCGCCCGCACGGCCGCCGACCAGCAGCAGCCCGCCGAAGGCAAGCGCGTACGAGTTGACGATCCACGCGAGGTTCGCGTCGGTCACACCGAGGGCGGTCTGGATGCTGGGCAGGGCGATGTTGGTGATCGTGCCGTCGAGGACCACCATCAGCTGGGCGGCGGCGATGACGAACAGGGCGAGGCCGAGATGCCGGCCCTTGCGGGAGCCCTCCGCCGGGGCGGGGGCGGTGACAGCAGGGCTGTCAACAGACATGAAAGAACTCCAGAACGAGGCGTGGACACATTCCGCCGGAACCGGAAGCAGGCACAGAAGATCGGCTTCCATTCCGGGTGGGATAAGTCGTGCAATCCGAGCTGCGCGACGCGTCGAAGTCGGCCTGGGCTCGGGGCGAAGGGAAACCTTAGCACCTTATAAAGGCAGGTCGGGGGCCATCTCCCCGCATTTTATCGATGCCCTCGGTGCACTTGACATTCGCCTTCGTTATGTGAGCACGCGAAAGGGGTGGGTGGAATTCAGTATGCCACTTGCATTCTCGAAGAAAGTGTGAGCAAAAAGGATGAGTGGAGGAATGTAGGGTCCACACTTTTCTCCGAAACGCAAATTGAGGGTCCGCGTCGATGGCCGCGGAAACGGCCTCGTCCTCGCGTGAACGGGCCGCCGGGGCCGCTCACCGCGTGCGCGTCGCGCCCCCGACCCGCTCCTCGTCCGTGTCAGGAGGCGGCGGTGCCCCGCCGCCGCTGTTCCGCTTCTCGTCCCCGTGGCCGGGCCACCAGGCGGCGTGCCCGATGAGCGCCGTCAGCGCCGGGGTGAAGACGGTCGCCATGATGAAGGCGGCGATGACGATGCCGAAGGAGAGCGAGAAACCCATCTGGGAGAGCGTCGAGTTCCCCGCCAGCATCAGCGTCGCGAACGTGCCGGCGAGGATGACGCCCGCCGAGCAGATCGTGGGACCCGAGTGCCGCACCGCCGTACCCGCCGCGTCGTGCGGGTCGCGGCCCTCGCGGGCCTCTTCGCGCAGCCGCGACACCATGAGGATGTTGTAGTCGGTGCCGAGCGCGACGACGAACAAGTACATGATCACCGGCAGCATGAACATCAGCCCCGGCTGGTCGCCGATCTGCTGGAATATCAGCGAGGTCGCGCCGAGCGTCGCACCGAAGCCGAGCGCGACCGACAGCATCAGATACCAGGGCGCCACCAGACTGCGCAGCAGCAGCCCGAGGATCACCATGATGGCGATCGCCGCGACCGGGAAGACCACCGAATAGTCGCGGTCCACCGCCTTGTTGATGTCGACGTACACCGCTGTCGTGCCGCCGACCAGCGCCTGCGAGCCGTCCGCCGCGTCCTGGTGGGCGGCGGGGCGCAACCGGTCCTTGACGGTCGACAGGGCCTTGTCGGAGGCGGGCGGGTCCGACAGGATCACCGAGTACGACGCCGTCGTGCGGTCCGGGCTCAGGCGTGGCGCCGCGACCTCGCCCACGCCCCGGACGTCGGCGAGCCGCTCGCGGAAGGCGGCGGCCTGCCGCTCCGTCACCGGCTCGTCGTCCGTCGAGGAGAGGTAGACGGAGGTCGGGTCGGTGGTGCCCGCGGGGAACCCCCTCTGGAGGTCATCCATGGCGACCATCGACTCCTTGTCCTTGGGCAGCGAGGACCCGGCGAGGTCGAAGTTGGCCTTGTAGCCGAGCGCGCCGAGCGCCAGGGCGCCCATGAACAGGGCCGAGACGATCGCCCACACGGCGGGCTTGCGCGCGATCGACGTGCCGAGCCGGGCGAACCCGCTGCCGTGCGGCTCGCGCTGCCAGGACTTCGAGGGCCAGAACACCTTCGTGCCGAGCAGCGAGACCACCGCCGGTACGAGCGTGAGACCGGCCAGCAGCGTCAGGAAGACCGCGATGGCGAGCGCCGGGCCCATCGAGCGCAGCATGCCGAGCGAGGAGAGCGTGAGCGCGGCGAAGGCGACGATGACGGCGCCCGCCGCCGACGTGATGGCCTCACCGACCCGCTCGACCGCGTGCACCATGGCGCCCTTGGCGTCCTCGCCCGCCCGCAGCGCCTCCCGGTAGCGGAAGAGCAGGAACAGGATGTAGTCGGTCCCGACACCGAACAGGACGACGGTCAGGAGTTCCTGGATGGAGGAGTCCGCCTTCATGTCGAACGCCTTGTTGGCGGAGGCGATCAGTCCGGTCGCCATCGGCGAGACCAGGCCGATGAGGACGACCGGCAGCAGCGCGATGATGGGGCTGCGGAAGATGACCAGGAGCAGCAGGATGATGATGATGATCGTGCCGGCCCCGACGAGCAGGCCCGCCCGCTCGGAGGCGTCGCTCTCGTCGAGCGCCTGGGCCGCGGCGCCGGTGATGCCGGCCGACAGGTCCGTGCCCTTCAGCTCCGGCTTCAGATCGGACCGCAGCCGCTCGACCGCGTCCTGCTGCGAGGTGTCCTCGGGGTCGGTGATCTTCGGCATCGCGACGACCGACGTCTGCACGAGCTTGTTGGGCGAGGCCTCGCCGGGCACGACGGCCTGCACACCCTCGATCTTCCGCGCCTGAAGGTCCTTGGAGACCCGGTCCACGTCGGCGGAGTCGGCGGCCGTCAGCTTCCCGCCGTCGGATCGCTCGAAGACGATGATGGCGCCGATGTTCTGCTGCTTGGGGAACTCCTTCTCCTGCACATCGGCCGCGCGGATCGACTCGTAATGATCAGGAAGGAAACTTGCCTCGTCACTGCTGGAGGTGAGCTTCGGCGCCAGGGATATCACCGCGCCGGCCATCACCACCCACGCCAGGATGATCCACCAAGGGCGGCGGACCACGAATCGGCCCAGACCAGAGAACATCGGCTACTGCCTCTCCTCGCCCCCGAGGCATAACAGTCGTGTTCCGCCCAGCATCGGCCGCCCCGGGCTGCCCCGCCACTCGAGCCACTCGATTTCAGTCACTCGCGTCGCGGCGGGGCGCCCGCCACCGTCAGAAGTTGATCATGTGCCCGGCCAGGCCGTGCACCGCTTCCTTGACGGCCTCGCCGAGCGTCGGGTGCGCGTGGACGTTGCGCGCGACCTCGTGGACGGTGAGGTCCCACTGCTGGGCCAGGGTCAGCTCGGGGAGCAGCTCGGTCACGTCCGGTCCGATCAGGTGGGCGCCGATGATCTCGCCGTACTTCGCGTCGCTGATGACCTTGACGAAGCCGACGGTGTCACCGAGGCCGTGCGCCTTGCCGTTCGCCTGGAAGGGGAACTTCGCGACCTTGACGTCGAAGCCCTTCTCCTTGGCCTGCGCCTCCGTCCAGCCGAAGCTCGCGATCTGCGGCTGCGAGTAGGTGGCACGCGGGATCATCGGGTAGTCGAGCTCCATCGTCTCGGCGTCCGCGAGGGTCTCCGCGGCGACCACGCCCATGGCCTCGGCGGTGTGCGCCAGCATCAGCTTCGCGGTGACGTCACCGATGGCGTAGATGTGCGGGACGTTCGTGCGGCAGCGGCCGTCGACGTCGATCGCGCCGCGCTCGGTGAGCGCCACGCCCGTCGCCTCCAGGCCGAAGCCGGTGACGTTCGGCGCGAAACCGATGGCCTGCAGGACCTTGTCGGCCTCCAGGGTCTGCTGCTTGCCGTCCTTGCCCGTGACGGTCACCCGGACCTGCTCGCCCGACTCGTCGATCGACTCGACGCGCGTCGAGGTCATGACGTCGATGCCGAGCTTGCGGTACTGCTTCGCCAGCTCCTTGGAGACGTCCGCGTCCTCCAGCGGCGCGACGCGGTCGAGGAACTCGACGATCGTCACCTTCACGCCGTAGTTGTGCAGCACGTACGCGAACTCGATGCCGATCGCGCCCGCGCCCGCGATCACGATGGACCGGGGCAGGGAGTCGGCGAGGATCTGCTCCTCGTACGTGACCACACGCTCGCTGCGGCTCGTGCCGGGCAGCAGCCGGGGTGTGGCGCCGGTGGCGATGACGCAGTTCTCGAAGCCGATCGTGGCGGTCGTGCCGTCGGACTTCGCGACCTGGAGCGTGTTCGCGTCCAGGAACGTGCCCCGGCCGTCGAACTCCGTGATGCCGTTCTTCTTCATCAGGAAGTGGACGCCCTTGACGCGGCCGTCCGCGACCGTGCGGCTGCGGTTGAACGCCTCGCCGTAGTCGAAGGACACCTGCCCGTCGACCTTGATGCCGTACGTCTTCTGCTCGTGCGTGAAGAGATGGGCCAGCTCGGCGTTGCGCAGCAGCGCCTTCGTCGGGATACAGCCGACGTTGAGGCAGACACCGCCCCAGTACTTCTCCTCGACGACCGCTACCCGCTTGCCCAGCTGGGCGGCGCGGATGGCGGCCACATAGCCGCCGGGTCCTGCTCCGAGCACGACGACGTCGAAGCGGTCTTCCATGGGGAGGTCCTCTCTGGGTGGAACGAATCCAGTGGTGCGGATGGCTCTGTGCCACGATCATGCGTCATGCGGGGGCCCGGATGGCGGGCGGGTGGCGCACACCACTGCCCGTCCGGCGCGACCCTCGCGAGCGCGTGACCGTTCATCATCTCAACCGACTTACCGCGTACGTCTGTTGGAGTTCCCGTCCGCGTTCACCCGAACGTGGATCGCCGGATAGTGTCACGACAACGGCACACGTTCCGTGAACCCCACGGGAGAGGTGGAGAGCGCACAGTGGAGAGCGACAACCAGCCCGGGACGGCGTCCATTCCGTCCATTCCGTCCGATCCGTCCATCCCGTACGACATCCCGACCTCGGCACGCGCCTACGGCTGGATGCTGGGCGGCAAGGACAACTACGAGGTGGACCGGAGCTTTCTGCTCTCCACGCTGCCATCGTTCCCCGAGTGCGTCGACATCGCCCGGCAGAACCGCGAGTTCCTCTTCCGCGTGGTGCGGTATCTGACCCGCGAGGCGGGCATCCGCCAGTTCATCGACATGGGCTGCGGACTGCCCACCGACGACAACGTCCACCAGGTCGCCCAGCGCTTCACCCCCGACGCCCGCGTCGTCTACGTCGACATCGACCCGATCGTCCTCGCGCACGGCCGCGCGCTGCTCGCCGACGACTCCTCCACCACCGTGATCACCGGCGACATGCGCGACCAGAAGGCGATCCTGGACCACCCCGACGTGGTGCGCCTCATCGACTTCGACGAGCCGGTCGCCGTGCTCTTCCTCTCCGTGGGCCACCACCTCGTCGACGCCGACGGACCGGCCCGCATCCTGCGGACCGTCATCGACCGGGCGGCGCCCGGCAGCCTCCTCGGCTTCTCCCAGGTCGTCGCCGACGATCCCGCCCGGGGCGCGGCGATGACCGCGCACATCTCCGGCGGCGGCGTCCCGTGGCAGACCCGCACCCCCGCCGAGGTCGACGCGCTCCTCGACGGCCTCGAACCGCTGGAGCCCGGCCTCGTGAACCTCGTCGACTGGCGCCCCGACGCCGACCAGCCGCCGCTCGCACCGGTCGACCCCGACCTCGCGCCCTACCTCGGCGCCACCGAGGTCAACAAGGGCATCTACGAGTACGGGGGAGTGCTGAGGGCGCCGCGGCAGAACGGCTGAGCGGTCAAGGGGAGGTTGACCCCAGTCGCCCGGCACCCCACAATGACCACCATGATCCAGCACCTGACCGCCGCCGTACGGACGTTCGACGTCCCGTGGCGGCGCGGGTGCGAACGATCGGGCCGCTAGCTGTACGGAGCTCGCCCCTATGGCTGCTCTCCGCACGGCCCGCCCGTTCCCGCACCCGAAGGATCACCCCCCATGGCTGTCACCGACCGCACCGCCCTGCCCCCGGCCGCCCTGCGCGACGCCCGCGTCCCCGCCGACGGCATGTACGAAGGCCGCCGCACCCTGCGCCGCCTGCCCGAAGGATGGCAGGAGCGGCCGTACGACCTGATCGACGTCGTCCCCCAAGGCCGTCTCATCGGCGCCGAGATCCGGGGCGTCGATCTCGCACGGCCCCTCGCACCCGCTCTGCGCGACGAGCTGAACCGCGCCCTCCTGGAATGGAAGGTGCTGTTCTTCCGCGGCGCGCACATCACCGCCGAGCAGCAGCGCGCCTTCGCCCTCAACTGGGGCGACCTGGAGACCAACCCACTGCTCGCGCGCGGCTCCGCCGACGACGTCGTCCGGTTCGACAAGGGCGGCAGCTCCGTCCCGACGTACGAGAACGTCTGGCACGCGGACGTCACCTTCCGCGAACGCCCCGCGCTGGGCGCCGTGTTGCAGTTGCGCGAGGTGCCGCCGTACGGCGGGGACACGATGTGGGCGGACATGGCGGCCGCCTACGACAACCTCCCCGAAGCCGTCAAGGAGCGCGTCGAGGGCGCGCGGGCCGTGCACGACTTCATCCCCGGCTTCGCCCGCTTCTACGGCCCCGAAAGGCTCGCCCCGCTCCAGGACCGCTTCCCGCCCGTCACCCACCCCGTGGTGCGCACACACCCCGAGACCGGACGGCGGATGCTCTTCGTCAACACCTCCTTCACCACCCACATCGTCGGCATGGAGCGGGACGAGAGCGACCGTCTCCTCGGCTTCCTCGTACGACAGGCCCATGTGCCGGAGTACCAGGTGCGGTTCCACTGGCAGGCGGGCGACGTCGCCTTCTGGGACAACCGCGCGACGCAGCACTACGCCGTCGACGACTACGCACCGCACCGCCGGGTCGCGGAGCGGGTCGCGATCACGGGCGACCGCCCGTACTGAGCCAACCCTGGCGCACCCTGTAGCATGATTGTCATGGCACGAGGTATCTGGTCGCAGAAGGTGCGCTCCGCCCGCTGACGGCGGCGCGCTTCCTTCTGCTGAATCCGCGCTCGCCGTCCCGGTTCCCGCCGGGCGGCCTCTCTTGCTGCCCGGCTCCCACGCGAGCTGCGGAGCACCCCGTGAACCTCAACCCCACCCCTGAAGCCATGCCCCTGCCCGCCGAGGCGGGCACCCGCGCACATCTGTGCGCCGAGGGCCTCACCGTCACCCGCGGACCCCGGCGCGTCCTGAACGACGTCACCCTCACCGTCTCCGCCCGGTCGCGCATCGCCGTCGTCGGCGAGAACGGCCGAGGCAAGACGACACTGCTGCACACCCTCGCCGGGCTGATCACACCGGACCAGGGCACCGTGCAGCGGGCGGGCACCATCGGACTGGCCCGCCAGGAACTCTTCGCGCGAGGCGGTCAGACCGTCGCCACCCTGACGTCCGAGGCGCTGGCCGCCTCCCTCGCGGCCCTCACCGCGCTGGACGAGGCGGCCCTCGCCATGACCGAGGGCGACCCCACCGCCGACGACCGCTACGCCGCCGCGCTCGACGCCGCCACCCGGCTCGACGCGTGGGACGCCGAACGCCGCGTCGACGTCGCCCTTGAGGCCCTCGGCGCCTGCACCGACCGCGACCGCCCCCTGTCGACGCTGTCGGTCGGCCAGCGCTACCGGGTCCGCCTCGCGTGCCTGCTCGGCGCGCGCCACGACGTCCTGCTGCTCGACGAGCCGACCAACCACCTCGACGCGGGCGGCCTCGACTTCCTGACCCGCAGGCTGCGCGAGCACGACGGCGGCCTCGCCCTCGTCAGCCACGACCGGGCGCTGCTGCGCGACGTCGCGGACCGGTTCCTCGACCTCGACCCCACCCGCGACGGGAAGCCCCGCCTGTACGCGGGCGGCTACGACGCCTGGCAGGACGCCCGCCGTCGCGAGCGCGGGCGCTGGGAACAGGACCACGAGGAGCAACAGGCCGAGCACCGGCGGCTGCAGGACGCCGTATCGAAGGCCCGCGACCGGCTCTCCACCGGCTGGCGGCCGGAGAAGGGCACCGGAAAGCACCAGCGCCAGTCCCGCGCACCGGGCGTCGTGCAGGCCCTGAACCGGCAGCAGGACGCCCTGGACGCGCACCGCCTCGACGTGCCGGAGCCGCCGCCGACGCCGCGATGGCCCGACCTGGGTGTCCGGCCGGGCGCGCCACAGCTGCGGGCACACGGCGTCACCGTCGACGGACGTCTCGCCGGCCCCGTCGACCTCACCCTCGACGGCGGCGACCGGCTGCTCGTCACCGGACCGAACGGTGCCGGAAAGTCCACGCTGCTCGCGGTGCTCGCCGGCTCGCTGGAGCCCACGTACGGGCACGTCCGGACGGCGAAGGGGGCGCGGATCGTCCGGGTCACCCAGGAGACCGCCGAGCAGGACCCCGGACTGACCGCTCGCGAGGTGTACGCCCGTCACGTGGGGCGGCTGGTGGCCCGC
Source organism: Streptomyces sp. NPDC003032 (assembly GCF_053591415.1). Classification (NCBI taxonomy): domain Bacteria; kingdom Bacillati; phylum Actinomycetota; class Actinomycetes; order Kitasatosporales; family Streptomycetaceae; genus Streptomyces; species Streptomyces sp. NPDC003032. The sequence goes on along the minus strand of NZ_JBSFTT010000029.1, from coordinate 10,230 downwards.
GGGATGCTCCGCGACGCCGACGCCGTCCCGCTGGGGGCGCTCAGGCTGCTGGACTCCGACGCGACGCGCACGCCGGTCGGGCGGATGTCGCAAGGACAGCAGCGGCGCCTCGACCTGGCGCTGGCACTGGCCGGGCGGCCCGGTCTGATCCTGCTCGACGAGCCGACCAACCACCTCTCGTCGACGCTGGTCGACGAGCTGACCGACGCGATCCGCGACACCAGCGCGGCCGTCGTCGTCGCCACGCACGACCGTCAACTGCTGCGCGACCTCGCGGACTGGCCCCGCCTGGAGCTGAGCTGCGACGACGGGTGATTGTCAGTGGCGGGTGCGAGGGTGATCGTCATGACATCACTTCTTCTGAGCGACATCGAAGCGGCCCTGCGCGACAGTTGGGGTGCGGACACCTTTCCGCCGGACTCGACGAAGCCCTGGCCGCGGCAGAACCCCGCCCGGGGTCAGTGCGGCGTCACCGCGCTCGTCCTCAACGACCTGCTGGGCGGGGAACTCGTACTCGGAGAGGTCCACGTCGACGGCGTCCGGGTCGACTACCACTGGTGGAATCGCCTGGGCGCGGGCCTGGAGATCGACCTCACCCGCGAGCAGTTCGCACCGCACGAGATCGTGACGGAGGGCGTCGTCACCGCCAGACCACCGGAGATCCGCCGCTGCCGGGAGGAGTACGAACTGCTGCGCGCCCGCGTGTTGAAGAGGCTCGACGAGCTGGCCGGCGACCGGGCGGCGGCGGCCGTTCACGCCACTTCGTAGACGTCGAGCCGCCCGCACATCCCGAACCGGCCCCGCACGGCGGGCTGTTCGGCGCGTACGGCGGCCCGTGCCAGGTAGTCGGCGTCACCGCGCTCCAGCCGGTCGAGCTGCGCGCCGGTCGCCTCGGCCTCGGCCACCGCGCGGCCAGGGGCCGTACGAGCGCGACGGCCGCGAGTTCTGCATGAGGACGTTGATGGCCAAGTCCCCCTCGCTGACGAGCCGGTGGATGGTCCCGGGTGTGAATCACACCAGCGCCCCCGGTGACAGAGGCGGCCACCGCGTACCCCTCGGCGCGTCGGGTGGATTCACCATGGGAAAAACACTACGGCCCCCGGTGTCCGAGGACACCGGGGGCCGCCCCGCGTCCCGGCTGCCTTCCCCCACGAAAGGTCACCGGGACTCCCCTGAGTGTGGTTCAGGGTCGGATCTCGTCAGAAGGTCAATGCGGCACCCTCCCCGAGACCAGCCTTCATCATGCACCGGTTGGAGAAGGTGGCGGACCAACTGACATGCCTGCCGTTCCATACTCCGTCGGCGGTCACCGTGACCGGCTGCCACTCCTTGGTACAGATGGCGTCGGACGTGTCCCTCACCAGGTGGCCGAACTGGCCGCCCGCCTTGGTGAGTTCGGCACACGCGGCGGCCGCGGAGGGGTGGCTTCCGGCGGGGCGCGGCGCGCAGATCAGCGTCACTGCGCGCTCGACCGCCGCGGAACTGGCGTCCTCGCCCTGGCCGACCGTGAGCACCAGGGCGGACGGCGCGTAAAGGCTCGTGGGCCCGGGGGCCTCGGCCTGCGCGGTGCCTGATGTCGCGGCGAGGACGCAGGTGGCAGCCGCGGCGGTTGCTCCCATCGTCCTGAGGGTGCGACGCATGGTGGACTCTCCTTCGCTCGATGCGGTTGATGACTGCGGTGAGGAGTCTTGCCGGTGCGGAGAGTGAGTGCCAATACGGTGGTCGATTTCCGGATGTGCGCGTCCGGTGGACGGTGTCCGTACGGACGTTCGGGCAGCTCAGGAGTGGTGGGGCGAGGGTGGGTCGACTGTCCAGCATGTGGACCAAGGTCACTGGTATAAACGCCAACTACCGCCTGACCTGCATCAATAGGAAATTGGTTCTTTCTTCGACCATCTGTATCGACCGGAAATCATCGCTGGCTGAAGAGATGGGCGGGTCAGTGGTTGCCCACGAGACCGCCCGCGGCGCCGAGGGCCGGCAGCGGCCGCAGAGCTGTCTGCGCCCGCTCGAAGTATCCGGGGACCTTCGCTGTCCCTTCGGTAAGTCCTGTGCGTGCGCCGGGACCGGGGCGCAGGTCCATGCCCGGCTTTTCAGCTCCGCGAGAAGGCCAGTACCGCCGCCAGGTTCATGGGCTGCCGCGTCGAGAGGTAGACGTACGGCGCGCCGCCGTAGGCGTCGCGCAGCTCGATGCGCAGGGCGGTCGGGATGTAGGAGCGCAGGAGCAGCATCGCGTACGGGTTCGCCCTGACCGTGCGCCACTCGAACGCCTCCCGCTCGTCGAGGATCTCCGTCGCGCCGAGCGCGTCGATCGGGATGGTCCGCTCGCCCACGACGAGGGAGCCCGGCGTCACGAGGATGCGCACCCTGCCGTGCGCGTGCACGATCGCCGCGGCCACCGACATGCCGATCACGGACACGGTCACCGCGGTGATCACTCCGAAGGGGATCGCCCCGACCCCCAGTCCGGCTCCGCCCAGTGCGACCAGGGCCCACCAGGAGCGGGGGACGCTGAGCCGCTCTTCGTAGATGTGCATGACCGAATCCTGGCAGGGGCGTCGACCGCGCCGGACAGAGGGTTCCCGTCGCGCCGCTCTCCTGCCGTCAGTGCGCGCGGTGAGGCAACGCGTAGGCGCTGGTTGCCGTCCTCGAAGGGGCAAGAGGGGCACATGAGTTCGCTTGTGTGTCCTGAGGAGAGTGATCAGGAGGAGGACCACTTTGAGACGTGTCTCACGAGTGGCGACCACAGTGCTGGCGGTACTCGCGCTCGCGGCGGCGACCCCGGGGGCGGCGCACGCGCTGCCGTCCGCCGACGCCCCGCCACCCGCGTCGCCCGCCCCGCCGGGCGGCCACGACGACCTGCCGGAGGGCTGGCGCCTCGCGGGTGAGGGCAGCGGCAAGGAACTGGTGTGGGCCTCACCCGAGCCGGTGCCCATGGGAGACGCCCGCGTCGAGTTCTACGCAGGGGAGAAGCTGCTCGGCCGCCCCGAGGCCGCGCGGGACCGCCGCTCGTTCCGGCTGCCGCTGGGCGGCGCGCGGGTCGGACCGGTGAAGAAGCTGCGGGTACTGGCCGGCGGGCGCCGCCTGGACGAGGCCGGAGCCGGGCAGGAGCCGAACACCCCGCGCCCCGCCTCGCCCGCCGCCCTGCCTCCCGCGAACGAGGTCGACCCGGGGAAGCCGGGCCGCTACCGCACCGTCAGCGGCGCGTACACCCTGAAGTCCCAGCGGCTGCCCGGCTTCCCGGAGCCGGTGGAGATGCGGGCCGACGTCGTCGGCCCCGCGGACGCGCCGGGGAAGCGGCCGCTGGCGCTGTTCCTGCACGGCCGTCACTACACCTGCTACGGCGCCGGGGACGGCCAGGGCGGCACCTGGCCCTGCAAGGCCGGCACCAAGCCGGTGCCCAGCCAAGCGGGCTACAAGCGGGCCCAGAAGCTCCTGGCCTCCCAGGGGTACGTCACCGTGTCCATCGCCGCCAACGGCATCAACGGCCAGGACCACCTCGCCGAGGACGGCGGCGCGCAGGCCCGCTCCTCGCTGGTCCGGCTGCACCTCGCCCGCTGGGCGGACTGGGCCGAGCGGCGGGGCGACGCACCGGCGGCCGTGCGGAAGGTCGCGCCCGCGGACCTGTCCCGCGTGCTCCTCGTCGGCCACTCCCGTGGCGGCGAGGGCGTCAACAGGGCCGCGCTCGACAGCCTTTACGCGCCGCCCGCCGACCAGGACGGCTACCATGGTCCGGTGCGCTGGAAGATCCGCGGCAACGTCCTGATAGGCCCCACCGTCTTCGGGCAGAACCCGGCCCCCGACGTCCCCTCCGCGACGATCCTGCCCGGCTGCGACGGAGACGTCTCCGACCTCCAGGGCGAGATCTACGTCGACGGGACGCGCCGCGTCGGCGGCGGCACCGCCCTGCACAGCGCGCTCTACATGGTCGGCGCCAACCACAACTTCTTCAACAGCGAATGGACCCCCGGGCAGGCGAAGGCGCCCGCCGACGACGACTTCCAGTCCGACGGCACCGACCCGGTGTGCTCGCCGGGCAAGAAGACCCGCCTCAACGCCAAGCAGCAGCAGACCGCCGGCGCCACGTACATAGCCGCGGCGGCCCGGCTGTTCGTCGCGGGCGACGACCGGGTGCGCCCCCTTCTCGACGGCTCGAACCGCCGTGCTCCCTCGGCGGACCCCGCGCGGGTGCTGACCCACGCCGTCGGAGCGCGCCGCACCGAGGCCTTCCTGCCGGACGCCTCGACCACGGTCAAGGGCGGACGGCTCTGCGCCCAGGTGCACCCGGACGCCGCCCGCGCCTGTCTGCCGCCCGGCACGGCGGGAGCCTCACCGCACTTCGCCGAGTGGCAGGTCTCGCCGGAGCCCGGCCGTGACGCGGTGGCGATGCGCTGGACGCGGCCAGGCTCCCCGGCGCGGATCAGCCCCGCACGCCCGGTGTCCCTGGCGGGCGCCAAGGACGTGGCGCTGCGGGTGATCGTGCCGCCCAACACCACCGGCACCCGGCTGGACGTCACGCTCGTCGACGCCTCCGGCCACCGCGCGAAGCTCGGCACGGCCCGCGTCGACGGGCTGCCGGGCAGCGGCCGGACCGCCTCGTACTGGGCCCGGGAGGTCCGCGTGCCGCTGACCGCACAGGCCCGGGAGAAGCTGGACCTCAAGCGGGTGAGGACCCTGGAACTCACCCCGCGCGGCCGCTCAGGCAAGGCGTGGCTGATGGACGCATGGGGCCGGCGCCCGGGCACGCCCGCGGTGAAGCCGGCCGCGCTGCCCCGCGTCGACATCGGCCGGCTGACCGTCGACGAAGGCGACTCCGGGGCGCGCACCTACCGGGTTCCGGTGAAGGTCTCCGGCACGGGCAGCGGCCAGGTCCGCCTCTTCGTTCCCGAGCCGGGCTCGGAGCGGGTCACGCACCGCACGGTGACAGTGCGACCGGGCGCCCACGACATCGACGTACCGGTCGAGGTACGGGGCAACACCCGCTACGGCTACGACGTCACGCACGACGCGTTCGTCAAGGCGGTGCGCGGCGCCGTGGTCGGCTCCCACCACGGCGGGGTGACGGCGCGGAACGACGACCCGATGCCCGAGGTCACCCTTGAGCCCGTCGCCGACCGCGTCACCGAGGGCAAGCCGCTGAAGTGGCGGATGACGCTGGCGGAACCCGTCGACGTGGACGTCATGGCCGGGCTCGCCTTCCTGCCGGTCGACGACGGCGCCGAGCTGTCCACGCTCGACGTGGACCCGCGCTGGCTGAAGGACGAGGCCGGTCAGAAACCCCGCCCGGGGCGCGCGCTCTCCAAGATGGGGGAGGACGGCGAATCCCTGTTCCTCACCGTGCCCGCGGGCAAGAAGAGCGTCGAGGTGCGCGTACCCACCATCAAGGACGGTGTGCGCGAGCCGGACGAGTCCCTGAAGGCCCAGCTGTTCCCGTACGACGAGAACTGGGAACCGCGGGAGGGCCCGGTGGTCACCGGTACGGTCCGGAACGCCCCGTAGCGCGAAGGGTGGCCGCCCAGGCGTGCGATCAGCCGGGCCGGCCACCCTGGCTGTCCTGGCCGGCGTGGCCACCCAGGCCGTCCTGGCCACCCTGCCCGCCCTGCCCGCTCCATGGATCCACCGGCGTCACCGCCCCGAGCGCCGACTCGATCGACTCGGCCGCCCGCAGGCACAGTTCCTCGCCGAAGCGCGGGCCGATCAGCTGCACCCCCTGCGGGAGGCCGTCGACCAGGCCGACCGGAACCGCGACGGCGGGCAGCCCGAGGAAGTTGACGGCGACCGTCGCGCGGAGCCCGTCCACGATGCCGTGCGCCGCTTCGACACCGTCGAGGTCGCCTCCGGCGCGGAAGGCACGCCCCGCGAAGACCGGCGCGAGGACCAGGGGAGTGGTGCGCTGGTACTCCGCCCAGGCGCGGGCGATCCGCTGCCGGGTCGTGAAGAGTTCGGCGTACGCGTCCAGGTCGAGGGCGGGCACCAGCTGGAAGATCAGCTCCATGAAGCGGCGGCCGTCCGCGGAGACCAGATCCTTCGCCGCGGGCCACGCTCGGCGGGCGTCACTCGCCATGAGACGGGCCCAACCGGCCGCCGCCTCCGCGAGGTTCGGCGGCGGGACGTCGCACAGTTCGTACCCCTGCGCCTCCAGGGTCGCCGCCGCGCGCCGGACGGCCTCGGCGACCGACGGGTCGTACCGGACGCCCGCCATCTCGTGCAACACGTGTACGCGGCGCGGCAGTTCGGGCGCGTACTGAGCGGGGACGGGCACGTGCCACGGGTCGCGCGTATCGGGCGCGGACAGGACGCCGAGCGCGAGACGCAGGTCCTCGACGCGGCGGGCCATCGGGCCCTGCACCTCGATGAGCTGGAGACTCACCGGCTTGGTGACCGGCTCGACGGACAGCGCGTGCGGGACGCGGCCGAGCGTGGGGCGCAGCGCCGTCGTCCCCGCGCACTGCGAGGGCCAGCGCAGCGAGCCGCCGAGGTCGTTGCCGATACCGAGCGGGCTCATCCCCGTGGCCAGGCACACGGCCTCGCCGCCGCTAGAACCGCCGGGCGTGAGCCGCGCGTCCCACGGGTTGAGCGTGGGCCCCATGAGCCCGCTGTCGGTGTGCCAACGCAGCGCGAGATCCGGCATGTTGGTGCGGGCGACCGGGATCGCCCCCGCCGCGCGCAGGTGCGCCACGGCGGGCGCGTCCACCGGGGCGACGGCCTCGGACAGGGCGGCGACGCCCTGCGTGGTCGCCGAGCCCGCGACATCGACGTTGTCCTTGACGGTGACCGGTACGCCGTCCAGCGGCCCGGCGGGACGGCCCGCCGCGAGCCGCCGGTCCGCAGCGGCCGCGGCGCGCAGCGCCTGGTCGGCCAGTACCTCGCGGACCGCGTTCACCCGGGGGTTCACCGTCCGGACGCGGTCGAGGACGGCCCGGACGAGTTCGGTGCTGGAGAACTCCTTGGCGCGCAGGGCGCGGGCGGCCTCGGCGGCCCCGAGGGTCACCAATTCGGGAACGGCCGCCGATCGGGCGTTGTATGTCGTGACGTCAGCCATGTGAGTGCTCCGTACGTTCGTAGTTGCGGCCTTGGCCGAGGCCATGGCCTTGCTCGTGCTCGTGGTCGTGGTCGTGGTCGTGGCGGTACGGGGCCGCGCGCGGCGGACGGTTCGCCGCGCGCCTCGTCCAGAGCAGCGTCAGGCCCGCGAGGCCCGCCATCACGGGCAGCAGCACGCTGGGTGGTACGGCGCGCTGGGCCGCCGCCAGCAGGAACGGCGCGGCGAACCCCAGATAGGACAGCGCCTGGTAGAGCGCGGTGAGCGTGGCCAGTTCCGCGGGGCGGGCCAGGCGCTGCACCTCCAGGAGCCCGCAGACCTGGGCGGCACCGTAACCCGCGCCGAGGGCGAGCGCCGCGGCGGCCACCAGCAGCGGCTCGTACGTCGCCGCCGCGCCCGCGGCGGCCAGCAGGCCCGCCACGACCAGCGCGAGCGCCGTGGTGAGCAGACGCGCCGAACCGGGCCGGTCCACCCCGCGCACCAAGGGCTGTACGAGGATGCCGGCGAGCGCGGTCAGCATGGCCGAACCGGCGCTGAACACGAGCGCGTGATCCGCCAGGCGGCTCCCTACGAGCCCTGGCAGATAGGCGAGTCCGATCGACGCGGAGCCGAACACCCACGGCGCGAGCGGCGCCACCACGGTGCGCATCCGGCCCGGCGGCGGAACAAGGAGCCGCAGGCCGCCCCGGACTCCTCCAGGGCCGGACGGACCACGCGTCTCCGGAGCCGCCGCGAGCAGCGGCAGGGCGATCAACAGCAGTGCCAGGTGCGGCAGATAGGGCAGCACGGTGGGCGCGGGGCCCCACTGGGCGAGAACCCCGGCCGCCGGCGGTCCCGCGGCGAACCCCGCGGTCATCGTCACGGTCACCCGCCGCGCGCCGGGCGAGGCCCCGCCACCCGGCCCCACCGGGGAGAGCTCCTTGATCCACGCGGCGCCCGCACTGAACGCCGCCCCGCTGGCCGCCCCGGAGACGAGCCGCCCGGCGAACAGCCAGCCCACGCCCGAGCCCCCGGCGATCAACAGCAGACTGCCGAGCAGAGACGCGCAGAGAGCGGGCAGCACGACCCGCCGCCGCCCGCGGCGGTCGGAGACCGGGCCGCCGAGCAGCAGCCCCGGGATCAGCCCGACCGCGTACAGGCCGAACGTGGCCTGCACCGTCGACGCGGAGAGCCCGAGCCCGGACCGGTACATCAACAGCAGCGGCACGAACTGGTTGGCGCCCCACCCCACCGCGGCCACCGCAAGACCGACCCGCAGCCAGGGACGGGCGGCGACGAACGGCGCCGCCCGTGTCATGTGCTTTCTCATGCCCACCAGCGTCGCCGCCAGCCGATCACGCGACGAGTGGCGGTAACGACACCATCCGTACAGTTACCGACATGGCTACTGTCGCACTGGCCGTCACCGACGGGATACCGCTCTTCGAACTCGCCATCCCCACCGGCGTGTTCGGCCTCGCCCCGCCCGACGGCGTCACGTCCTGGTACGACCTCGTCCTCTGCGCCCCGGACCGCGCGGGTGGCACGCGCGCCGGAGGCTGGTTCCTCGCCGAGACCCCGCACGGGCTCGACGCACTGGCCGCCGCCGACACGGTGATCGTGCCCGCCTGCCACGACGCCGCCGAGGACCCGCCCACCGACCTGGTCGAAGCGGTCCGTGCCGCGCACGAGGCGGGAGCCCGGGTGGCGTCCATCTGCACCGGCGCGTTCGTCCTCGCCGCCGCCGGTCTCCTCGACGGGCGGCGCGCCACCACCCACTGGTCCCACGCCGCGCGGCTCGCCGAACGCCACCCCGCCGTCGAGGTCGACGCGGGCGTGCTCTACGTGGACGACGGCACGGTGCTGACCTCCGCGGGCAAGGCCGCGGGCATCGACCTGTGCCTGCACATGGTGCGCTGCGACCACGGCGCCGCCGTCGCGAGCGACCTGGCCCGCCGCATGGTCGTCGCCCCGCACCGGCCCGGCGGCCAGGCCCAGTTCATCGCGGAACCGGTCCCCGCGGAGGGCGACCACCGGCTCGCCGACGTGCTGGCGTGGGCGCTCACCCGCATCGCCGAGCCGCTCACCGTGACCGACCTCGCGGCGCGCGCCCGCCTGAGCCCGCGCCAGCTGACGCGGCTCTTCACCGCCGTCACCGGCACGACACCGATCCAGTGGCTGCTGGCGCAACGCGTCCAGCGCGCCCAGGAGCTGCTGGAGAACACCGGACGGAGCGTCGACCGGATCGCCGAGGACTGCGGCATGGGCACGGCCGCGACGCTGCGCCGCCACTTCCGCCGCGCGGTGGGGGTCGCGCCGGACAGCTACCGGCGGGCGTTCCGCGGGCGCGCCTGAGCGGGCCTTCTCAGCGGTGGCCGGATGCGTAAGGTTCCTCCATGCCCATCTCCTCGAACACTCCCTCGAACACCCCTTGCAACGCCCCTTCCAACGCCCCTTCCAACGCCCCTGAACTCCAGCTTCTCGGCGCCGAGCACGCGCCCGCCCTGCTCGCCTTCGAGGAGGCGAACCGCGCCTACTTCGCCGCGTCGGTGCCCGACCGCGGTGACGCCTACTTCCGGGACTTCGCGGCGCGGCACAGCGCCCTCCTCGCCGAGCAGGCCGCGGGGGTCTGCTTCTTCCACGTCCTGGTGGACGACGCGGGCGCGGTGCTCGGGCGGGTCAATCTCGTCGACGTGGCCGACGGCGGCGCCGAGCTGGGCTACCGGATCGCGCAGCGGGCCGCCGGACAGGGCCTGGCCACCCGCGCCGTCCGGCAGGCCTGCGACCTCGCCGTCACCGCGTACGGCCTCACCGAACTCCGCGCGGCGACGACGTTCGACAACCCGGGCTCACGGGCCGTTCTCGCCCGCACCGGCTTCGTGCCCACCGGCGACATCCGGCTCGACGGCCGCCCGGGGACCAGCTACCTGCTGGCGCTCTGACACGTCAGGGCTTTCGGACCTCTGGCCGCCGCCCGGCTGCTGGGCCCGCTCCAGGAAGCGGAGCAGCTCCACCGGGAAGGGCAGGACGAGGGTGGAGTTCTTCTCGGCGGCGACGGCCACCACGGTCTGCAACAGCCGGAGTTGCAGCGCCGCGGGCTGCGTGGACATCTCCTTCGCGGCCTCGGCGAGTTTCTTGGACGCCTGCAGTTCGGCGTCGGCGTTGATGACGCGGGCCCGCCGCTCGCGGTCGGCCTCGGCCTGCCGGGCCAT